>NZ_LMKI01000009.1:0-154940 GCF_001421425.1 Pseudomonas sp. Leaf15
CTCGTGCTTCTAGCACCGCGGACTCACAGCTTGCCATCCACCCCTCTCACCACAGAGTTTATTCCCAGATCAAGACACAAGCGGGCTTGCTCGCGAAGGCGTCCTGAAAGGCGATACAAACGTCAGCCTAGAAAAACATCTCCCGCACCAACCCATGCCGCTGCATCTTTTCATTCAAGGTACGGCGCGGCAGTTGCAGCTCGGCCAACACCGCCTTGATATCGCCTTTGTGCCGTGTCAACGCAGCCTTGAGGCAATGCGCCTCGAACGCCTCCTGCTGCGCCGCCAGGGATTGCCCGGCCTCGACGCCTTCCGGCTCCGGTTCACCCAGGCCCAGCACCTGGCGTTCGGCGACGTTGGCCAGCTCGCGCACATTGCCCGGCCAGTCATGGCTGAGCAGGCGCCCCAGTTGCGCGCCGCTCAACGGTTCGGCGCTGCGGCCCAGGCGCTCGGCGGCGCTTTGGGCAAAGTGGTCGAACAGCAGCGGAATATCTTCACGCCGTTCGCGCAAGGGCGGCAGGCGCAGTTGTGCGACGTTCAAACGGTACGCCAGGTCTTCGCGAAAACGCCCGGCGCGGGCCTCTTCGAGCAGGTCGGGCTTGGTGGCGGCAATGATGCGCAAGTCCACATGGATACTTTGGTTGGAGCCAAGCCGCTCCAGTTTCTGTTCCTGCAACACCCGCAACAATTTGACCTGCTGGGCCAGCGGCATGCTTTCGATTTCATCCAGGAACAGCGTGCCGCCGTGGGCATATTCCAGCTTGCCGATGCGTTTGCCCTGGGCGCCGGTGAACGCGCCGCTTTCGTGGCCGAACAGCTCGGCTTCAAACAGCTGCTCGGGGATGGCCGCGCAGTTGAGTGCGACAAATGGCTTTTTCGCCCGAGGGCCAAAATCATGCAGGCAGCGCGCGACCAGTTCCTTGCCGCTGCCGGTTTCGCCACGGATCAGCACATTGACCGGCAAGCTGGCCAGGTCCAGCACTTGGCGGCGCAGGGTCTGCAAACCACGGGACACGCCGAGCAGGCTCGATTCCAGCTGCGCCCGATGGTCGGCCTGTTGATGCAGGCGGCGGTTTTCCAGGATCAACCCGCGTTTGTCCAAGGCGCGGCGCAGGCTGTTGAGCAGTGCGTCCGGGCTGAAGGGCTTTTCCAGAAAGTCGTAGGCACCGTCACGCATGGCTTCCACGGCCATCGGTACATCGCCATGGCCGGTGAGCAAGATCACCGGCAAGTCGGCGTCACGCCGCTGCACTTCGGCCAGCAGTTCCAGGCCGCTGAGGCCGGGCATGCGCACGTCGCTCAAAATGACGCCAGGAAAGTCCTTGGGCAGATGTGCCAGGCATTCTTCGGCGCGACTGAACAACTGCACTTCAAACCCCGACAGGCTCAACCACTGTTCGACGGCGGAGCGAATACTCGCCTCGTCATCCACCACAATCACTGCGTTCAACATAGGTCGGGCGTCTCCAGCGCGATAGGCAAGGTCAGGGTAAATACCGCGCCGTCGCCACGGTTGCCGGCGAGCAGGCGCCCGCCCAGTTCATGCACGATGGCATAGGACACGGCCAACCCCAAACCAAGCCCGTCGCCCACGGGTTTGGTGGTGAAAAATGGATCGAACACGCTGTTCAGATGCGCTTCGGCAATCCCGCCGCCGCTGTCGCTGACGGTCAGTTGCCACAGTTGTTGGTCGGCGTGCAGGCGGATTTCCAGGCGTTTGCGCGGTTTGTCGGCCATGGCGTCCAGCGCATTGCGTAGCAGGTTGATCAGCACTTGCTCCAGGCGGATCGCGTCACCACGCACCCAGGCAGGGCGGCTGAGGTCCAGCACCACACCAATGCTTTCATCGCGCAGACGGGCGTCGAGCAGGTGCAAGGATTGGTCGACCACCGTGGCCAAATCCAGCCGCTCACGCAGGCCGCTGGGGCTCTTGCGCGCGAAGGTCTTGAGGTGGCCGGTGAGCGCCGCCATGCGTGTGAGCATGTCGTCCAGCGGCGTCAGTGCCTTATAGGCATCGTCCACGCGGCCGTGATCGAGCAGCAGGCGCAAGGTCGCCAACTGCATGCGCTGGGCGGTCAGTGGCTGGTTGATTTCATGGGCGAGGGCTGCGGACATTTGCCCCAGGGCCGCCAGCTTGGCCGACTGCACCAGGCCGTCCTGCGCAGTGCGCAGCGCCTGGGTGCGCTCTTCGACAAGCTGTTCAAGCTCTTCGCGGCTGCGTTGGCGCAAGCGGGCCAGGCGCCAGCGTTGATTCAGGAACAGCAGCAGGAACACCAGCGCCAGCCATGAACCGGCGGCGGCAAGGCCGGCGTTGCGTTGGTCTTCAAAAGCGAACTGCGGTTTGCGCAGCAGGTGCAAGGTCCAGCCTTCGGCTTTGAGCGGCAGGGATTCCCAGATGTAACGGGCGTTGCCGTCGGGGCCGTTGACACGCATCAGGTGGCTGTTTTCGTCAAAGCGCTGCAGCGTCTGAGTGTCCAGCGGCTGCAGCTGTTTCTTGTCGTATTGGCGAGTCGCCTTGAGTTCGGCAAGGTCATTAACCGACAGGGGGCGCAAGTTACGGTAACGCCAGCCCGGCTGGTTGGCGATAAACACGATGCCCCGCGCATCGCTGACCAGCAGCAGGTCGTTGCCTTGAGCCCATTCGCGCTCAAGCTCGGGGAATTCCAGCTTCACCACCATGGCGCCGAGGAACTGTTCGCGCTCATCGACCACGGCGCTGGAGAGGAAATAACCCGGAATGCCGGTGGTCACCCCCACCGCATAAAAACGCCCGGTGCCCTGGCTTTTGGTCTGGCTGAAATACGGACGAAACGCGTAGTTGTGCCCGACATAACTGCTGGGCAGGTTCCAGTTACTGGCGGCCACGGCCAGGCCGTTACGGTCCATCAGTTCCAGGGTGGAAGACTGCGCGGCGCCGTTGATGCGCTCCAGCTTGCGGTTGAGCAAGTCCTGGGTGGCGGCGTCCAGCGGGGCTTTGAGGGCGCTGATCATTTCCGAATCCAGCGCCAGTACGGCGGGCAGGGCGCGGTAACGTTCGATCAGGGTGTGCAAGGAATTGGCATACAGCGCCAGTTGCTGATTGGCGCGAGCGGCGTCATCCACCAAGGCTTGGCGTTCGGCATGGCGGGTGGCCAAGGCGGCGGCCAGCACGGCGCCGGCGATGATCAACAGCGAGTAGAAAGTCAGTCGCAGGGGGCGAGGGATCACGATCATACGGTGATGAACAGGCGCGGTAAGGGGCAAGCACCATAGCATGAGCGGCCGCAAACTTGTGGCAAGTGGAATTTCTGTGGGAGCTGGCTTGCCTGCGATGGTTTCACCTCGGTGTAACTGAAAAAACGCGGTGCGGCCATCGCAGGCAAGCCAGCTCCCACATGATCGAATTCAGCATAAAAAAAGCGACTGGGCCGTGGGGCCGCAGTCGCCTTTATCCTTGCGGGGAAGTGCTTACTGCACTTCTACCGCCAGGCTTTCACTGATCTTTTTCTGCCAGATGGCAGGACCGGTGATGTGCACGGATTCGCCCTTGCTATCTACCGCAACGGTGACCGGCATGTCTTTGACGTCGAACTCGTAGATCGCTTCCATGCCCAGTTCGGCAAACGCGACAACGCGCGACTTCTTGATGGCTTGCGCCACCAGGTAAGCAGCGCCGCCCACGGCCATCAGGTACACGGCTTTGTGGTCCTTGATCGCTTCGATAGCGGTAGGGCCGCGCTCGGATTTGCCGATCATGCCCAACAGGCCGGTTTGCTCGAGGATCTGACGGGTGAACTTGTCCATCCGCGTGGCCGTGGTCGGGCCAGCCGGGCCAACCACTTCTTCGCGCACCGGATCAACCGGGCCGACGTAGTAGATGAAGCGACCCTTGAGGTCCACCGGCAGGGTTTCGCCCTTGTTGAGCATTTCGACCATGCGCTTGTGCGCCGCGTCGCGGCCAGTGAGCATCTTGCCGTTGAGCAACACGGTTTCGCCCGGCTTCCAGCTCTGCACTTCTTCCGGGGTCAGGGTGTCGAGGTTGACGCGGCGAGCCGACGGGCCGGCTTCCCAGACGATTTCCGGGTAGGCGTCGAGCGGTGGCGCTTCCAGCGACGCCGGGCCCGAACCGTCGAGCACAAAGTGCGCGTGACGGGTGGCGGCGCAGTTGGGGATCATGCACACCGGCAGCGAGGCTGCGTGGGTCGGGTAGTCCATGATTTTCACGTCGAGCACGGTGGTCAGGCCACCCAGGCCCTGGGCGCCGATGCCCAGTTGGTTGACCTTCTCGAACAGCTCCAGACGCATCTCTTCGATACGGTTCTGCGGGCCGCGCTTTTTCAGCTCGTGAATGTCGATGGACTCCATCAACACTTCTTTGGCCATTACCGCAGCTTTCTCGGCGGTGCCGCCGATGCCGATGCCGAGCATGCCCGGTGGGCACCAGCCGGCGCCCATGGTCGGAACGGTCTTGAGCACCCAGTCGACGATCGAGTCGGACGGGTTGAGCATGGCCATTTTCGACTTATTCTCGGAACCGCCGCCCTTGGCTGCCACGTCCACTTCCACGGTGTTACCCGGGACGATGGAGTAGTGGATTACGGCCGGGGTGTTGTCCTTGGTGTTTTTACGCGCACCGGCCGGGTCGGCCAGGATGGAGGCGCGCAGGACGTTTTCCGGCAGGTTGTAGGCGCGACGCACGCCTTCGTTGATCATGTCGTCCAGGCCCATGGTGGCGCCGTCCCAACGTACATCCATGCCCACGCGCACGAACACGGTCACGATACCGGTGTCCTGGCAGATCGGGCGATGGCCGGTGGCACACATGCGCGAGTTGATCAGGATCTGGGCGATGGAGTCACGGGCTGCCGGCGATTCTTCGCGCAGGTAGGCTTCGTGCATGGCCTGGATGAAGTCAACGGGGTGGTAGTAGGAAATGAATTGCAGGGCGTCGGCAACGCTCTGAATCAGGTCGTCTTGCTTGATCACGGTCATGAGTCGCGCTCCTCTATAAGGGAACATTCAATAAAGGTGGCTTCAGTGTTGCATCGGTCGGCTGAAACCACCTTTCCAAGGCACGCCACAGTGGTGCAAGGCGCGACGCTAAAAAGGCGCGGCAGTATAACCCGACGCGGTGGCCGATACACCCGACTATGGTCAAACTGTCGCAGGCATGATTCCCTGTGCGGGTCCCTTCTGATTGAGCCTTTATATGCCTGAACTGCACGTCGGCGAACGCCACTGGTCGGTAGCCACCGGCAGCAACCTGCTGGATGCCTTGAATCAGGCGGGCGTGGCTGTGCCCTACAGTTGCCGGGCGGGCAGTTGCCATGCGTGCCTGGTGCGTTGCCAGGGTGAGGTTGTGGATAAGCAGCCTGATGCCTTGAGCTCGGCGCAACGTCAGGACGGTTGGCGTCTGGCCTGCCAGTGTGAGGTTGTCGCAGATTTACAGGTTGAAGCATTTGACCCGCTGCACGATGGCTTGCCCGCGCAAGTGGTGGGCGTCGACTGGTTGAACCCCGAGGTGCTGCGCCTGCGCCTGCAACCCGAACGTGGCCTGCGTTATCGGGCCGGGCAGCATCTGGTGCTGTGGGCGGGGCAGGTGGCGCGCCCGTATTCGTTGGCCAGCTTGCCTCAGGAAGACCCGTTTTTGGAGTTTCATCTCGATTGCCGTCTGCCCGGTGAATTCAGCGATATTGCCCGGCAACTACAGGTGGGCGACGGCCTGCGGCTGGGTGAGTTGCGGGGCGGGGCGCTGCAATATGATCCTGACTGGCAATCGCGGCCACTGTGGCTGCTGGCGTCCGGCACGGGGCTTGGGCCGTTATGGGGCGTGCTGCGCGAGGCGCTGCGCCAGGATCACCAAGGCGCCATCCGCGTGATTCACCTGGCCCATGATGCCGATGGGCATTATCTGGCCGAGCCCCTGGCGGCGTTGGCTGCGCAGCACGCGAACCTGACTGTGGAGCTGTGGACGGCGGCGGAGTCGGCCCAGGCATTGGCGCAACTGCGGCTTGTTTCACGGCAAACTCTGGCCTTACTCTGCGGGCACCCTGCCAATGTCGAGGCGTTTTCCAAACGCCTGTTCCTGGCGGGATTGCCGCGCAATCAACTGCTGGCCGATGTGTTCCTGCCGCGTGGTTGAGCGCTGATTTTTCCAGCCGCGAGATTCGCCATGACCGACGCCATCCTGCTGCAACGCGAAGGCGGGCTGCTGACCCTGCAGCTCAATCGCCCCGACAAGAAAAATGCCCTGACCCGCGCGATGTACACCCAACTGGCTGAGGCGCTGGAACAGGCTGATGCGGATTCAGGTATCCGGGCGGTGCTGATACAGGGCAGCAATGAATGTTTTACCGCCGGCAACGACATCGCCGACTTCCTCGAACAGCCGCCCAGTAATCTGGACAGCCCGCCGTTTCACTTCATGCAAAGCCTGCTCAACTGCCGCAAGCCGGTGATCGCGGCGGTGGCGGGTGCGGCGGTCGGTATCGGTACGACTCTGCTACTGCATTGCGACCTTGTGTATATCAGCCGCGATGCGCGTTTGCGCATGCCGTTCGTCAACCTGGGGCTGTGCCCGGAATTTGGCTCCAGCCTGATCCTGCCTCGGCTGCTGGGGCATGCCAAAGCGGCTGA
Source organism: Pseudomonas sp. Leaf15 (assembly GCF_001421425.1). Taxonomy (NCBI): domain Bacteria; kingdom Pseudomonadati; phylum Pseudomonadota; class Gammaproteobacteria; order Pseudomonadales; family Pseudomonadaceae; genus Pseudomonas; species Pseudomonas sp. Leaf15. The sequence continues at coordinate 6,616 of NZ_LMKI01000009.1, forward strand.
ATTGTTGCTGTTGGGCGAAGGTTTTACCGGCGAGCAGGCGGCCGCGTGGGGAATTGCCACTGAGGCGATGGGTAGTGGTGAAGCGGCGCTGGCCAAGGCGCGGGAAGTTGCGCAGCGCTTTGAAACCCTGGCGCCGGGCGCGGTGCAGGTCAGCAAGCAGCTGATGAAAAGTGTCGACCGTGAACAGTTGCGGCAGGTGATTGAGGACGAGGGGGCGTTGTTTGTACAGCGCTTGAAGTCGCCTGAGGCGATTGCGGCGTTGTCGGGGTTTATCACCCGGCGCTGATGACGCCATCGCAGGCAAGCCAGCTCCCACATTGGAATGCGGTCAACTGTGGGAGCTGGCTTGCCTGCGATGAGGCCCTTTGATTCAACAGATCTCCAGGCCTTTAAATACAAAAAGCCCCGCCATTCACATGGCGGGGCTTTTGTTTTTCAGCGTGTCACTCAGAACTGCGGGTCGCCCACGTGCAGGATCTTCATGCCATTGGTGCCACCGGTGGTGTGGTAGCTGTCGCCCTTGGTCAGGATGACCCAGTCGCCTTTCTCTACGACGCCACGCTTGACCAGTTCGTCGATCGCCTTCTGGCTCACTTCGTTCGGTGCCAGCGAAGCCGGATCGAACGGAATGGTGTACACGCCACGGAACAACGCCGCGCGGGCCTGGGCTTCGCGGTGTGGGGTGAACGCGTAGATCGGCACCGACGAACGGATACGCGACATGATCAGCGGGGTGTAGCCACTTTCGGTCAGGGCAATGATCGCTTTCACGCCCGGGAAGTGGTTGGCGGTGTACATGGCAGCCAGGGCGATGCTCTGGTCGCAGCTTTCGAACACTTTGCCGATACGGTGGCTGGAGGTCTTGCTGGTCGGGTGCTTTTCGGCACCGACGCAGATACGCGCCATGGCCTGCACAGCTTCCAGCGGGTAAGGGCCGGCAGCACTTTCAGCCGAGAGCATCACGGCGTCGGTGTAGTCGAGCACGGCGTTGGCCACGTCGGACACTTCGGCACGGGTCGGCATCGGGTTCTGGATCATCGACTCCATCATCTGGGTCGCCACGATCACGGCCTTGTTGTGGCGGCGTGCGTGCAGAATGATCTTCTTCTGGATACCGATCAGCTCGGCGTCACCGATTTCCACGCCCAGGTCGCCACGGGCAACCATCACGGCGTCGGAAGCGTTGATCAGGGCGTCGAGGGTTTCGTCATCGGCCACGGCTTCGGCGCGTTCGATCTTGGCCACCAGCCAGGCAGTACCGCCGGCTTCGTCGCGTAGCTTGCGGGCGTATTCCATGTCTGCAGCGTCGCGCGGGAAGGACACGGCGAGGTAGTCCACTTCCATTTCGGCGGCGAGCTTGATGTCGGCCTTGTCTTTTTCAGTCAGGGCCGGCGCCGTCAGGCCACCGCCGCGACGATTGATGCCTTTGTGGTCGGACAGCGGGCCACCGATGATCACGGTGCAGTTCAGCTCCGTCGAGGTGGCGGTGTCGACGCGCATGACCACGCGGCCGTCATCCAGCAGCAGTTCGTCGCCGACGCCGCAGTCCTTGACCAGGTCCGGGTAGTCGATACCCACGACTTCCTGGTTGCCTTCGGTCAGCGAATGGCTGGTGGAAAAGGTGAACTTGTCACCGATCTTCAGCTCGATGCGCTTGTTGGCGAATTTGGCGATACGGATTTTCGGGCCTTGCAGGTCACCCAGCAGTGCCACGAAGCGGCCGTGCTTGGCGGCCAGGTCACGCACCAGCTTGGCGCGAGCCTTGTGCTCGTCCGGGGTGCCGTGGGAGAAGTTCAGACGGGCAACGTCCAAACCAGCCAGAATCAGCTGTTCGAGGACTTCCGGCGAGTTACTGGCCGGGCCAAGGGTGGCGACGATTTTGGTACGACGGACGGACATGCACAGACTCCTGAGTTCAAGCGCTGAGGAAGGCTACTATGCTCTTTGGTTGTAGTCATTGTTCGTTTGCACTACTTATCGAAGATTCGCTTGTTTTAGCTCCAATTGAATAGATGAACACCCTTGAAGATTTTTGGCGCGGGGTCGATACACTGCACAAGACAGGAGAACCCCCATGCGAATTTTGCTCATTGCTGCCCTGGCCGTCAGTGTCGTCGGCTGTACCCGCTGGTCGATGGACCATCATTTGAACAACGCTTACCGCGCCTATGGGGTGGGTGATTGCGCACGCGTGACCCTGGAATTGTCCCAGGTGGACCGCGAGAGCCGTACCCGTCGGTATGTGCAACCGGAAGTTTCGATGCTGCGCGGGCAATGCCTGGAGCGCCAGAAGCTGTTTGTTGATGCGGTGCAGACCTACCAGTTCATCATCAATCAATACCCGGCCAGCGAGTATGCCTACCGCGCCCGTGCCCGGCTCGACACCCTGCAGCAACTGGGCCACTACTCCGGCGCCAGCGTCGCGCAGCCACGGCCCGCATCACTTTGATGATATTTATCATTCCATAGCTGGCCCGTCGCCAGTCTTAAGCTATTCTTTGAGTGTCCGTTTGTACAAGTTTATGTTCAATCGGATGGATTGCTTGGGATTGGCAGCTGTAGGGCGATCAAGCGCACGCTGGATTCGCACCAATTTCCAGGGAGAGCGAACATTCAGTGTTCGTTCCGAATAACTGGCGCGGCCACTGATATGGCCAATGGATGGCGATTTCATCATGTTTACCGACCGAAGGATTGAGCGGCATCAGTTGTCTGGTTTCTTGAAAGTCTTCAACCGGCTTACGGATAAGCCTATTGGCTACTTGGGGAACGTGTCCGAAGATGGGCTGATGTTGATCAGCCAATTACCCATGATGGTTGATGTAGCATTTGAACTGCGTTTGAAAATCCCCATGGCAGACGGTGAGTTCCAGGCCATTGACCTCACGGCAATGTGCTTGTGGAGCCATGAAGACATCACCCCGCAGCACTATGACTCGGGGTTTCGCGTGGTCGAAGCACCTGAGGCATACGGGCAATTGATCAGTGCCCTGTGCCATTACTTCAGCTTTGACCCTTTGCAGGCTTCCGCCTAGGAATTGCGCGCTGCCGACCCGGGCCGGGTGAAGTCAGCCGAGCTTGTGGTGGTGTGCATGAGTCATAAAACACCGGCTTTTTTCCAACCCAGATAACGCGTCACCAAGGCGGTCCCCAGGCCCGAGGGTGGCGTATCCAGCACCGACAAGCCGTGGGCACTCAAGCGCTCATGCAGATCGTTTCTCTTGTTGAGGTAGTCGACAGTCCCGCTGTAGGCCAGCGCTTCAGGCAAGGTTTGCACAGGGGCCTGGCGCAGTTGGTCGAGTACCTCTTCGCGCAGGCTGGCGACCAGCACCCGGTGTTGCCGGCTGATGCGCTTGACCGCCGCAAGTAACTCCTCATCATCTTCATCGCGAAGATTGGTCACCACTATCACTAATGCCCGACGTTTCTGCCGGGCCAGTAATTGGCTGGCGGCGGCCGCATAGTCGGCAGTACGGCGGGTGGTATCGAGGTCGTAAACAGCATTGAGTAACAGGTTGAGTTGGCCGCTGCCTTTGACGGGCGCCAGGTAGCGCGGCTGGTCGCAGGCAAAGGTGCTCAGCCCAACGGCATCGCCTTGGCGCAAGGCAACGTAACTGAGCAGCAGGCAAGCATTAAGCGCGTGGTCGAAGTGAGCGAGTTCGGCGTCCTGGCTGCGCATGCGCCGACCACAATCGAGCATGAGCACAATCTGCTGGTCGCGCTCGTCCTGATATTCCCGGGCGATGGGCGTGCGCTGGCGCGCGGTGGCTTTCCAGTCGATCTGGCGCAGGCTGTCACCCTCGCGAAACTCGCGCAATTGATGAAACTCCAGCCCCAACCCCCGGCGTTGGCGCTGGCGAACCCCCAATTGGCTCAACCAACTGTCCACGCCCAGCAAATGTGCACCGTACAAACGGGCAAAGTCAGGGTAGACCCGCGTTGTATCCGGGGCTGCAACAAAGCGCCTCGCAGACCACAACCCGAAAGGGCTGGGCAAGTGAATCTCACAGCGACTGAAACTGAAGTGCCCACGCCGCAAGGGCCGCAATCGATAGCCCAGTTCGCTTCGCTGGCCCGGCAGAAGTTCGATGGGCTGCGGCATATTCTCCACGCTCAGGCCGTCAGGCGCGTGGTCGAATACCTGCACGGTCAGCGGCTGCGGGAAGTCATGTTCAAGGGTCAGGCGTACTTCACCCCAACGGCCCAAGGCCAGGCTACCCGGCATCTGCCGTTGCACCCGTGGGCACGGAAGGCGCCGCAGGCGCAGGGCGTCCAGCAGTGCCAATAGAAACAGCGCCAGCAAAAGGCCCCACGCCACTTTATGCAGCGTGTCGGGTACGTTGAACTGGAGCGCCGTAGCCGCGCCCAACAGGGTGTTCAAACCCAGGAGGACGCCAAGCCAGATCAGCAGCAGACGAGTCGGCTTCATGGTCGAGTCATTGCCGAGGTGCCGGAATCTGCTCCAGCAGTTGCTTGAGCACCTGATCCACTTCCAAGCCGTCAATGTCCAATTCGGGGGCGATGCGCACGCGATGGCGCAACACCGCCAAGGCGCAACCCTTGATATCGTCCGGGGTGACGAACTCGCCACCGCGCAGCAAGGCCCGGGCGCGGGCGCCGCGAACCAGGGCGATGGAGGCACGCGGGCCTGCACCGATAGTCAGCCCTGGCCAACTGCGCGTGGCGCGGGCCAGGCGCACGGCGTAGTCGAGGACTTGCTCATCCAGCGGCAGTTCGCTGGCAATTTGCTGCAACTGCAACACGTCCTCTGCCTGCAGCACCGTGCGCAGTGGCTGCACATCCAGCATGTCGGCCCTGGAGGAGCGGGTGACTTCGCGGACCATCTCCAGCTCCTGCTGCGCATCGGGGTAGTCCATGCGCACTTTGAGCATGAACCGGTCCAGCTCGGCCTCGGGCAGGGGGTACGTGCCTTCCTGTTCGATGGGGTTCTGGGTCGCGAGCACCATGAACGGTTGGCCAATGGGCAGCGCTTCGCCCTCGAGGGTGACTTGGCGTTCCTGCATGGCCTCAAGCAGGGCGGCCTGGGTCTTGGCGGGGGCGCGATTGATTTCATCGGCCAGCAACAGGTGGGTGAACAGCGGCCCCTTGCGCAGCTTGAATTGCTCACTGTGCAGGTCGTACACGGCGTGGCCGGTGACATCGCTGGGCATCAGGTCCGGGGTGAACTGGATACGGGCAAAGTCGCCACCAAAACAGCGGGCCAGCGCGCGAACCAACAGGGTTTTGCCAAGCCCTGGCACACCTTCGAGCAGTATGTGACCACCGGCGATCAATGCGGTGAGCACGTCGTCGATGACCTGGTCCTGGCCAATCACCGCCTTACGCAGTTCAACACGCAGAGCCTGTGCCTGCTGGCTGGCCTTTTGTAGGCTCTCGGCAGTCGGGGCGGTGGCCGTGGGAAATTCACTCATAGGGCATTCCTGAGGGTTTGCAGGCTCGCCACCTGACGGCTGAAATCGGCGCTGGTAAGCCGTTTTGCCGGAAGTGGGCCGAGGGCCTGGCGGATGACGTGGGAGGGTTGGCGCGTCAGGCGTTCGAGGACCTGCCACTGTGCGTCGCTGTCGAGGTGTTCAAAGCCAGCGTGGCGCCGTCGTGCCGCCCGCTGGATATCACGCTGCAAGGCGTGCAGCAGCGTGCCTTGGCCACTGCGGCGCAACAGGAAGTCGGCACTGGCCTTCACGTGTTCCTGTAACTGGCGACGAGCCTTTGGGGCGGGTGCCCGGGTCGGCCCCTGGCGCATGCCGGCGTGCCAGAGTGCCAGGGCAATCAGTGCGCAGAGCGCCACCAGTGCCTGGGGGAAGTTGCGCATCAACAGGGTAAGCAGGTCGTCCACGTCGCTGTTGAACAGCAACGTTACATCCGTACCCCGGTTGAGATACCACAACAGCCAGGCGTTATCGTGTTTGCCGATGCCTGGGGTTTTCCACAGGTCGCTGTCGGTTACCACCGTTACGGTGCCTTGGCCGAAGTTGCGTTGCATCAAATGGCTGGACTTGCCGCTGTTGGCGGAGAACTGCGCCAGGTGCCTGGGGTCGGTGAGGTTAAAGTCGGTATCGAAGCTGAAATAGGCTGGGGCGGTCTCATTGTCGACGTAGAGTTTGGTCAGGTCCGGTGCTTTCTTTTTGCGTGGGGAAGCAGGCTCGTCAAAGCCCTCGCCGAGTGTCTGGTGGAAGTCCAGCCGGTCCAGCAGCAGGTCGCCACTTTTACCGGTTTCCTCATCCCAAAGCGCTTCGGCAACCAGCAGCAGGTGGCCACCGGATTTTGCCCAGTCCAGCAGTTGCTCCGCCTGGCGTGGGGTCATGTTGCTGCGCTCGCCCAGCAATACCAGGCTACGCCCCTTGGCTGGCTGGTCGGCCAGGTGTTCAATGCTGTTGGCGTGGTCCACGGCCAGGCCCTGCTGGCGCAGGAAGTATTCAGCCGCAAGGTAAGGGTTGGCGATGGCTTGTGGCGATGGGCCGCGATCTACTATTTCGTCGTAGGGGATCGCCTTGTGCCAAGCGTAAAGGCCACCTGCTCCAAGCAGGCAGGCCAGCAACAGGCCGATCCACAGCATGGGGCGGTTCATTGTGCGGCTCCCGTACTGAACAGGGCGCGCCAATCGCGGCACAATTGCTGGTGTACCAAAGCCGGTGGAAGGCGGTGGCCATAGGCGAGGTTTTGCCAGTGGTGTGTCAGTGCGTCACTGAAGGCCAGCAGTTGCGGTTGTTGCAGTGAGTGGATGCGCTCCAGGACCTGACCTTCGGTGTCGGCGCTTTTCAGCGGCAGGTTGAAGTCGTGCAGCAGTCGGTTGAGCAGGCCGCGATACAGCAGGCCGAGGGCTTCCCTGGGATGGGTGGGCCACAGCTGTTCGGCGGTGCTGGCAATGTCGTCAGGCAAGGTCTCGCTGCCCAACGCCAGGCCGAATAATTGTGCAGGGGCCGCTTTGGCGGTTTTGGCTTTGGTTGGCCCGCGTCGACTGACAAAGGCGTGCAGCCACTCCCGATAGCGCCAGACAACTAGCGCGAGGCCAGTCGCCAGCAGGCCCCAGAGCAGTACCTCCAGGCCGAGGGCGGCGTTTTTGAAGGTATTGCTGTTGAATCTGTCCAGTAGCGCCTGAAGCCAGGCCGGAAGTTTACCGTCACCCTTTACCTTGTGTTGCGCGGTGTTTTTTTCGTCGCCAAAACGGTAGCGAGTGACGGTTTCCGGGTGCTTGAACGGGGGGCTGTCCAGCAGCGCCTTGATCGATTGGCTGGCGGCCTGGGTGGTGACTTGTTTGGCCGGCTCGGGTTCGTCCGCCATGACGGGGCGGCCGAATGGCACGAGCATCAGCCCAGCCACCAGCAGCAGCAACGTTGCGACGCTGCTCAGGCGTTGGCGTAACCGGCGGAACACCAGTTCAAGGTCCCAGGCTTCCAGCACGGTGCGGCGGTTGAGGTACAGGCTGAAACCGCAAGCGACATAGATGGGCTCCCAGAACACCAGAATCAGGGCGTAGAAGGCGTTACTCAAATGCTCCAGCCACAACCCTTCCGAACCCGTTGCCAGCGCCAACCGTTGCCAGTCCCAATCGAGTTCCAGTTGCTGTGGGATGAACAGGTAGAACAGTGCCATGCAACCGAACCACAGGCCGATTTCCATATGCACGCCAATCGTGGTCAGCCAGCGTGCAGCACCCGCGTTGCGTTGCAGCAGCACCCCCAGGCGTTTTTGACGGGCGTTGCCGTCCAGGCCTTCGAGCTGGCTCACCGGCATGACAAAACTGCGGCTCAGGCTCAGTCGCCTCCAGGTCAGGCTGGCCAGCAGTTGGCCTTTGAGCAGACGCGGCCACTGGCGCACGGCCTGCTTGAGGCTGGGTGTCTCGCCAAACAAGGCCTTGGAGAGGATGTACAACGGCAAGCGATCAAAGGCCGGTTTCAGCCACCAGAACATGAAGATGGCCGTGGACGGGTATTTCCACAGCAGCAGGGTCAGCAAGCTGAATATCGGCAACGTCACTATTGCCCAACTGCTCATCAACAGCAGTCGATGTTCCTGGGCCATCAGTACACCCAGGTCCATGGCTTCCCAGGAGGTACGGGGACGAATCACTACACTGGCCTCACTCAGGCGCATGGCGAGTGCGTCCGGCAAGCGTGAGGTAGGCGGCAACCAACAGCCACAGCCCGGCACCCGTTGAGTATTTGATCCAGGGCGCGATCGTGGTGGAGGAAGACCAATAGGCTTCAATAAACGCCGCGATCAGCAGCAATAGCATGACGCCGCAGAGCATCTGCACACTTGTGCGTGCCGCCAGCCGCAGGGATTCGCCGCGTGTCAGGTGCCCGGGAGCAATCACCGCCCAGCCCAATTGCAAGCCGGCAGCCCCGGCCAGTGCGATGGCCGTGAGTTCGAAGGCGCCGTGGCCGATGACAAACGACCAGAAGGTCTGGCCATAGCCGATCTCGGTGAGATGGCCGGAAATGGCGCCGATGATCAGGCCGTTGAAAATCAGAAAGAACACGCTGCCCAGGCCGAACAGCAAACCGGCGGCAAAGGTCTGGAAGGCAATCCCGATGTTGTGCATCACGTAGTAGCCAAACATCATCCAGTCCTCACTGGACGCGCGGTCCGCAGCACGCCCGAGGTGACCGGCATCCGGGTCATACATGCTGTGCATCTCGGCCACCTGCGCAGGGCTCACGATGCTGTAGATCAGGTCTGGAAACAGGTAGACCAGCAACGCAACACCCACCAGGCTGCCGAAGAACAGCACGCCGGCGATCAACACGAAGCGCCATTTTTCGCGCACCAGGCGCGGGAAACCCGCCAGGATAAAGCCCACTGCATTCGCGCCCAATTGGCTGCGATGGCGATACAACTGCTGGTGGCCGCGCAGTGCCAGTTGTTGCAGGGGATCTATCAGATAGCTGCTGTAGCCACGCTCCTGGGCCAGGGCGAGGTGCTGGCACAGGCGTCGATAATGATGGGGGAAGTCGGACATATCGTCGGCCTTGGCCTTGCCTTGCTCCAACTGGATCAGTTGTGCGGTGAAGGCTTGCCACTGCGGCTGATGGCGGCTTTCGAACAGGCTTTGCTTCATGTTGGCCCCACTAGGCCGCGTGCCACGCCATTGAGTTGTTCTACCGCACGCGCTGGCGATACGTGTAACGGCGTTGCCAGGATGGCCGCCAGTTCGTGCACCCGATCGGCGGACAACTCACCTTGGCGTTCGGCGAAACCCAATATGGCGCGTTGTTCGCTCAGTTGCAGCGTGAAGGGCAGGCGCAGGGCGTCGGCTTGAGGCACCTTGGGGCGCGCCAGTGGCTGCTCGCGGTAGACCACCAGCGTGCCCGCAGCGAGGTCGCCGAGCCGTTTGAAGTGAGGGTGTTGCAGGCAGCTGATGGCGCCGAGGAAGTAGCCCAAAGGCAGCATGTCGACAAAGCGCAGCAGGTTGCGGATGAGTGAGGCCGGCCAGCCAATGGGTGTTCCGTCGTCCTGAATGACGCGCAAGCCCATGACCTGCTTGCCCGGAGAGCAGCCCTGGTTAAGGACTTCGAACAGCACCATGTACCACCAACTGATCAGGAACAGCAGCAGCGAGCCCAGGCCAATACCGATATTGCCGAGCAGCGCCAGCGGCACGAGCAGGATACCCATGATCAGGCCGCGCACACCCAGGTCGAAAGCAAAAGCCAGTGCACGTGGCATCAGGCCGGCCGGGCGCAAGGGCAGGTCTATGCCCTCGGGGGTCTCGATCGGGTAGTGGGTATCCAATGGAACTGATGGCATCGCGATCCTTGGCAGTGCGGGTGGCTTGAAGACACGGATGCTAGCAGTGTCGACGGTGGAAGCAACCCTTCAAGGTTTTGCTGGATGTTTGTACAGTAATCTATCGCTGGCCCCGAGTGCCTTGCTGCGCCTAGACTTTGTCGATCTTCAGCACAGGAACAGCCCGTGACCACCATTTTCTGGTACGACTATGAAACCACCGGCATCAACCCGCGCAGCGATCGCCCGTTGCAGGTCGCCGGTATTCGTACCGACCTCGAGCTCAACGAGGTCGGCCCGCCGGTCAACCTGTATTGCCAGCCAGGCGACGATATCCTGCCGCATCCGGCTGCCTGCGCCATCACCGGTATCACCCCCGGCATTCTGGCGGAAAAAGGCCTGGCCGAAGCCGACTTCATGACCCGCGTGAATGCTGAGCTGGCCGCGCCTGGAACCTGTGGCGCCGGTTACAACACATTGCGCTTTGACGATGAAATGACGCGCTACAGCCTGTACCGCAACTTTTTTGACCCCTATGCCCGTGAGTGGCAGGGCGGCAACAGTCGTTGGGACTTGATCGATGTGGTCCGCACGGCTTACGCACTGCGGCCCGAAGGCATTGAGTGGCCGCAGCAGGACGGGCGTGTCACCCTCAAGCTGGAGCGTTTGACCCAAGCCAATGGCATCGATCATGGCCAGGCTCACGATGCCCTGTCGGACGTGCGAGCCACCATCGCCCTAGCGCGGCTGATCCGCGACAAGCAGCCAAAGTTGTATGACTGGTTGTTTCAACTGCGCAGCAAGCAGCGGGTGATGGACCAGGTCCGCCTGTTGCAGCCCATGGTGCATATCTCCGGGCGTTTCTCCGCCGAGCGTCATTACCTGAGCGTGGTACTGCCCCTGGCCTGGCACCCGCGCAACCGCAATGCGTTGATTGTCTGTGACCTTGGCCTCGACCCGCAGGGTTTGCTCGACCTCGACGCCGACACCTTGCGCCAGCGGCTCTACACGCGCCGTGATGAGTTGGCGCAAGGGGAGTTGCCCGTTCCGCTCAAGTTGTTGCATATCAACCGCTGCCCGGTGGTCGCGCCATTGAGTGTGCTGCGCGCACAGGATCGCGAACGCCTGAACTTCGATATGGACGTGTGCCAGGCACGGGTGCTGCGACTAACTGACGCACAGGAAGTTTGGCGCGACAAGTTGGCGGCCATTTATGCCGAGGAAGACTTTGCGCCGAGCACCGACCCGGAGCAGCAGCTCTATGACGGTTTTATCGGTGACCGCGACCGACGGTTGTGCGAACAAGTGCGCGTGGCTGAACCCTCACAGTTGGCACGTCAGCAGTGGCCTTTCGATGATCATCGTTTGCCGGAATTATTATTCCGTTACCGTGCACGTAACTTTCCTGACACCTTGGACAACGATGAGCAACAACGCTGGAAACTTTTCTGTCAGCAACGTTTGTCGAACCCGGAGTGGGGCGCACCCAATACCCTGTTGGCATTTAAGCAGGCACGTGAGGAGTTGGCTGTTAGTGCTACAGCGTTTCAGCGCCAGGTGCTCGATGAATGGCAGGAGTATGCCGATTCTTTAGCCGCTCGCCTGGGCCTGTAGTCAGGTACTTGCAGAGTATTCGGACAATAAAAAACGCCAGCAAGCTGGCGTTTTTAATGTGTTGCATATCAGGCCTGAGCCCGATCAGGCTTAGCCCAGCAGGGTAGCCCAACCTTCTACCACGTCGCCGCCCCACTTGGCTTTCCACTCTTTCAGAGTCTTGTGGTTGCCACCTTTGGTTTCAATCACTTCGCCGTTGTGCGGGTTTTTGTACTGCTTGACCTTGCGAGCACGCTTGGTGCCGGTAGTTTTCACAGCGCCACGCGGTGCTTTAACTTTAGATTCCGGATCCAGCAGCGCGATGATGTCACGCAGGGATTTGGAGTATTCACCCATCAGGGTGCGCAGTTTGCCTTCGAATTCCAGCTCGGTTTGCAGCTTGTCGTCTTGGGACAGGTTCTTCAAGCGGGCTTGCAGTTCTTTGATAGCTTCTTCGGTGGCGCGGTATTCGTTGATCAGGGACATGGGGACTACCTTATGTAGAGCGCTGATTGACAGTGAGTGGCCTAATAATAGTCAGGCAATTTCCCCAAGTAAACATTTAAGAAGGCATTTATGTGAATTACGTTGAATGTTTGTGGCAATGCTATGCAATCGAGTTAATTAATAGGTGGTAGGTGTAAAGATAATTCTGTTTATTTTGCATAACTGTCTGAGCCTGAGGGCGGGCCTTCATATAGTGGCGGTAAAACCTTACGTTATTAAGGGGTGTCGCCAGGGCCGGTCGACAGAATAAGGTGCAAGGAGTACTGCAGTTTTTCTGCGTAATCGCTAGAATGGCGGCCTTTGCGAAGTTCTGGAGTTTCCCCCTAATGCGCACTTTTCGGCTGGTGATTGCTTGCCCGGACCGGGTTGGCATCGTTGCCAAAGTCAGTAACTTTCTGGCCTCCCACAACGGCTGGATCACCGAGGCGAGCCATCACTCGGACGATCTCAGCGGTTGGTTTTTCATGCGTCATGAGATACGTGCGGACACGCTGCCCTTTGGTCTCGAAGCATTTCGCGAGGCGTTTGCGCCGATCGCCGAAGAGTTTTCGATGACCTGGCACATCACCGACACGGAGCAGAAAAAGCGTGTCGTACTGATGGCCAGCCGCGAGTCCCACTGCCTGGCCGACCTGCTTCACCGCTGGCACAGCGATGAACTCGACTGTGAGATCGCCTGTGTGATTTCCAATCATGATGACCTGCGCAGCATGGTCGAATGGCATGGCATCCCGTACTACCACGTGCCGGTCAACCCGCAGGACAAGGAGCCGGCATTCGCTGAAGTCTCCCGCCTGGTCAAGCAGCACGAAGCCGATGTGGTCGTGCTGGCGCGCTACATGCAAATCCTGCCGCCGGAATTGTGCAGTGAGTACGCAGGCCGAGTGATCAACATTCACCACAGCTTCCTGCCATCGTTTGTGGGTGCCAAGCCGTATCACCAGGCCTCCCTGCGCGGTGTGAAGTTGATTGGCGCAACGTGCCACTATGTCACCGAGGAACTCGACGCCGGCCCGATCATCGAGCAGGACGTCGTGCGCGTCAGCCACAGCGACAGCATTGAAGACATGGTGCGTTTCGGCCGTGACGTCGAGAAGATGGTGCTGGCGCGTGGCCTGCGTTATCACTTGGAAGATCGCGTGCTGGTGCACGGCAACAAGACTGTGGTGTTCTGATAGCCACGTCTAAATAGCCACGTTTAAATAGCCGCGTTTAAGTTGTAGAAAAAAGGGCCTGGGCGTTAAATCGTCCCAGGCCCTTTTTTGTCCGCCCTTAAGGATTAAGCGATGAGCGACCCACTCGATAAAGCCACCTCCAAAGCGCCAGCGACGCTGGGCGAGGGCTGTTTGAGCCGTTTTGATCCGGATGAGCTTAACCCTGAGGACGGCACCGAGTTTCCCGGTGCCGCCGAGTTGTGGCGGCAGGAACAGGCTAAAACCGATCCCGAGCAAGCCTAGCGGCCCGCCGCCTTAAACGCTCGGCGGGCCTTTGGATCAGATCCGGAAGCTGCCCACCAGCTGTTTCAAGCGTGCGGCCTGTTGTTCCAGGTCGGTACAGGCGCGCAGGGTCGATTGCAGGTTTTCCACACCTTCCTGGTTGAGGGTGTTGATCTCGGTGATGTCCATGTTGATCGACTCCACCACCGAAGTCTGTTCCTCGGTGGCGGTGGCCACAGACTGGTTCATGCCGTCGATCTCGCCAATGCGTTGGGTCACGCTGTTGAGACGCTCGCCGGCCAGGTTGGCGATCTCGACGCTCTCCAGGCTATGGCGCTGGCTTTCACTCATGGTGCTGACCGAATCCCGGGCGCCGACCTGCAACTCTTCAATCATCTTTTGCACTTGTTGCGCCGATTCCTGAGTGCGATGCGCCAGGTTGCGCACCTCATCGGCCACCACCGCAAACCCGCGCCCGGCTTCACCTGCACGTGCCGCTTCGATCGCGGCGTTCAGCGCCAGCAGGTTGGTTTGCTGGGAGATGCTGGTGATCACTTCCAGAATTTGCCCGATGTTCACGGTCTTGCTGTTAAGCGCTTCGATATTGCTGCTGGAGGCGCTGATCATCTCGGACAGCTGGTTCATCGCCTTGATATTACGCTCGACCACTTGCTGGCCGTCTTCGGCCAAGTGCCGGGCATCGCTGGCCTGATGGGACGCCTGGGCGGCGTTACGTGCGATTTCTTGCGCAGCCGCGCCCAGTTCGTTGATAGCGGCAGCCACGCTGTTGGTGCGGTTGGCCTGCTCGTCAGAGTTGACCATCGACGAGTTGGAGGCGCTGACCACTCGCAGGGCCACTTCATTGACCTGCTCGGTGGCCGAGGACACTTCGCGAATCGAGGTGTGAATGCGCTCCACGAAGCGATTGAAAGCGTTACCCAGCGTGCCGAACTCGTCGTGATTCTGGATGTTCAGGCGGCGGGTCAGGTCACCTTCGCCCTCGGCGATGTCCTGCATGGCGCGGGTCATCACGTGCAGGGGTTGCAGCAGCACACGGATCAGCATGCCGAGCAGCGCGATGATGATCACCACTGCAATAATCGTGGCGATAACGGCCGAGGTGCGAAATTTGCTGAGCATGGCGAAGGATTTATCTTTATCCACCGAAATACCCAGGTACCAGTTCACCGACGGCAGGCCTTTGATGGGGGTGAAGGTCACGATGTTGTCTTTGCCATTGGCTTCGACTTCGCTGAAATCACCACTGATCTTCGGGGTGTTTTTCGGGTACATGTCGGCCAGCGTCTTCATCACCAGGTTCTTGTCCGGGTGCACCAGCACTTTGCCGTCAGCGCTGACCAGGAACGCGTAGCCCATGCCGCCGAAGTTCAGCGCGCCGATGTTATCCACCAGGGTTTGCAGGCTCAGGTCGCCGCCGACCACACCGATGCTTTGCCCGGCCTTGGCGCTGGGGGTGGCCACGGAAATGATCAACTGGCCGGTCGCCGCGTCGATGTAAGGTTCGGTGAGGGTTGAGCCATTGCTGCTTTGGGCGCCTTTGTACCAAGGGCGCACCCGTGGGTCGAAGCCGTCCGGCATCTTGGTGTCGGGGCGGATCGTGAAGGCGCCTTTGCTGTCACCCACGTAGGTGGCCATGAACGAGGAGGTCAGGGTTTTCTGCTCGAGCAGGCCAGCCACTACGGCGGGTTCAGGGTTGATCGCGATGTTCTGTGCAGCGTTTTCGACCAGGGCAATCCGCCCGGTGAGCCAGGTTTGAATGTTGCTGGCGGTGACATCACCCATTTCATGCAGGTAATTATCGAGGTCGTCGCGAATCGCGTTGCGTTGCAGGTAGTCGTTGTAGAGGGTAAACAGTGCAAAAGCGGCGATGACGATAAGGGAGGCTGCAAGCAGGATTTTGTGGCTGAAGCGCAGGTTTTTATTCATGGCTTGTAGGGTCCGCTAAGGTCTTAATATCCGAAGCGCGTCCTCGTAGGATGCGCAAAATGACAGCGTCAAAAAAGGTGTGATACTGCTTGTGATAATTCCGGTGGTCCCTGTGAGAACTATCTGACCTATTTTTAGACTTTGTAGGTCTTACCTCTGTCTGTATCGACCTGACGGTACTAAAGATTAACCAAAGGTGACGAAATGCCTGATTCCTCGCAACTCCTTATCGGCGCCGGCCTGGACGGCCAGCCCATCGCTCAGGCCATGCGCCTGGCCAACCGTCACGGGTTGATTGCCGGCGCCACCGGTACAGGTAAAACCGTCACGTTGCAGCGCTTGGCGGAAGCCTTCAGCGACGCAGGTGTGGCCGTGTTTGCCGCTGATATCAAGGGTGACTTGTGCGGCCTTGGCGCTGCGGCCAACCCTCAAGGCAAGGTGGCCGAGCGCATTGCTGGCATGCCCTTCCTTAATTACACGGCGAAGGCTTATCCGGTAACGCTGTGGGATATCCACGGGCAGTCCGGTCATCCGCTTCGCACCACCATCAGCGAAATGGGGCCGTTGCTGCTTGGCAGCCTGCTGGAACTCACCGACAGCCAGCAATCGGCACTCTATGCGACGTTCAAGGTGGCCGACCGTGAAGGCCTGCTGCTGCTGGACCTCAAAGACCTCAAGGCGTTGCTCAACCACTTGCGTTATCACCCGGAACTGCTGGGCGACGACGCGGCGCTGATGACCACCGGCTCCAGCCAGGCGCTGTTGCGGCGTTTGGCGGTGCTCGAGCAGCAGGGCGCCGAAGCCTTGTTCGGCGAGCCGGCCCTGCAACTTGAAGATATCTTGCAGCCTGCCGGCGATGGTCGCGGGCGCATTCACCTGTTGGACGTAAGCCGCTTGGTGCATGAGGCGCCCAAGGTCTATGCGACCTTCCTGCTGTGGCTGTTGGCCGAGTTGTTCGAACAACTGCCTGAGCGTGGCGATGCCGACAAACCGCTGCTGGCGCTGTTTTTCGACGAGGCGCATTTATTGTTCGCCGATACGCCCAAGGCATTGCAGGATCGCCTGGAGCAAGTGGTGCGGTTGATTCGTTCCAAGGGCGTGGGCGTGTACTTTGTCACTCAATCCCCGGGGGATTTGCCTGACACGGTATTGGCGCAACTGGGCCTGCGTATCCAGCATGGCCTGCGGGCGTTCACCACCAAAGAGCAGAAATCCTTGCGTGCGGTAGCGGATGGTTTTCGCCCCAACCCGGCGTTCGATACCTTGTCGGTGCTCACCGAGTTGGGCACCGGTGAGGCGCTGGTGGGGGCGTTGCAGGAAAAGGGCACGCCGGAAGTGGTCCAGCGCGTACTGGTGGCGCCGCCGCAATCGCGGATCGGGCCGCTTTCCGAGGCTGAACGCGCAGCGATCATCGCCAGTTCGCCTTTATTGGGGCGCTACGACAAGCCGATTGACCGTGAGTCGGCCTATGAAGTGCTGATGGCGCGCAAGGAGCTTGGCCCGACCGAGGAGGCCAAGCCGTCCGGCGAAGAGCCGAGCTTTACCGACAAGGCCGGAGCGTTCCTGGGGACTACCGCGGGCAAGGCGCTCAAATCCGCCATGCAGCAGGCGGCCAATCAAATGGGACGGCAGTTGGTGCGTGGGTTATTGGGCTCGTTGCTGGGCGGCAGTAAACGCAAGTAGTGGTTCAGGGCTTGGGCCTGGCGTGGGCGGCCAACCGCTCCAACGCTGCGCGCAGGCCCGGATCGCTGATGCCGTCGGCCGTGGCTTGAATGGTTTCGGCCGCATTCTGCGACAGGTCCATGGTGTGGCCTACGGCGCCTTGCTGCACGGTGGGCGGCTGCACCTTGAACTGGATGCGGGTCAGGCTGGCAAACTCATCAAATGCCATTAATTGCCGCTGCAAGCGTTTTTGCTGGTAGCGCAGGCGGGTGGCCCAATGCCCGTCGGTGACAATTAACAGTAAATTGCCTTCGCGCCACGACGCCACATGACAATGTTCGCGGGCGGCAGGTTGCAGCTGGCTTTCTACAAGGCGTTGCAAATGGCCCAAGCGTTGCGCGTGGCCGAAGATGGCTTTCAACGGTTTGGCTTCGCGGAGCAACACGCTGGGCGCGCGGGCTGTAAGTGGGCGAAACGCCATGTTTAGACACCGTAAGTAACAGAGCCGCCATCTTAGCAGAAAGCGCCTGTGCGGCCCCAGGCAAAGCGATAGCAGGGCAATGCGAGTGAAATCAATAGGTAACTTCTGCGCTTGATGGGTTGAAGTTCCAGCAAAAGCCCTTATTTTAAACAGGCCCTCTCACAGCGCCATGCCAGCATCGGGGAATAACGCCACTTTCCTCACCCACGATTCCGGGTAGAATGCGCGTTCGCATGCGGCCGTGAGGGCTGCTCGGGCCACTCACGGTGCGCCCTCCATCCCTATGTGTGGAAGAACCTGCCGATATGTTTGCGCCTTTGTTAAAGAAACTTTTTGGAAGCAAGAATGAGCGCGAAGTCAAACGCATGCTCAAGACGGTGCAGCTGGTCAATGCCTTCGAAGAGCAGATGGTTGCCCTGTCGGACGAGCAATTGCGCGCCAAGACCCAAGAGTTCAAGGCCCGCATAGCCAAAGGTGAAACCCTCGACAAGCTGTTGCCTGAAGCCTTTGCGGTCGCCCGTGAAGCCGGTAAGCGTGTCATGGGCATGCGCCACTTCGACGTGCAATTGATCGGCGGCATGACCTTGCATGAAGGCATGATTGCCGAAATGCGTACCGGTGAAGGCAAGACCCTGGTGGCAACCCTGGGCGTTTACCTCAACGCGCTGTCCGGCAAGGGCGTGCACGTTGTGACGGTGAACGACTACCTGGCCCGCCGGGATGCCAACTGGATGCGCCCGCTGTATGAATACCTCGGCCTGACCGTCGGCGTAGTCACGCCGTTCCAGCCGCCGGAAGAAAAGCGCGCCGCCTACGCGTGTGACATCACCTACGGCACCAACAACGAATTCGGTTTCGACTACCTGCGCGACAACATGGCGTTCAGCATGGAAGAAAAATTCCAGCGCGAACTCAACTTTGCCGTGATCGACGAAGTCGACTCCATCCTCATCGACGAAGCACGTACCCCGCTGATCATCTCCGGCCAGGCCGAAGACAGCTCGCGCCTGTACACCGAGATCAACAAGTTGATCCCGCGCCTGGTGCAGCACGTTGAGGAAGTGGAAGGCGTGGTGACCAAAGAAGGTCACTTCACCATCGACGAGAAGACCCGCCAGGTCGAACTCAACGAAGCCGGCCACCAGTTTGTCGAAGAGATGCTGACCCAGATCGGCGAGCTGGCCGAGGGCGAAAGCCTCTACTCGGCGCACAACCTGGGCCTGTTGACCCACGTGTATGCCGGCCTGCGCGCCCACAAGCTGTTCCATCGCAACGTCGAATACATTGTCCAGGACGGCCAGGTCGTACTGGTTGACGAACACACCGGCCGTACCATGCCGGGTCGCCGTCTGTCCGAAGGCCTGCACCAGGCCATCGAAGCCAAGGAAATGCTCAACATCCAGGCCGAAAGCCAGACGTTGGCCTCCACCACCTTCCAGAACTACTTCCGTCTGTACAACAAACTGTCCGGCATGACCGGTACAGCCGACACCGAAGCGTTCGAGTTCCACCAGATCTACAACCTGGCCGTGATGGTGATTCCACCGAACAAGCCGCTGGCGCGTAAAGATTTCAACGACCTGGTGTTCCTGACGGCCGAAGAGAAGTACGCGGCAATCATCAACGACATCAAGGACGGCATGGCCCAGGGGCGTCCGATCCTGGTGGGTACTGCCACCATCGAAACTTCCGAGCACGTGTCCAACCTGCTCAACAAGGAAGGCATCGAGCACAAGGTTCTCAACGCCAAGTTCCACGAAAAAGAAGCCGAGATCATCGCCCAGGCCGGTCGCCCAGGCGCACTGACCATCGCCACCAACATGGCCGGTCGTGGTACCGACATCCTGTTGGGCGGTAACTGGGAAGTGGAAGTTGCAGCGCTGGAAAACCCAAGCCCAGAGCAGATCGCCCAGATCAAGGCCGACTGGCAGAAACGCCATCAGGCGGTGCTGGAGTCCGGTGGTTTGCAGGTAATCGCCTCCGAGCGTCACGAATCGCGCCGTATCGACAACCAGCTGCGTGGTCGTGCCGGCCGTCAGGGTGACGCCGGTTCGAGCCGCTTCTACCTGTCGCTGGAAGACAGCCTGATGCGTATCTTCGCCTCGGACCGGGTGAAGAACTTCATGAAAGCCCTGGGCATGCAGTCCGGTGAAGCGATCGAGCATCGCATGGTGACCAACGCCATCGAGAAGGCCCAGCGCAAGGTTGAAGGCCGCAACTTCGACATTCGCAAGCAACTGCTTGAGTTCGATGACGTCAACAACGAACAGCGTAAAGTGATTTATCACATGCGTAACACGTTGCTGGCCGCCGACAACATTGGCGAAACCATCGCTGACTTCCGTCAGGACGTGCTTAGCGCCACCGTCAGCGCCCACATCCCGCCACAGTCCCTGCCTGAGCAGTGGGATGTTGCCGGCCTGGAAGCCGCGTTGAAGAGCGACTTCGGTGTGGACTTGCCGGTTCAGCAGTGGCTGGACGAAGACGACCACCTGTACGAAGAAACCCTGCGCGAGAAGCTGATGACCGAGCTTTTGGCCGCGTACAACGAGAAAGAAGAGCAGGCGAGTGCCGAAGCACTGCGCACCTTCGAGAAACAAATCGTACTGCGCGTGCTGGACGACCTGTGGAAAGACCACCTGTCGACCATGGACCACCTGCGTCACGGTATCCACCTGCGTGGCTACGCCCAGAAGAACCCGAAGCAGGAGTACAAGCGCGAGTCGTTCACGCTGTTCTCCGAGCTGCTGGATTCGATCAAGCGCGATTCGATTCGCGTGCTGTCCCACGTTCAGGTGCGTCGCGAAGACCCGATCGAGGAAGAAGCCCGCCTGCGTCAGGAAGCCGAGGCACTGGCTGCGCGCATGCAATTCCAGCATGACGAAGCACCGGGTCTGGAAGCGCCGGAAGCCTTGGGCGAAGAGGTCGATGTGGCCTTGGCTCAAGCCCCGGTCCGCAATGACCAGAAGCTGGGCCGCAACGAGCTGTGCTGGTGCGGTTCGGGCAAGAAGTTCAAACACTGCCACGGCGAAATCAACTAAGATTTTTGCCTGACGTTGCAACACCCTGCGCCGCGACCGGCCTTTGCCGTCGCGGCGTTTTGCCATTAATTTCACCGTTGATCGCGACGGTACAGACATCACCTATTCTTTAAGGAGCGCATTCATGGCTGTTGGTCTTGGTCCTTTGCCCACTTTGCACCCGGTCGCCGGTTTTGAACTCGGTATCGCTTCGGCCGGCATCAAGCGTCCGGGGCGCAAAGATGTAGTGGTGATGCGCTGTGCCGAAGGCTCGACGGTTGCGGGCGTGTTCACGCTCAACGCGTTTTGCGCCGCACCGGTCATCCTGGCCAAGCAACGCGTGGCAGGTTCGATCCGTTACCTGCTGACCAACACCGGCAATGCCAACGCCGGTACCGGTGAGCCAGGCCTGGTTGCCGCCGCGCGCACCTGCGCCAAGCTGGCCCAGTTGGCCGGCGTGGATGCCAGCCAAGTGCTGCCGTACTCCACCGGCGTGATCGGTGAGCCGCTGCCGGTGGAAAAAATCGAAGGCGCGCTGCAAGCCGCACTGGATGACCTGTCTGTGGATAACTGGGCGGCTGCGGCCACCGGCATCATGACCACCGACACCCTGCCAAAAGGCGCGAGCCGCCAGTTTGTACACGACGGCGTGACCGTCACCGTGACCGGCATCAGCAAGGGCGCGGGCATGATCCGCCCGAACATGGCCACCATGCTCGGCTATATCGCCACCGACGCCAAAGTCTCCCGCGACGTGCTGCAGCGCCTGATGCTCGACGGCGCCAATAAGTCGTTCAACCGCATCACCATCGATGGCGATACCTCGACCAACGACTGCTGCATGCTGATCGCCACCGGCCAGGCCAACCTGCCGGAAATCACCTCCACCGAGGGCGCGCTGTTCGCCGCATTGAAGCAGGCGGTGTTCGAAGTGTGCATGGACGTGGCCCAGGCCATCGTGCGTGACGGTGAAGGCGCAACCAAGTTCGTCACTGTTGAAGTCAATGGTGGCGGCAATCACCAGGAATGCCTGGATGTCGGTTACACCGTGGCCCACTCGCCGCTGATCAAGACTGCACTGTTTGCTTCCGACCCGAACTGGGGCCGCATCCTCGCCGCCGTCGGCCGTGCCGGTGTGCCGGACCTGGACGTCAGCAAAATCGACGTCTTCCTCGGCGACGTGTGCATTGCCAGCCGTGGCGCCCGTGCCGAAACCTACACCGAAGCCCAGGGCTCGGCGGTGATGCAGCAGGAAGAAATCACCATCCGCATCGAGTTGGGTCGCGGCGAGTGCAGCGAAACCATCTGGACCACCGACCTGTCCCACGAGTACGTGAAGATCAACGCGGAATACCGCACCTGACAGCCAAGAGGAAAGCGTGGTGAAACGAGTGCATGTAGCAGCAGCGGTGATCCGTGGCGTCGACGGCAGGATCCTGCTGGCACGCCGTGCCGACACCCAGCACCAAGGCGGCCTCTGGGAGTTTCCCGGCGGCAAGGTAGAGGCGGATGAGTCGGTTGTTGCCGCGTTGTCCCGCGAATTGCAGGAAGAACTGGGCATCCAGGTCACCACGGCGCGCCCGTTGATCAAGGTGCAGCATGACTACCCGGACAAGCAGGTGTTGCTGGATGTCTGGGAAGTCTCGGCATTTGCCGGCGAGCCCCACGGTGCCGAAGGGCAGCCATTGGAATGGGTGGCGCCGCGGGATTTGCTCAACTATGAGTTTCCGGCGGCGAATGCGCCGATTGTTGCAGCTGCCCGTTTGCCCGCTGACTACCTGATTACCCCGGGTGAGCTGGAAACGCCGACACTGCTGCGGGGCATTCAAAAAGCCATTGCCGGTGGCATCAAGCTGGTTCAACTGCGTGCGCCCAACGGTTACGACCCTAAATACCGTGACCTGGCGGTGGACGCGGTGGGCCTGTGTGCCGGCAAGGCGCAACTGATGCTTAAAGGGCCGTTCGAATGGCTCGGGGATTTCCCTGCCGCCGGCTGGCACATGACCTCGGCGCAACTGCGTAAGTATGCGAGCAAAGGTCGACCGCTGCCGAAGGATCGCTGGTTGGCGGCGTCTTGCCACAACGCTGAAGAGCTGGCACTGGCAGAGATGATGGACGTGGATTTTGTCACGCTGTCGCCGGTGCAGCCGACCCAGACTCATCCCGATGCCCAGCCTTTGGGTTGGGAACAGGCGGTAGAGTTGATCCGTGGGTTCAGCAAACCGGTGTTTCTGCTGGGCGGGCTTGGGCCGGCTGAGCGGGAACAGGCTTGGGCAGCCGGGGCTCAAGGCGTGGCAGGCATTCGCGCGTTCTGGCCTGAGGTTTGATGATCGTTCCCATGCTCTGCGTGGGAATGCCTCTTGTGACGCTCCGCGTCACGCTTTGGGACGCGGAGCGTCCAGGGCTGCATTCCCACGCAGAGCGTGGGAACGATCTTAGTGGGGCTTCGCCGCCGCCTGCCACAACACTTCCGCGACACCCTGGCGCTTGGCAATCACCCGCGCCGCCACAAACAACACGTCCGACAACCGATTGATGTACGCAAGCCCCACGCCTTCCAACGGCTCCATCGCATTCAACTGCTGACACCGTCGCTCGGCACTGCGTGCCAGGCTGCGGCACACATGGGCCTGGGCAATCAGCGCTGAACCACCGGGCAGGATGAAGTTCTCCAGCGGCCCGACTTCCTCGTTCCAACGATCAATCGCCGCTTCCAGCCGGTCGACTTCTGCGGCATTCAACGCTTTGTACACGGGCATCGCCAACTCACCGCCCAAATCGAACAAGCGGTGCTGGCACGGCGTAAGCACCTCGATGATCTCGTTGAGCTGCGGGTGCTTGCCGCTCTGTTCTTCAAGGTTGGCCAGCAGCAAGCCCAACTGGCTGTTGAGCGTATCCACCTCGCCAATCGCCTCCACGCGAGGGTGGTCCTTGGGTACGCGACGGCCGTCACCCAGGCCCGTCTCGCCCTTGTCGCCGGTGCGGGTGTAGATCTTCGACAGGCGAAAGCCCATGGTCATTGCTCCAGTTGAGTCAGTTCATAGGGGGGCATCTGGCTGCCGGCCAACGGCAGGCGCAGGGTAAAGCAGGTGCCCTGGCCGAGGGTGGAATGCACTTCCATCTGGCCTTTATGGTTGTTGGTAATGATGAAGTACGACACCGACAGCCCAAGCCCGGTGCCTTGGCCGATTTCCTTGGTGGTAAAGAATGGCTCGAACGTGCGTTTGCGCACGTTCTCGCTCATGCCGATGCCGTTGTCTTCCACCTGGATTTCCGCCCACGGCGGATTGAGGCGGGTGCGCAGGATGATGCGCCCCGGCTCGCTGTCGTTTTCACGCAGGTGAATGGCTTGCGCGGCGTTTTTCAGCAGGTTGAGCAGCACCTGTTCCAGCTCGTTGGCAGTGCCGGGCACCGGGCCCAGTTGGGGGTCGAACTGGCGGATGATCGCCTGGCCCTTGAAGTCGAAGCCGATGGTCAGGTCGAAGTCGTTACCGGCAATTTCCACGGCCTGGTCGATCAGTGCCGGCAAATCGCAAGGCGCCATCTGGCGGTTGCTGCGGCGGCTGAAACTGAGCATATGGGTGACGATTTTCGCCGCCCGCGCGCCGGCTTGCTGGATGCCATCGAGCAACTGCGGGACTTCGCGGCTTTGCAGGTAATGGTTGACCGTCTCCAGCTCGATACCGGCCTGTTCGGCGTGTTCCAGGTTCTTCGGCAGGTCGGGAGACAGGCGCCGGCGAATGTTCTGCACGTTATGCAGGATCGCCCCCAGCGGGTTGTTGATTTCATGGGCCATGCCCGCAGCCAGGCCGCCCACGGAGAGCATTTTTTCCGACTGCACCATCATTTCTTCCAGGGACAAACGCTGGGTGATGTCGTCGATACGGATCACCACGCCGCGCCCGGCACCGCCCATCAACGGGTAGAAGGTCAGGGCGTAATGCTTGGGTTCGTCATCCTTGATCCAGGTGACACGCTCAATGCGCTCCACCGTGTGCTGCTCCACCGTGGCTTTTATCTGCGGCAGGTACGGTTTGAGCGGCTGGAAGGCGAGGAAGATCGGCTGGTTCAGCGCTTCATCCAGGCGCGTGCCGGAAAGCGCCGTGGCTTCCTGATTCCATTGGGTGACGTAAAGCTGTTCATCCAGGGCGATCAGCGCCGACGGCATCGAGTCGATGATGCTGTTGAGGTAGTTCTGGAAGCCGGTGAGCTTTTTCTCGATCTTGCTGCGCACCTGCACTTCCAGTTCCAGCTTGCGGTTGGTGTGGCGTGTTTCTTCGGCCAGGCCCTGGGCTTGGTCGTAGGCGGCCTGAGAGTCGTCTCGCGCACGTTTGAGCTGCTGCTCGCGGGCTTCGATGCGCGACAACATGGTGTTGAAGGCTTCGGCCAGGCTGCCGATTTCATCATGGTTGCCGCGCCCGGCACGCAGGGCGTAGTTCTCTTCGCGCGTCACCTGGCGTGACAGTTCTTCCAACTCATGGATCGGGCGGGTGATCAGGCGCTTGATCTGGCGGGCGATGACCAGCCACAGCAATACGCTGAAAATCAGGATGCCGAGGCTGGCGGTCAATGTGCCGGTATAGAACGCCACCGGCAACTCACTGCTGGCCACCAACAGCAGATGCCCGGATGGCTGGCCGGTGCGGGGCAGGGTGATGACCTGGTTGCTGCGAAATTCGGTAAGGCGCCAGGCTTCGATATGCCGGTAGTTTTCCGGCAGGTGCAGGCGGTTGCCGTGCTGCATCTGCGCCAGCAAGGTGCCTTCGCCGTCGTACAGCGCGGCGGCGCGCAAGGGCGAATAGCTGGTCAGCTCATTAAGCAGGGCGTCGGCCTTGGCCGGGGATTCGAGGGCTTCGGCGGCCAGCGACGGGTTGGACACCAATCGTCCGATGGCCTGCAACGCCTGGGGCGCCATGCTTTCCTGGGAGATCCAATAGGCGGCGCTGATAAACGTCAGGTTGGCCACCAGCAATACGGTGGTCAACAGCACCAGCAGGGCGGCCAGCAGTTTCTGCCCTACCGGTAGGTTTTCAAGACGCTGGCGCAGTGGCATCAGGTTTTTTCCAGGTGATAGACAGGTAGGCAGGGTAGCGCGTGCCTCAGTCGCTGGCCAATCCGCGTGCGTGCAAGTAGTCGACCAGGCGCGCCTGCAACTGTTGCAGATGCGGCAGTCCCAATTGATGGCGCGCTGCGGCCTGGCACGCATAACCGAGCAGGTAGCTGATTTCGGTGCGGCGGCCGGCGGCTACGTCCTGATACATGGACGAATAATTGGCCGCGGTGGCCTGGATCACCCGTTCCACTTCAGTGTGCAGGTCCTGGGCGGCGGCGGGTTGGCCGCAGCATTCGAGCAACTCGCTCAGTTCGGCGCACAAGGTCGCGACTTCGCACTGGTGGGCTTGCAGGCCGCCATTGCGGCACTGGTAAAGCACCGTTAAGGGGTTGATCGCGCAATTGAGCGCCAGCTTGCGCCACAAGCGCGTCAGGATGTCGGTGCTCCATTCATGGGGAATGCCGGCGGCGTGCAGGTCGTCCAGCCACAGTGGGGGAGTGGGGTGGCGCGCGTCACCCAGCCAGGTGTAGCCGTGGCCGGCGAAGACCACGCGCCAATCGCCGTCGCGAAACGCGCCTTCGGTGCTGGAGGCAAAGAGACAGCGGGCCTGGGGCAATTGCGCGGCCACCGCATCCTGGCTGCCAAGGCCGTTTTGCAGCAGGATCAATTCAGCGTCCGGTACCAACCGGTGTTGCAGCTGTGCGATGGCGCTTTGGGCGTCGTAGGCTTTGCACGCCACCAGCAGGCGATGAATCGGCGCGGGGCTGTCGGGTGTTTCGCCGATCACCGGGTAAGTATTTTCTATGCCGTGTTCCACCAGGGTCAGGCCGCCCGCCTTGTGATAGCTGGCCAGGCGTGCTGCGTCGCGCACTATCAGCCGCACGGGCAGGCCCGCGCGCGACAATCGCGTGGCCCAGAGGGTGCCCAGGCTGCCGGCGCCGAGAATATGCCAGGTGGTCGACATCAGTTTGTGCTCCGTAGGGTCGCCTGCGATGAATGGTGCGAAAGAACCGCTATAATGCCTCGGCATTTTAGCTTGGGCGCGCTCCATCTCTACTGAGCCCGCCCCTTATATTGGAGAAATGACATGCCTTCGTTCGACGTGGTATCCGAACTGGACAAACACGAAGTCACCAACGCCGTCGAAAACGCCGTCAAGGAACTGGACCGTCGCTATGACTTGAAGGGCAAGGGCAGCTTCGAGTTCAAGGAAAAGGAACTGACCGTCAACCTGACCGCTGAAGCCGATTTCCAGCTGGAAGCGATGATCGAGATCCTCAAGCTGTCGTTGGTCAAGCGCAAGATCGACGCGCAATGCCTTGAAATCAAGGACGCCTACGCCTCCGGCAAGCTGATGAAGCAGGAAGCCGTGCTCAAGGAAGGTATCGACAAGGAGCTGGCGAAGAAGATCGTCGCTCACGTCAAAGACGCCAAGTTGAAAGTCCAGGCCGCCATTCAGGGTGAGCAGGTGCGTATTACCGGCAAGAAGCGGGACGACCTGCAAGAAGCCATCGCCGCCCTGCGCGCCAAGACCTTCGACATGCCGCTGCAGTTCAATAACTTCCGCGACTGATGGCACATTGGGGAACCTGTGAGCGTTTTTAACGTCCCACGCCCCGGAAACAGTGCCTACACTTGAGCCCTTCGGGGCTCATTTGCGTTTTAAGGCAGTCAATTAAGCCGCACATCCGCGCAACAGGAGAAGATAGATGGATTTAAACGCTGAAATGGATCACCTGATCAAGACCTCGCAGTCCTGGATCCCCATGATCATGGAATACGGCAGCCGCGTGTTGCTGGCGGTAATCACCCTGGCCATCGGCTGGTGGCTGATCAACGTATTGACCCACCGCGTGGGGCGCTTGCTGGCCATCCGTAACGCAGACCTGGCGTTGCAGCATTTCATCACCAGCCTTGCGAACATTGCGCTGAAAGTCATGCTGGTTGTCAGCGTGGCCTCGATGATCGGCGTGGCCACCACCTCGTTTGTCGCCGCGATCGGTGCCGCTACCCTGGCCATCGGTTTGGCGTTGCAGGGCAGCCTGGCGAACTTCGCCGGTGGCGTGCTGATTCTGCTGTTCCGCCCCTTCCGCATTGGTGACTGGATTGAAGCGCAGGGCACGTCCGGGACTGTCGACAGCATCCAGATCTTCCACACCGTGCTGCGTACGGGCGACAACAAGACTGTGATCGTGCCCAACGGCATCCTGTCCAACGGCATCATCACCAACACCAACCGTCAGCCGACCCGCAAAGTGGTGTTTGATGTGGGTGTCGACTACGAGGCCGACCTGCAGAAAGCCCGTGAAGTGCTGCTGGAGCTGGCCAAAGACCCACGCGTACTGGCTGACCCGGCGCCTGCGGCCGTGGTGTCGACCCTGGGTGACAGTTCGATCACTGTTTCCCTGCGTTGCTGGACCAATACCCCGGATTATTGGGATGTAGTGTTTATGCTCAATGAACTGGCGCGCGATCGTTTGAAAGGGGCGGGTATTGATATTCCGTTTCCACAGCGAGTTATTCGCGTGATGCAAGAACCGCTTGCCAAATAACTAAGCGGCAGGTTGTCGAACTTGGCCGATAGGTCAAGTTCGATGCGTAAGGCCAGTATAGTTACTTAGCTTGCTAGTTATTTTTTCTTGTGTAATAAATCTGAAATAAAAAAGCCGCTCCCTTGCAAAACAGGGGAGCGGCTTTTTAGTTAAGGCTTACGCCTTAAGTCATCGTTGTAATTAAACAGCTAATTACAAGATGTTCAGCGGGTATTGCGCGATCAGACGCAGTTCGTCGATCGACGCCGAACCGTAGTACACGCCATCAGACGAACGATAGGTCGCTTGACGAACGCGCAGGCTCAGGTCTTTTGCCGGGCCGCTCTGAACCACGTACTTGGCTTCGATGTCGCGTTCCCACTCTTTGCCGTTCGAAGTGGTGCCAGTGTTGGCGCCGCTACCGCTGACATAACGAGTCATGAAGCTCAGGCCTGGCACGCCGAAAGTGGCCATGTTCAGGTCGTAGCGAGCTTGCCAGGATTTTTCGTCTTCAGCGTTGAAGTCGGAACGGGCGATGGAGTTGGCCAGGAAAATCGTGCCGCCGCCGTCTACGCCGTAGCCGTAGTCACCGTCACCGCTGACTTTCTGGTAGGCCAGGGTAAACGTGTGAGCCTGGATGGTGTACGCGCCTTGCAAGCTGTACGCACGGTTATCCAGTTTGGTGGTGTTGTCTTTTTCTGCGCGCTGCAGGCCGGCGCCGTCGCTTTTGGTGCTGTAGATGTTGAAGTCAACGGCCAGGGACTGTTCGTTGCTCAGCGCGTGAGTCCAGTTCAGGTTGGCGTAGGTTTTCTTCCAGTAGTCTTCGGTCTTCGCGTAGTAGAGGCTGGCGCTGACTTCCGGCGTCAGGGCATAGACACCACCGATAAAGTCGGTTTTGGTCAGGCCCAGGCTGTCACGGTATGTCTGTGCTTGTGCCACGCTCGAGGTGAAGTGACCGCCTTCGAGTTTCAGGCCCTTGATCTCGTTGCTGGTGATCGAGATACCTTGCGGCAGCTCTGGCAGCAAGCGGCTGTCGTCGGAAGCGAATACCGGCGCGGTGGTGTACTGGTCGCCGACTTTAAGCACAGTGTCGGAGATGCGGAATTTAACCGCGCCGCCGCCTTTGGAGTAGTCGTCTTGCGAGCGACCGTCGGCACCGGTAGGGAACAGGCCAGTGCCCGAGCGACCCTTGCCGCTGTCCAGTTTCACGCCCAGCAGGCCGATCACGTCAACACCGACGCCGATGGTGCCTTGGGTGTAGCCAGACTGGAACAGACCGTTGAAGCCCAGGCCGGTTTCATTGGTGTAGCTCTTGCCGGTATCGTTATTACGGAAGTCCCGACGGAAGTTCAGCAAACGGGTATTGATGCTGAAAGTGCTGTCTTCAACAAAGCCCTTGGAGTCGTCCTGGGCGGACGCCATTGCGAACTGCGAGGTGCCTGCTGATACAGCCAGGGCGATCATGCTCCACTTCATCACGCGCATCGTGATTTGCTCCTTTGGTTTTAGGAAGAGTACTGCCGTCCCACCTGTATTTTTATCTGGGCGGCTCTTTCTTTTTTGTGTCGGCGCAAAGTTATATCACGCAGACCCTATTGACGATACTTACTCATCTATCCTTTCAGCTTCTTTACGAGGCTGTCGTAAATTGCTATTTCCCTGTCGCAAATTCACAGCCTGAGTGTCACCAGGCTGACAACTAAAGTGCCGTATTCCTACCCCTTGCGAAGTTTGAACTCATCCTTGAAATGCACCTGAACGCTACTGTTCTTATCGCGTAACACCCGTATCCAAACGGGTGCCGTTGCCGACGATACGGGTGTGAATGCAACAAGCGTGCACAAAGCGGTAACCGAATGTCATTTTTTCGTGAAAAACGTTACGGCCGTGTAAAAACCGCATAAGCACGGGCTTTTTACGTCGTTTGGTTTGGGCTTGACGCCCCGCCGAAACACCTTTTGGGAGGTACAAAAAAACTGTACCAGGGCAAAGCGTTACCGGTTCACCCCTTGAGTGGGTAATTGGCGGATCCCTTTGAGGCACGGGTGGGTCATTTTGGTGCATCCCCCTGAGGCCCGATTTAGCGTAGCTCAAATATTTGCCTGCCTCGAAAGGGTGCGTGCTTTTTTCACCCTGTGGCCTCAACGCTCCCGCATTCGCCGTGAAGCCTTGGGCATTCGAAGGTATGCTGGGCACCTGAAATTGACCTGCCGAACGGAGTGCCGCGTGTTCGCCTTAGACCAACGCCTGCAACAAGACACACTGGCCATTGGGGACTTCCCGCTCTGCCGCCTGCTGCTGTCCAACGACGCCAACTACCCGTGGTTCATCCTGGTGCCGCGCATCGACGGTATCAGCGAAGTGTTTCAACTGGATGTCGCCGATCAACACCGGTTGTGGCAAGAGACGACCACCCTGGCGCAGTTGCTCAATGAAGGGCTGGCCGCCGACAAAATGAACATCGGTGCGCTGGGTAATGTGGTCAGCCAGTTGCACGTGCATGTGATTGTGCGCAAGCGTGACGATGCGGCCTGGCCGGCACCGGTCTGGGGCAAACACCCGGCACGGCCTTATACCGATGAGCAAGTGGCGGCGATTCGCAGCCAATTGCGCGGGTTGTTACCTGCCGACTTCATCTTTACCCAGGACTGAATCATGGACCTGCAAGACCGCGTTACCGATCTGGAAAGCCGCCTGGCCTTCCAGGACGACACCATCGAGACCCTCAATGACATCCTGGTCACCCAGCAGCGTGCGGTTGAACGCCTGCAAATGCAGATGACGGCGCTGCTCAAGCGCCAGGAAGAAATGGGCGGGCAGTTCGAGACCTCCGAAGAAGAAGCTCCGCCGCCACATTATTGATAGCTGCGGCATTAATGGCCGCCCATAAAAAAACCGCGATCCAGCTCAGCCGGATCGCGGTTTTTTTTATGCGCTGCGGGTAGGAATCAGCGACGCGGCAGGGCCGCAATCACGTCTTCGGCTTGCAGGCCTTTGTCGCGGTTCATGACGGAGAACTCCACGCGCTGGCCTTCGACCAGAACGCGATGGCCTTCGCCACGGATGGCCCGGAAGTGGACGAAGATATCGTCGCCCGAATCGCGGGAAATAAAGCCGAAGCCTTTGGACGTGTTGAACCACTTGACGGTCCCGGTATCCCGGTTGGTCATGTCGTAGTTTTGCGACGCCGCGGCAGGCGACGAACGGTAGAAGCTGATGGCCAGGTGAAGAACGATGGCGACCACAGCAATCACCAGGCTGAGCAGGATGGCCGGGTGGCCGCCCACTTCAGGCATAGGTGCCAGGAGGGTGAGGGTTTGCACGACAACGGTCAGTACCAGCAGCGCGCTGACCAGGTTTTGCAGTTGATGACGCGTGCCTTTGTTCCAGTAAGGGATTACCGGTGCGAGCGTCAGGTTAAGAAGGCCGAACAAGGCCAGGTACAGGGCGTCGTGTTGTTCCAGGTACGGCAGGCTTTCAGGCTGCAGACTCGGAATAAAGGACAGCAGCAACGCTGCAACGCCCGTCAGGAGGTGGACGATTTTCAACATTTTGATTAACTCACGTTAAGACGGATCACAAGGAAGAGCTGACTGGCACGGTTCGCTTCTGAACAATGGGAGGCGTTGGGCACGTGCGCGGGTATCAGCCTATGTGGCGTACCGCAGAAATGAACGGTAACCACACGCCGCCTATTTAACAGCAAAGGCTGTGCCTACTCAAATCAAGCATTTCGGGGCGTTGCAAGGGCAATAGCATTTCTGCGTAAAACACTTGTCCTAGACGGGTGCGGCTGTTTTGCGCGACATTTTGAGGCGTTCTCGCTCTGCACAGGCTTGTCGGCCGAGCGGGGCAATTTGCCGCATCTCACCCGGCCAGTGCCGGGCTGCACACCGCTGGCACTCTTGCTAGAGTGGTCCTGCACCTGATCAATGAATGTTCGTCAATTGAAGGGGAAAAACATGGCAATCGATATTGGTATCAGTGAAGAAGACCGTAAATCCATCGTCGATGGGCTTTCACGGCTGCTGTCCGATACCTATGTACTGTATTTGAAAACCCACAACTTCCACTGGAACGTCACGGGCCCCATGTTTCGTACGCTGCACTTGATGTTCGAGGAGCAGTACAACGAACTCGCACTGGCGGTGGACTCCATTGCCGAGCGTATCCGTGCCCTGGGCTTCCCGGCGCCGGGCGCCTATTCGATCTATGCCCGGCTGTCTTCGATCAAGGAAGAAGAGGGCGTGCCCAGCGCCGAAGAGATGATCAAGCAACTGGTGGCCGGCCAGGAAGCCGTCACCCGCACCGCGCGCGGTATTTTCCCATTGCTCGACAAGGTCAGCGACGAGCCGACCGCCGACCTGTTGACCCAGCGCATGCAGGTTCACGAGAAAACTGCGTGGATGCTGCGTTCCTTGCTTGAAAACCAGTAAAAGCCCCCCTGAGCGGCGCCTTCCTGGCGCCGCTCGCTTGTTTCTCCGCATTTCCTGGCGTTGTCCTACAACTTTCCAATCCGCGTCTTCTGGCTGCCCCTCTCGCCCTGCTGTTTTATAGGCCCACTGCCCAATGGGAGAAACCCATGGGCTGCTGTTTGGCAATGGAGTGTCAGGTGT
This sequence comes from Pseudomonas sp. Leaf15, assembly GCF_001421425.1. Lineage (NCBI taxonomy): Bacteria > Pseudomonadati > Pseudomonadota > Gammaproteobacteria > Pseudomonadales > Pseudomonadaceae > Pseudomonas > Pseudomonas sp. Leaf15. The sequence continues at coordinate 39,209 of NZ_LMKI01000009.1, forward strand.
ATGTCACGCGGAGTGGGTAATGGAGTGATGGAAACCGCCGGTTTTCACAGGATAAAGGTCGACCCCTTTGCCAAAGGGTTCGACATGGGACTGGCCAAGCCATTGTCCCGGTCGGTCAGGCTCAATGGGTTTTCCACCTGCCTGCGTCTTGAGCAGATCTATTGGAATATCCTCACGGAGATAGCCAGGATCAATGCCTGTTCAGTCAGCGCGTTGCTGTCGTACGTCGATCGGGAAGTGCATTTGCGTTACGGGGGAGTGAAGAACTTCAGCGGGTTGGTACGGGTGGTGTGCGTGGTCCATGTATTAAAAGATCGTGTCAGCGCCACGGGCCTGGATTAATCCGCCGGTTGCGAAGCGGGCCCACCGTCAAGGCGGGCCAGGCTTCGGGCAGAAAGCCGGCTGCGCTGTGTCGATTTACCAGATATAATCCCGCGCTTTGCTGCGCGCCCCTGGCTTATCCACAGGGTGGGCGTGGCGCAGTTACGATCTGATCGCCGAGACATCTCCATGCCCATGTACGATTATCAATGTGCTTCCTGTGGTCATCAGTTGGAAGCCATTCAGAAGATCAGCGCTGCGCCGCTGGTCGATTGCCCTGCCTGCCAGGCACCTGAGCTGAAGAAGATGTTGTCCATGCCGGGCTTCCGCCTGAGCGGCGGCGGCTGGTATGAGACCGACTTCAAGACCGGCGCCAAGAAGAATCTGGCGGGCGGCGACAAAGCAGACTGAGTTGAACTCTACGCGCAGGCTCCTGCATTATCCGTCCCCTGCTTAACTGTACGGTGACAAGGCGAGCCTCCACCGAATTTCGAATTACGAGAAGTGAAACCACTACCATGATGCGCAGCCACTATTGCGGCCAACTGAACGAGACCCTGGATGGTCAGGAAATCACCCTTTGCGGATGGGTTCACCGTCGCCGCGACCACGGCGGGGTGATCTTCCTCGATATCCGTGATCGTGATGGTCTGGCCCAAGTGGTGTTCGACCCGGACCGCGCCGAGAGCTTCGCCGCCGCCGACCGCGTGCGCAGCGAATACGTCGTTAAAATCACCGGCAAGGTGCGCCTGCGCCCGGCCGGTGCTGTAAACGCCAACATGGCCTCCGGCGCCATCGAAGTGCTGGGCTATGAGCTGGAAGTGCTGAACGAGTCGGAAACCCCGCCGTTCCCACTCAACGAATACTCCGACGTGGGCGAAGAAACCCGCCTGCGCTACCGCTTCCTGGACCTGCGTCGTCCGGAAATGGCCGAGAAGCTGCGCCTGCGTTCGCGCATGACCACCAGCATTCGCCGCTTCCTCGACGAAAACGGCTTCCTCGACGTCGAAACGCCGATCCTGACCCGGGCCACCCCGGAAGGTGCGCGTGACTACCTGGTGCCGAGCCGTACCCACGCCGGTTCCTTCTTCGCATTGCCGCAATCGCCGCAGCTGTTCAAGCAACTGCTGATGGTCGCCGGCTTCGACCGCTATTACCAGATCGCCAAGTGCTTCCGCGACGAAGACCTGCGCGCTGACCGCCAGCCGGAATTCACCCAGATCGACATCGAGACCAGCTTCCTCGATGAAAAAGAGATCATGGGCCTGACCGAGCAAATGATCCGCAACCTGTTCAAGGAAGTGCTGGACCTGGAATTTGGCGAATTCCCGCACATGACCTTCGAAGAAGCCATGCGCCGCTACGGTTCCGACAAGCCAGACCTGCGTATCCCGCTGGAACTGGTGGACGTGGCCGACCAGCTCAAGGAAGTCGACTTCAAGGTGTTCAGCGGCCCGGCCAACGACCCGAAGTGCCGCATCGCCGCCCTGCGCGTGCCTGGCGGCGCGAGCATGCCGCGCAAGCAGATCGACGATTACACCAAGTTCGTCGGCATCTACGGTGCCAAGGGCCTGGCGTACATCAAGGTCAACGAGCGCGCCAATGGCGTTGACGGCCTGCAATCGCCGATTGTGAAAAACATCCCGCTGGACAACCTGAATGCGATCCTCGACCGCGTCGGCGCAGTCGATGGCGACATCGTGTTCTTCGGTGCCGACAAGGCCAAGATCGTCAGCGAAGCCCTGGGCGCGCTGCGCATCAAGCTCGGTCACGACCTGGACCTGCTGACCTGCAAGTGGGCGCCGATGTGGGTCGTCGACTTCCCGATGTTCGAAGAGAACGACGACGGCAGCTTCAGCGCCTTGCACCACCCGTTCACCGCGCCGAAGTGCTCGCCTGAAGAGTTGGAAGCCAACCCGGCGGGCGCGCTGTCGCGTGCCTACGACATGGTGCTCAACGGCACCGAGCTGGGTGGCGGTTCGATCCGCATCCACCGCAAAGAGATGCAGCAAGCGGTGTTCCGCCTGTTGGGCATCAACGAAGCGGAACAGGAAGAGAAGTTCGGCTTCCTGCTCGACGCCCTGAAGTACGGCGCGCCGCCGCACGGTGGCTTGGCGTTCGGCCTGGACCGTCTGGTGATGCTGATGACCGGCGCCCAGTCGATCCGTGAAGTGATCGCCTTCCCGAAAACCCAAAGTGCTGCGGATGTCATGACCCAGGCACCGGGCGTGGTGGATGCCAAGGCGTTGCGCGAACTGCACATCCGTCTGCGCGAGACGCCGAAGGCTGAGTAAGGCTGCGGCGTGAAAGCGCTATAAAGTTGTACGCAGTCAAAAAGGCGCATCTTCGGATGCGCCTTTGCGTTTAAAAGAGGGAATTCCTGCCTGGGGCGGGATTGATAAGGTTTTTAGAGAATTTTCGGAGTTGTGTTATGGCTGGCCATTCCAAGTGGGCGAACATCAAGCACCGCAAAGAGCGTCAGGATGCCAAGAAAGGCAAGATCTTCACCAAGTGGATTCGCGAACTGACCGTCGCCGCCCGCCAAGGCGGTGGTGACCCAGGTTCCAACCCGCGTCTGCGCCTGGCGCTGGACAAGGCCTTGGGCGCCAACATGAGCCGCGACATCATTGATCGCGCCGTGGCCCGTGGTGCCGGCGCTGCCGATACCGACGATATGGTCGAGCTGAGCTACGAAGGTTACGGCCCAGGCGGCGTGGCGGTGATGGTCGAGTGCATGACCGACAACCGCAACCGCACCGCAGCCGCCGTGCGCCATGCCTTCAGCAAATGCGGTGGCAACCTGGGCACCGACGGCTCGGTGGCTTACCTGTTCGAGCGCAAGGGGCAGATCACGTTCGCCCCCGGCACCGATGAAGACGCCTTGATGGAAGCGGCCATGGAGGCAGACGCCGACGATGTGGTGACCAACGAAGACGGCTCCATCGATGTGTTCACCTCGTTCGCAGGCTTCTACGCCGTGCGTAACGCCCTGGAAGCGGCTGGTTTCAAAGGCACCGACGCAGAAATCGTGATGCTGCCGACCACCAGCGCCGAGCTGGACCTGGACGGCGCGCAGAAAGTGCTGAAGATGCTGGATATGCTCGAAGACCTGGATGATGTGCAGAACGTCTACTCGAACGCCGACATCCCGGAATCCGTAGCCGAACAACTCACCTGAGCACCATGAAAATCTCCTGTGGGAGCTGGCTTGCCTGCGATAGCATCACCTCGGTTTAACAGAAGTACCGAGGTGTCTGCATCGCAGGCAAGCCAGCTCCCACATTTGATTGTTGTTGGCCGCAAGAATCGTGTTTACCCAACCCGCAGGCGTTATGACTTTAATCCTTGGTATCGACCCCGGTTCGCGCATCACCGGTTTTGGCGTGGTGCAACACACCCCGCGTGGCTGCGTCTATGTCGCTTCGGGCTGCATCCGTACCGGCGCGGGCGAGTTGGCCGAGCGCCTGCAGATTGTGTATCGCGGCGTGCGTGAAGTGATCCAGACCTACGGGCCGGTCACCATGGGCATCGAAAAGGTCTTTATGGCCAAAAACGCCGATTCTGCCTTAAAGCTCGGCCAGGCCCGTGGCGCTGCTATTGTGGCCGGTGCGGAGGAGGGCATGGAAATCGCCGAATACACCGCGACCCAAGTAAAACAGGCCGTGGTCGGCACCGGCGCGGCGAATAAAGAGCAGGTGCAGATGATGGTCATGCACATGCTCAAGCTCACCTCAAAGCCGCAAATCGACGCCTCCGACGCCCTGGCCATCGCCATTTGCCATGCGCACACGCGTTCCAGCCTCTTGCCGCATGGCTTGGGCACCGCACGCAGTCGTGGCGGGCGGCTGCGTCTCTGATAGCATCAGCGCAATCGTAATTTCCGGTCAGGCCGTGTTCTGACCCCAAGCTTTAAGGATCTGAACCGTGATTGGACGCTTGCGCGGCACCCTGGCTGAGAAACAGCCGCCGCACCTGATTCTGGATGTAAATGGGTTGGGGTATGAGCTGGAAGTGCCCATGACCACCCTGTATCGCCTGCCGTCGATTGGCGAGCCGATAACATTGCACACGCATTTGGTGGTGCGCGAAGACGCGCAATTGCTCTATGGTTTCATCGGCAAGCGCGACCGCGACTTCTTTCGTGAGCTGATTCGCCTCAATGGCGTGGGGCCCAAGTTGGCGCTGGCGTTGATGTCGAGCCTGGAAGTGGACGAACTGGTACGCGCAGTTTCGGCCCAGGACACATCAGCGTTGACCAAGGTGCCCGGTGTCGGCAAGAAAACCGCCGAGCGCCTGCTGGTCGAGCTCAAGGACCGTTTCAAGGCCTGGGAAGTGGTGCCGAACATGTTTGCCCTGGTACCGAACCAGCCGGACATGCCGGCCGGCCAGGTCGCCAGTGCCGAAAGCGATGCGGTGAGCGCGCTGATCTCCCTGGGCTACAAGCCCCAGGAGGCGAGCAAAGCCGTATCGGCCATCAAGGACAAGAACCTGAGCAGCGAAGACATGATCCGCCGAGCCCTGAAGGGAATGATTTAAGTGATTGAAGCTGATCGTCTGATCGCGGCCACCGGCCCGCGCGACCGTGAAGAAGTCCAGGACCGCGCCATCCGCCCCGTCAGCCTTGCCGACTATATCGGCCAGCCGACCGTGCGCGAGCAGATGGAGCTGTTTATCCAGGCTGCGCGTGGGCGCAACGAGTCCCTCGATCACACGTTGATCTTCGGCCCGCCGGGTCTGGGCAAGACCACCCTGGCCATGATCATCGCCCAGGAGATGGGCGTGTCGATCAAGTCCACCTCCGGCCCGGTGCTGGAGCGTCCGGGCGACCTGGCCGCGCTGCTGACCAACCTTGAGCCCCACGACGTGCTGTTTATCGACGAGATTCACCGGCTGTCGCCGATCGTCGAGGAAGTGCTGTACCCGGCCATGGAAGACTTCCAGCTCGACATCATGATCGGTGAAGGCCCGGCAGCCCGCTCGATCAAGCTCGACCTGCCGCCGTTCACGCTGGTCGGCGCCACCACGCGCGCCGGGATGCTGACCAACCCGTTGCGAGACCGTTTCGGCATTGTTCAACGTCTAGAGTTCTACAGTACTGCGGATCTTGCGACGATTGTCAGCCGTTCGGCGGGCATTCTGGGGTTGCCGCTGGACCCGGAAGGCGCGTTCGAAATCGCCCGCCGCGCCCGTGGCACGCCGCGTATCGCCAACCGCCTGCTGCGTCGTGTGCGCGATTTTGCCGAGGTGCGAGCCAAGGGGCATATCACCAAGGCCGTGGCGGATTTGGCCTTGAACCTGCTGGATGTGGACGAGCACGGCTTCGATCATCAGGATCGACGTCTACTCTTGACCATGATCGAGAAGTTCGATGGTGGCCCGGTCGGTGTGGATAGCCTGGCAGCGGCCATCAGTGAGGAGCGCCATACCATTGAGGATGTGCTGGAGCCGTACCTGATCCAACAGGGTTACATCATGCGTACGCCGAGGGGCCGCGTGGTCACGCGCCACGCTTATTTGCATTTCGGGTTAAACATTCCGTCACGATTGGGCGAGATGCCTGTAGTAGACGAATTCCTCGATGCAGTGGACGATTAATAACTCCACGCCAGACGATTTATCTGAAGTTTGTGCTGTCCTAGTGGCTGGTGTCGTCATTCAGTCGTTAGAAATGCTGAATAGAATGCAAAAACAGTTGCCCAGCCGGATTGGCAACCTGAGGAGTAAGCACTAGAGTATGCGCGCGCAAAACGGGGATCAGTCGTTCGCACATCGCTGTCGCGTTTATTACGAGGACACCGATGCCGGCGGCATCGTTTATTACGTCAACTACCTCAAGTTCATGGAGCGGGCTCGAACCGAGCGGCTACGGGAGCTGGGCTTTGCCCAATCCCAGCTGGTAGGGGAGGACCTGTTATTCGTCGTGCATTCCAGCGAGGCGCGCTACCACGCACCGGCGCGACTGGACGACGAATTGCTGGTCAGCGCTGAAGTTATCGAATTGAACCGTGTCAGCCTGCGCTTTAAACAGCAGGTCAGGCGGGCAACGGATGCAACGCTGCTCTGTGAGGGGCAGTTCCTGGTGGCTTGTGTGCGCACCAATAGTTTGAAACCCCGGGCCATTCCCGAAGCTCTACGTGCGGCCTTTGCCCACGTAAGCGGCGCGGGTAAACAATCAAAGCAGGAGATTTAGCGTGGAACCTACCGTCGTCGACCATTCCTCCATGTGGAGCCTGGTCAGCAATGCCAGTGTTGTGGTTCAACTGGTGATGCTGGTCCTGGTAGCCGCATCGGTTACCTCTTGGGTCATGATTTTTCAGCGCAGCAACCTGCTGCGTGCCGGTCGACGTGCCCTGGAGAGCTTCGAGGAGCGCTTCTGGTCGGGTATCGACCTGTCCAAGCTGTACCGCCAGGCCGGTAGCAACCCGGACCCGGATTCGGGCGTAGAGCAGATATTCCGCGCCGGTTTCAAGGAATTCTCGCGCCTGCGCCAGCAACCGGGTGTTGACCCCGAAGCGGTCATGGAAGGCGTGGCCCGCGCCATGCGCGTTGCCATCTCCCGTGAAGAAGAGAAGCTTGAGCAAAGCTTGCCGTTCCTCGCTACCGTCGGTTCCGTGAGCCCGTACATCGGCCTGTTCGGTACCGTGTGGGGCATCATGAACTCCTTCCGTGGCCTGGCCCAGGCGCAACAAGCGACCCTGGCCACCGTGGCCCCGGGTATCGCCGAGGCTTTGATCGCCACCGCGATCGGCCTGTTCGCCGCTATTCCCGCAGTAATTGCCTACAACCGTTTTGCCGCTCGTGGCGAAACCTTGATCAGCCGTTACTACACCTTCGCCGATGAATTCCAGGCGATCCTGCACCGTAAAGTGCACACCAGCGAAGAATAAGCAGGTAATTTCCAATGGCTTTAATCGCTCGAGCTCGCAAAAAGCGCAAGCCGGTCGCCGAGATGAACGTAGTGCCTTACATCGACGTGATGCTGGTGCTGCTGGTTATCTTCATGGTGACCGCGCCGATGCTCAATCAGGGCGTGAAGGTTGATCTGCCCAAGGTTTCCAGCGAAGCCTTGCCGCAAGACAACAACACTCAGGTCCTGACCATTTCGATCAAGGCTGACAAGACCTATTACTGGAACCTTGGCAGCGAAGTCGACACCCAGAAACAGCAGGACAAGGCCATGACCTTGCCGCAGATGACGGACGCCGTGACCAAGATCATCCGGTCCGGCAATGAAGGCGGCAAGCACACGCAAGTGTTCATTCGCGGCGACAAAGTGGTCGACTATGGCTCCGTCATGGGCGCCATGGGCGGGCTGCAGAAGGCCGGCGTGGGTAACGTTGGCTTGATTACCGAGGCGCCCTGATGCAGCAACAGCGAGAGCCGTCCGCCTCGGAAAGCTACTTCTGGCCTAGCGTCTGGGCAATTGCCCTGCACGTCCTGGTGTTCGGCATGCTGTTCGTCAGCTTTGCCATGACCCCGGACCTGCCGCCAGCCAAGCCGATCGTGCAGGCGACCCTGTATCAGCTGAAATCGAAAAGTCAGGCCACCACCCAGACCAATCAGAAGATTGCGGGTGAAGCCCAGAAGTCGGCTGCGCGCCAGACCGAAGTCGAGCAGATGGAACAGAAGAAGGTCGAGCAGGAAGCGGTGAAGGCTGCTGCGGAACAAAAGAAAGAAGAGGCGGCTCAAAAGGCCGAGGAATCGAAAAAGGCTGACGAAGCCAAGAAAGCTGACGAGGCCAAAAAGGCGGATGAAGCCAAGAAAGCCGACAAAGCTGCCGAAGCTAAAAAGGCTGAAGAGAAACAATTGGCTGATATAGCCAAGAAGAAATCTGAAGAAGAAGCCAAAAAAGCTGCCGAAGAAGAGGCCAAGAAAAAGGCCGCTGAAGAGGCCAAGAAGAAGATAGTCGAAGACGCGAAGAAGAAAGCCGCCGAAGACGCCAAGAAAAAAGCTGAAGCAGACGAGGCGAAGAAGAAAGTCGCCGACGACGCGAAGAAGAAAGCTGCCGCCGACGCCAGCAAGAAAAAGGCCCAGGAAGCAGCGCGTAAATCCGCCGAAGAGAAAAAGGCCCAGGCCTTGGCAGATTTGCTCTCCGACACGCCGCAGCGTCAGCAAGCCTTGGCCGATGAACGTGGCGATGAAGTCGCGGGCAGTTTCGACGACCTGATTCGGGCACGGGCAGCGGAAGGTTGGACACGTCCACCTTCGGCACGTAAAGGCATGACAGTAGTGCTGCAGATCGGCATGTTGCCGGACGGTACGGTGACTTCGGTCAGCGTGGCCAAGTCCAGTGGTGACGGTTCGTTCGACAGTTCGGCGGTTGCAGCGGTCAAGAACATTGGCCGGTTGACCGAGATGCAGGGAATGAAACCAAGCGACTTCGCTCCCTATCGTTCATTCAAGATGACATTCACACCTGAGGATCTAGCCTTGTGAGAAACCTTCTTCGAGGAATGCTTGTCGTTATTTGCTGTATGGCAGGGATAGCGGCGGCGGATGAAAAGAACATCCTGGTCACCAGCGGTAGCGACCGGGCCACCCCGATCGCGGTAGTACCGTTTGGCTGGCAGGGCGGCAGCGTGCTGCCGGACGACATGGCCCAGATCGTCAGCGACGACCTGCGCAACTCCGGCTACTACGCGCCGATTCCAAAAGGCAACATGATCAGCCAGCCGACTCAGGCCAGCGAAGTCATCTTCCGTGACTGGAAAGCCGTAGGCGCCCAGTACCTGATGGTCGGCAGCATTACGCCGGCCGGCGGTCGCCTGCAAATCCAGTACACGTTGTTCAACGTGGCCACCGAGCAGCAGGTCCTGACCGGCAGCGTATCGGGCACCGCCGAACAACTGCGGGACATGGCGCACTACATCTCGGACCAGTCGTTTGAAAAACTCACCGGTATCAAGGGGGCGTTCTCGACACGTCTGCTTTATGTAACGGCTGAGCGTTTCTCCGTAGACAACACGCGTTACACCCTGCAGCGCTCGGACTACGACGGCGCCCGCGCCGTGACCTTGCTGCAGTCCCGTGAGCCAATCCTGTCGCCGCGTTTTGCGCCGGACGGCAAGCGTATTGCCTATGTGTCGTTCGAACAGCGCCGCCCGCGCATTTTCGTGCAGCACATCGACACCGGTCGTCGTGAGCAGATCACCAACTTTGAAGGCCTCAACGGTGCCCCTGCGTGGTCGCCGGATGGTTCGCGCCTGGCCTTCGTGCTGTCCAAAGATGGCAACCCGGACATTTACGTGATGAACATGGCTTCGCGCCAGATCAGCCGTGTAACCAGTGGCCCGGGCATCAATACCGAACCGTTTTGGGGCAAGGATGGTTCGACCATCTACTTCACCTCCGATCGCGGCGGCAAGCCTCAAATCTACAAAACGAGCGTGGGTGGCGGTGGCGCAGAACGCGTGACCTTTATTGGTAACTACAATGCCAATCCTAAGCTTTCGGCCGATGAAAAGACGTTGGTGATGATTCACCGTCAGGATGGTTTCACTAATTTCCGGGTTGCGGCCCAGGATTTGCAGCGTGGAACGGTAAAAATCCTCACAGATACCAACCTTGATGAGTCAGCCACTGTTGCGCCCAACGGCACCATGGTAATCTACGCCACCCGCCAGCAGGGCCGGGGAGTCTTGATGCTCGTGTCCATTAATGGACGCGTAAGGCTCCCGCTTCCTACCGCACAAGGCGAAGTCAGAGAACCGTCCTGGTCCCCTTACCTGAACTGACGCGGCGCTACAAAAAGAATTGCTTAACACACTGGGGTTCATTAGGAGTTTCACGATGGAAATGCTGAAGTTTGGTAAGTTTGCTGCTCTGGCTCTGGCTCTGTCCGTAGCCGTTGGTTGCTCGTCTAAAGGCGGCGACAATGCCGGTGAAGGCGCAGCTGTTGATCCAAACGCTGGTTACGGCGCTAACACTGGTGCAGTTGACGGCTCCCTGAGCGAAGAAGCTGCTCTGCGCGCTATCACCACTTTCTACTTCGAATACGACAGTTCTGACCTGAAGCCAGAAGCCATGCGCGCTCTGGACGTTCACGCGAAGGACCTGAAAGCTAACGGCGCTCGCGTTGTTCTGGAAGGTAACACTGACGCCCGTGGTACTCGTGAGTACAACATGGCACTGGGCGAGCGTCGTGCGAAAGCCGTTCAACGCTACCTGGTACTGCAAGGTGTTGCTCCAGGCCAACTGGAACTGGTTTCCTACGGTAAAGAGCGTCCAGTTGCAACTGGCAACGACGAACAGTCGTGGGCTCAAAACCGTCGCGTCGAACTGCGTAAGTAATTCGTCATGCGAACGTGCCGTCGTGCTCTAACTGTATTGGCTCTCAGCCTCGCACCGCTTGCGGTGTGGGCTGCGGTTCCTGTGGAAGATAGCAACTCTGGCTATAACAATAGCGGGAGCAGTTATCCGCCAGCGGGTTATGGCACGAACGGCGCCTATGCTGGGGGACCGGCAACTGCCGCTCCCTCGGCACAGGGCGAACTGTTCAACCAGTTGCAACGCATGCAGGATCAATTGTCGCAGCAACAAGGCACCATTGAGATCTTGCAGAACCAAGTGAACCAGCTGAAGCAAGAAGGCCTGGAGCGTTACCAGGATCTTGATCGACGTATTGGAGCCGGCGTTACACCTGCCGCAACTCCTGATAATTCTTCTGCCGGTGGCGCGCCAAGCGCCGCCGCCGGTGGTGCAGCAGCAGGCGCGGCGGCTAGCCAAGCGCCTGCCGCCAGCAGCGAACCGGGTGATCCGGCCAAGGAAAAGCTGTATTACGACGCAGCTTTTGACCTGATCAAAGCCAAGGACTTCGATAAGGCCAGCCAGGCCTTTACCGCATTCCTGCGCAAATACCCTAACAGCCAATACGCGGGCAATGCCCAGTACTGGCTGGGTGAGGTGAACCTGGCAAAGGGTGATTTGCAAGCGGCAGGCCAGGCATTTGCCAAGGTCAGCCAGCTGTACCCAAAGCATGCCAAGGTGCCTGACTCGCTGTATAAACTGGCTGATGTAGAACGCCGCCTGGGTCACACCGACAAGGTCAAAGGCATTCTGCAACAGGTGGTTGCCCAATATCCGGGTACCTCCGCAGCCCAGTTGGCCCAGCGGGATCTGCAGCGCTTGTAAGCGATGCAACCCGTTTAGAAGAAACCCGCGCCTGGCGCGGGTTTTTTCGTTAGAATCCACGCCCTTTTATGAAACACGCTTTTTGGGGCCTGCGCGTTGGCGGGGTTCCTTGAAGTGCCTGACGGAGGCGGACAGCCTGTTTAGCTGTTACGCCCGTGGCGACTATGCAAGACACATTACGTATTACCGAAGTTTTTTACTCGTTGCAGGGTGAAACGCGTACCGCTGGCCTGCCTACCGTATTTGTACGGTTGACCGGCTGCCCGTTGCGTTGCCAATACTGTGACAGCGCCTACGCCTTCAGCGGCGGCACTGTGCGCACCCTCGACGACATCATCGAGCAGGTTGCCGGCTTCAAGCCGCGCTACGTCTGTGTGACCGGTGGTGAGCCCCTGGCCCAGCCGAATGCCATCCCGTTGCTCAAGCGGCTGTGTGACGCCGGTTACGAGGTTTCACTGGAAACCAGCGGCGCCCTCGACATCTCCGCCGTCGACGCGCGAGTGAGCCGGGTGGTCGACCTCAAGACCCCGGGTTCCAAGGAAGCGCACCGCAACCTTTACGACAACATGGATTTGCTGACGGCCAACGATCAGGTCAAGTTCGTGATTTGTTCGCGGGATGACTATGACTGGGCGGCCTCCAAGCTGATCCAGTACAACCTCGACCGCCGTGCCGGTGAGGTGTTGTTCTCGCCGAGCCATCATGACTTGAACGCCCGCGACCTGGCCGATTGGGTCGTGGCGGACAACCTGCCGGTGCGTCTGCAATTGCAGTTGCACAAATACCTGTGGAACGACGAGCCGGGGCGCTGACATGACCGAGCAAAAGCGCGCGGTCATCCTGCTCTCTGGCGGTCTTGATTCCGCCACATTGGTGGCCATGGTCCGTGCCCAAGGCTACAACTGCTACACCCTGAGTTTCGACTACGGCCAACGCCACCGCGCCGAGCTGCACGCCGCCGAGCGTGTTGCCCGTGACCTGGGCGTGGTCGAGCACAAGGTGATTGGCCTCAACCTCAATGGCATCGGCGGCTCGGCCCTGACGGACAGCAGCATCGATGTGCCTGAGGCGCCCAGTGAAGGCATTCCGCTGACCTACGTGCCGGCACGTAACACCGTGTTCCTGTCGTTGGCGCTTGGCTGGGCCGAAGTATTGAAGGCCCGCGATATCTTTATTGGCGTCAATGCCCTCGACTACAACGGCTACCCGGACTGCCGCCCGGAGTACGTCGAGGCATTCGAACGCATGGCCAACCTGGCGACCAAGGCCGGTGTGGAAGGGCAGGGATTGCGCATTCAGGCGCCGCTGCAGAACATGAGCAAGGCAGACATCGTGAAGGCAGGCGTAGGACTAGGCGTCGATTACGCGCAGACAGTTTCCTGCTACCAGGCAGACGATTCCGGTCGTGCCTGTGGGAAATGTGACGCTTGCAGACTGCGAGCAGAAGGCTTCAAAAACGCCGCAATTGCGGACCCAACGCGTTATTTCTGATTTATTTAAAATAAGGTGTTGAATAATCCTTAGAAATCAGTATTATACGCGCCACCACACAGCGGGTCGTTAGCTCAGTTGGTAGAGCAGTTGGCTTTTAACCAATTGGTCGTAGGTTCGAATCCCACACGACCCACCATTTTTGGCGGTTTAGAAAATCCGGAAGGCCCACGCAAGTGAGGATTTCCGGGTTTTTTTTTGCCTGATACAAAAGTCTGTATCGGTTTTTCGGGACCTGCCTATCTCAATAGGCACCTAGCCCCTAGGGCGAGTGATCGTTTTGAAAGGTTTAGGTTTAGGGTTAGATAGGTTGTTACCTTTCAGTGCTTGACTGAGTAGCTGTCATTCCCTTTTGATAGCGATAATTTCGCTGAAACGCTCGACTCTTCACAGCACAGCTCTTTGGCTGTTAAATGTTGATATTTGAAGATTTCGGCAGGGTGGGTAGCCATGACGCTGGAAGGGGTCGTGCGGTCGAAATTTTCCTGCAACCGTGCTATACGTAAACCATCTGTTTCAGTCGGTGTTTTTGGAACAATAGTTAGAGGTTAAGATCATGAAATTGCTGAATTTGTTTTTTGGCAAACCTGGTGAGTACATGAGTCAGAAAGACCGTGAGATCTCTGATTCGATTCGAAATCTCAAAAGTTTGAGCGTCGTTGAAGGCCGTATTTCCATCGAACCTTCAGAGGTTGTTACTGCCGAGTTCATCAAGGAGCGCGAAGAAGCGCGCCGTCTTTTGAGTGCCTGAATGGGAATTCTCCTTCTTCTACCGTTCTTGGTTAGCGGTTACTGGATCTGTCTCAACCATCCCCGCATTGCACTCAGTTTTCATAAATACGAAGGTCAGCTTCTTTATCTACTCGTCGCTCGAGAGGGCGTTCTAAGTTTTCTAATTGCCATCGTGTTCAGTGTTTTTCTGAGCCTTTTCAGCTACATCACATTTACGGTTCCTTCCTGTAATGGCTGGATTCAGGTGAGTTTTGATTATTTCCCCATAATCGAAAAGTGGTTGACTGATCATGAGCTATCTACCCAAAGCAATGCCGATATCGGTGCTTTCCTGGCTCAGGCAGTCGTGCTGTGTCTGATCGTGCCAAAGCTTTGGACAAGCTTTGCGGTGTGGCGTTTAAAACGGCAGTACAACCTTCAAACACGTGCAGAGCTGGATACGCAATTGCTATCGATCTTTGTAGCGGGAAATCCGTGTCTTGATTTGCTCATGACATCAATACGCCATCCGAAAACGAAATATCTGTTTACCATGGATGATCGTAAGGTCTACGTTGGTAATGTGATCGGCATAGGTAAGGCGACAGAGGCTCAAGGCGTTGATCAGCATTTTATTCTGATCCCTTTTCTGAGCGGGTATCGTGACAAGGATACGATGCAGGTCGAAATGACCACGGATTACGCGAGTGCCGGCGAGAGCACGATCATGCTTTCTCAGGAGAATATCGTGTCTGCAATGCTGTGGAAAAAAGAAGTATGGGAGACATTCAAGGCTACCCAAGATGCCAAGGCCCAAGTGCCCAAGGCTAAGTTGAAAGACAAGCTTCCTACTAGGAAGTAGAATGGCGTCGAAAATCCGGAAGGCCCACGCAAGTGAGGATTTCCGGGTTTTTTTTGCCTGCAATTTGGCGCTGGTAAAAAACCGCCTCCAAGAGACGGCTCCTTGCCCGACCTTAGCCAAACCGCCCGGTAATATAGTCCTCCGTCTGCTTCATCTTCGGCGTGGTAAAGATCTGATCGGTCTTGCCATGCTCAATCAATTCCCCCATGAACATAAACGCGGTGCTGTCCGACACCCGCGCGGCCTGCTGCATGTTGTGGGTCACAATGATCACCGTGTACTGCGCCTTCAATTCCGTAATCAACTGTTCGATACGCCCGGTGGAAATCGGGTCGAGGGCGGAAGTCGGTTCGTCCAGCAGCAGAACCTGCGGGCGCAGCGCGATGGTGCGGGCGATGCACAGCCGTTGTTGCTGGCCGCCGGAGAGGCTCTGGGCGCTTTGGTTGAGTTTGTCTTTGACCTCATCCCACAGCGCACCGCCGCGCAGGGCTTGTTCGACGCGGTCGTTCATTTCGCGGCGCGAGAGTTTTTCGTGGTGGCGCACCGCGTAGGCGATGTTGTCGTAGATTGACATCGGGAACGGCACCGGCTTCTGGAACACCATGCCGACGTGGCTGCGCAGGCGGTTCATCGAGTAGCCGGGGGCGAGGATGTTTTCGCCGTTGAGCAACACTTCGCCACGCGCTTCCTGCTTGGGGTACATCGAGTAGATACGGTTGAACACCCGCAGCATGGTGGACTTGCCGCAGCCGGAGGGGCCGATGATGGCGGTGATGCGCTTTTCCGAAATATCCATGTTGATGGATTTGAGCGAGCGTTGGTTGTTGTAGAAGAACTCCAACCCACGCACCTGGATTTTGGTTTTGTCGGGAGCAATGCCGGTGGCGTCCATCAGTGAGACCTATTGCGTAAAAGAATCAGGCGGGATGCCAGGCTGAGTACCAGCACGAACAACGTCAGGACCAGTGCACCGGCCCAGGCGAGTGCATGCCAGTCGTCGAACGGGCTCATGGCGTACTGGAAAATGACCACGGGCACGCTGGCAATAGGCTTGAGCAGGTTGCTGCTCCAGAACTGATTGCCGAAGGCGGTGAACAGCAGCGGCGCGGTTTCCCCGGTAATGCGCGCCAGGGCGAGCAGGATGCCGGTGACCACGCCGGCCTTGGCCGCCCGCAGCACGATTTGCAGCGTCAGCTTCCACTGCGGCACGCCAAGCGCCAGAGCCGCCTCGCGCATGGTGGACGGTTGCAACTGGAGCATTTCATCGGTGGTGCGCACCACCACCGGAATCACCAGCAGCGCCAGCGCCAGCGCACCGGCGATGGCAGAGAAGCCGACCTGATGATTGGTCAGCAGGTTCAGCGGCAGGATGACCCCGGTGTAGATAAACAAACCCAGCACAATCGACGGCGCGGACAGCAGGATGTCATTGATGAAACGCACCGTAGTCCCCAGGCGCGAGTGGCGTGCGAATTCTGCCAGCCAAATACCGGCCATCAGCCCGATGGGTGTGCCGATCACCAACGCGATACCCGACATCAACGCGCTGCCATAAAACGCATTGGCCAGGCCGCCTTCGGTGCCGGGCGGTGGGGTCATCTGGGTAAACAGACGCAGGTTCAGGGCCTGGAAGCCGTTGATGATGGTGGTCAGCAGAATCCACGTCAGCCACAGCAAACCAAAGGCGGTGGCGCCGCAACTGAGGAACATGGCCACGCCATTTTTAATGGCGCGTTTGCGGTACAGACGTTCGTTGGCACTCATAGCCCTTCCTTGCGCGACAGGCGCATCAGCAGCAGCCGCGCCAGCGCGAGCACGACGAAGGTCACGATAAACAGCAGGAAGCCCAAGGCGATCAGCGCAGAGCGATGCAGGTCGGTGTAGGCCTCGCTGAACTCGTTGGCGATGACCGAGGCGATGGAACTGCTGGGCATCAGCAACGAGGCGGAAAACTGTTGCGCGTTACCCAATACGAAGGTCACCGCCATGGTCTCGCCGAGGGCGCGGCCCAGGCCGAGAAAAATGCCGCCGACCACCGCCGAGCGGGTGTAAGGCAGAACAATGTCCCACACCACTTCCCACGTCGTGCTGCCCAAGGCGTAGGCGGATTCTTTCAGCTGTGTGGGCACGCTGCGAAACACCTCATGCATCACCGAGGTGATAAACGGCATGATCATCACCGCCAGCACAATGCCGGCGGTGAGCATGCCGATCCCCAGCGGCGGTCCCTGGAACAGCGAGCCCACAAAGGGCAGGGCGCCCAGGTAATCATTGATCAACGGCGACAGGTGTTCGGCCATGAAAGGCCCGAACACAAACAAACCCCACATGCCATAGATGATCGACGGGATACCGGCCAGCAGCTCAATCGCCGAGGCCACCGGCATTTTCAGCCAGGGCGGCGCGACTTCAGTCAGAAAAATCGCAATACCGAAACTCACCGGGACGGCAATCAGTAAGGCCAGAAAGGAGGTGACCAAGGTGCCGTAAATTGGCACCACGGCACCAAAGTGGTTATTGACCGCATCCCACTCGGTGCTGGTGATGAAACCGAAACCAAAGGTCTTGAACGCCAGCCCGCCGCCCCACAGGGTCGAGGCGGCAATAGCGCCCAGCAGCGCCAGTACCAGCATGGCGGCGCCGAACATCGAGCGTTTGAACCACAGGTCGTGGCGTTGATCGCGGGCGGCGCGGCGGTCGCCCCCGGTGTCGCTCGCGTGAGTAGTCATAACCAGGGTGTGGACCGTGTCGTTCATATCAGAGGTGCTCAGCGCCTTCCTCGGTTATCGAGGAAGGCGGTCGTAGGCCGAATCAGTGGGCGAAGTCAGACTTCCAGTAACCTTCGATTCGCGACACCAGGGAGCCCGGCAATGCGACGTAGTCCAGGGCTGCGGCCTGTTCCTGGCCTTTTTCCAGCGACCACTTGAAGAAGCTGAACGCCGCCTGGCTTTGCTCGGCATTCTTGGGCTGCTTGTACATGATGATCCAGGTGGTGGCCGTGATCGGCCATGCGCCTTCACCGGGGGCGTTGGTCATGATCAGGTTGAAGTCTTTCGCACTGGCCCAGTCGGCGGTGTCGGCGGCGGCCTGGAACGCCTTGGCGTTAGGCTCGACGAACTTGCCGGAGGCATTCTTCAGCGAGGCAAAGGTCATTTTGTTCTGCAGGGCGTAGGCGTATTCCACAAAGCCGATCGAGTTCTTGATCTGCTTCACGTAGGCGGAAACCCCTTCGTTGCCCTTGCCGCCCACACCGACCGGCCACGGCACGGTGGTGCCGAAACCAATTCTGGTTTTCCAGCTGTCACTGACTTTGGCCAGGTAGTTGGTGAAGTTATACGAGGTGCCGGAGCCGTCCGAACGGTGCACCACGGTGATGTTCGCGCTTGGCAGCTTCATGCCAGGGTTGAGCGCGGCGATGGCAGGGTCGTTCCAGGCCTTGATGTCACCGAGGAAGATCTTTGCCAGGGTGTCGCCGTCGAGTTTCATCTGGCCTGCGGCCACGCCTTCGACGTTCATCACCGGCACGATGCCGCCGATCACGCTGGGAAACTGACCCAGGCCGCCGGCTTTGAGATCGTCAGCCGACAGTGGTGCGTCAGAGGCGCCGAAGTCAACGGTGGCCGCCTTGATCTGGGCGATGCCGCCGCCGGAGCCGATCGACTGATAGTTGATGCGGTTGCTGGAGTTCTTGCTGTAGTCCTGCGACCACTTGGACAGCACCGGGTAGACGAAGCTGGAGCCGGCACCGGTAACGTCGGTGGCGTGGGCCATGCCGCTCAGGCACAGGGCGCTCAACAAAACAGACAGACTTTTTTTACTCGGCAACATCACGACAACACCTCAAGGGAAGGGGTAAGTGGGGAGGCCCACCTGTCTAAGACGTGACGATTTAATTCCTGATATGTTGCTGTTTAATGACGGTTTGGCTTTATGAAGAAACATTTAGAAATGTTTGCCTGGGTGGCAGCGAGCCTGGCCGCTGCCGCCCAAGCGTTGCTATTTAGCTGCCTTTTTGATCAATCCCCGCCTGTAATTCCTGCTGGTCACTGTGCCCGCCAACCCGCAGCGGCCCCAGGTTGAAAGCCTGATCCTTACGTGTGGCGTCGTCCTGTTTCTGAGTCAGTTCGTCCTTGGCGCCCAGCGCCAGGTTCACCGGCGATTTCGACAGATTCAGCCCGACGTCGGCGCGATAATCGCTGCCCGCCAACGTGGTTGCCGTCACCTTGGAGCCGCCCAACTCGACCTTGCCGTTTTCGGCACTGATCCGTGCGCCGGTCAGCAGCGTGTCGCCAGCCACCTCAAGGTTTACGCCCTGAGCACCGCGAATGCCCGAGGCCTGAGTCACGCTGTCTTTCACCCCATGGCTGACGTCCAGGTTCAGCGTCGGCGTGTAGCGGGTGTTGCCGCTCTTGTCACCGAACAGTACGTTTTGCGCGGTATCGGCCACCTTGCTGCCGGTCGTGTCCTTGCCGCTGACGGTGTAGCTGTCGCTGGTTTTTGGCCAGACTTTGTCCTTGAAGCTGGATAGGCGCGTGCCCAGTGCCTCTTTTTTGTCTGCGAGGTAGGTCTTGGCCTGGTCCACGCGGGTGCCGATGGCGCCACGGGGTTCAGGGTTCACGTCGTAGCTGCCACTGCGGCTGAGCTTTTCGCCCAGGCGCTCCTTGGCGTTGACCACGCTGTCCTTGGCCGAAGCGAGGTGCTCGGTGCCCTTGTCGACGACGTTCTCCAACTTCTCCCGATGCTTGTCGAACGCGCCCTCGGCTTTGGCTTGCACCTTGTCCTTGAGTGGGCCAGTCGTCTTTGCGAGCTTGTTGACCACACCCGGTTGGTTTTTCTCGACGTCGAGCTTGGCGTCGACATTGACCTTGGTGCTGCTGACCTGGTCTTTGCGGCTCTCGACCACAAGATCGCCACCGACCTTACCGCTGACTTGATTGGCCTCAATCCGCGCGCCCGCCAGATGGGTATCACCGGCACTGTTTATCGCCACGTTATCGGCCTTGATCAGGCTATCGTGCTGGGTGGTGCCTTGCACGTGGTCCACATCGACCTTGGCGCGGGCATTGATACCGAGCTGGGTCTTGGGTACGTCGTGTTCACCAGCGTCGGCCAAGGTGGTTTTACCGCCGCTGCCACCTGCGCCGAGGGTCACGCCCCAGCTGTTGTGAGCCTGGGTGGATTGCGCCGACTCTTGCAGGATGCCGCCGTTTTGCGCATCGAGGGTGACCGTATTGGTGGCAATCTGCGTCCCTTGCAGATGGAGATCATCGGCGCTGGTGAGGCTCACATTGCCCTTGCTGTGCAATTGCCCGACCACCACGCCCTGATCGTTTTCCGCCACCTTGCCGATATTGAAGTTGGCGCTCAGGCTGCCAGTCTTGGCGCTGCTGTCGGCGCCACTGGTTTTGCCGGCGCCGACGCTCAGGCCGCCGCCGAGGTTGCTGCCCTTGCTGACATGCGTGCTGGTGGCCGCTTGCAGGTCGAGTTTGCCGCCGGCGTTGAGGCTGATGTCTCCGCTGCTGTCGATCTGCGTGCCTTGCAGGGTCATGTCGGCGCCGCTGCTGAGCTGAATCGGTCCGCTGCCTTGAAGCGTCGCCACTCGCGCCTGGCTGTCCTGGGTGGCCAGTTGTTTGTTATCCAGTTGCCCACCGGCGCCGAGGTTGACGTTGGTACCGTGGGTGCCCGGTGCGGTGCCCACGGTCAATGAACCATTGCCGCGCAGGCTGTTGCTGGTGGTTCTTTGCGTGTCGTTAGCCTGATCAAGCGCCAACGCGCCGCCCGCCTTGAGGTTGACGCCCGCCTTGCCAGCGTTGAACTGGCTGCCCGCGTAACGCGCATCGCCCTTGGCCGTGATGTTCACGCCTTGAGTGCCCGCATAGCTGCCGACCACCGCCGTGCTGCTGGCGTCGCGCACGTCGCTGCTGCCGCCTGCGCCGCTGCCGCGCACGTTCACGTCTTCACCGGTGGTGGTGTAGACCCGCACGCCGGCCTTGGCGTCCACGCCTTGTTCGCTGCTGCTGTGGGTGTTGGCTGCGGCGCTGGCGATATGCTCGCCGGCATCAATCTTCAGCCCGCCATCGGTGGCGCGGTACTGAGTGCCTTGATCCTGCAACTTACCGGCGACATCGACCTGCACCGTGGCGCCACTGAACTGGCTGACCACCGCCGTGCTGTCCTGCTGGGTGTGGGTCTTGTGGGTGTGACCGACTTCCACATCCAGGCCGACGTTCGGCTGCTCGAAAGCATCGAGCAAACCGGGCTGATGGAATTTGGCCTGGGCCACACCTTCGACGGCTTTTTCGATCGGCCGGGTGATGCCTTTGTATTCGACATTGGCGCCGACATCGGCGGTCCAGCCGTTTTCCTTGTGGGTGCTGGTCTGGCTGTTGTGCGCCGCCTGGTTATCGACGTTGCCGGCGTTGACCTGCAATTCGGAGCCTGCCTTGACCTGCGCGCCCTGGCTGGTGAGGCTGTTGCCGGCGTTGAGCGTCAGTTTGCCGGCCGCCGCCACGTTGCTGGTTTGCGCAGTGGTGTTGCTGCTGTTGTCGTGGCTGCTTTGATGGCTGAACTGTGCGCCGTTGCCGGCTTTGTCCAGACCGCCGGTGTAGTAGACGCCACCGCCGGTGGTGGTCTTGTCGGTGGTGTTGCGCGTGCTGTTATCGGTCGCCAGCAACTCGACGTTTTTGCCGCTCAAGGTTGCATCGCCCTGGGTGGCTTGGACGTCGGAACCCTTGATGCTCAGATTGCCACCGGCCGTGACCGCCACACTGGCGCCGCTGAGGCTGGAAGCTTGTTGTTTGGTGGTGTCGGTCTTGCTGGTTTGCTGCTGGTCCTCAAAGCTCACGCCAGCGCGGTACTGGCGGGTGCCTTCGGCGTTTTCCTTGGCATAGCCATCAAAACCACGGGTGTGAGTGGTGGTGGTGTCGTGTGTGGTGTTGTCAGCCGAAGCGATCTTGATATCGCCCTTGGCGTCCGCCTGCAATTGACCTGCGGCCGACACCTGAGAGCCACTGACTTGAATGTCCTTGGCGCTTTGCAGCTTGAGGTTGCTGTCCGAGCGCAGATCGCTGGCCACGACGGTGCTGTCCTTGAGGTTCTTGCGGCTTTCATCCTTGGAGATGCCAAAGAACTTGCTGTCGTTGCTGTAGCTATTGGCGTGGGACGTGTCTTTTACGCCGTCGATCACCAGCGAGCCTTTGTCGCTGATCACACTGGCCTGCTTGCCGCCGCGCGCCTGGCTGCCGCTGATGCGTACGTCGTCGGCCTTGACGATCAGTTTGCCGTCGGCGTTGACCTTGCTGCCAGTGTTCAGGGTTTTGCCCTTGTCGCCATCGCCGCTCTTGCCGAAAAAGCTGCCGCCGGTCAGGTCGCCGGAGTAAGCGTTGTCGCGGCTGACCTGCGTGCGGCTGGCGCTGGAGATTTCCACTTGGCGGCCGGTCAATTGAATATCGCCGGGTGTTTTCAGTTCGGCGCCCTGCAATTGCAGTGTCTGCTGGCTGTTTAGCTCGAGCGTTTTACCGGCCTTGAGGCTGCTGGTGACGCTGCGTTGCTCGCTGGCGGATTTGTCCCAGTTGGCTTTCCACAAGTGCTTGCGATGGTTGCCCTGATCGCGGGTTTCATGGGTTTCGGTGGCGGCGTTCACCTGCAAGTCAGCGCCACTGTTCACACGCAAGGCATTGCCCGCTTCGACCTGGCTGGCCTTGATCGCGGCCTTGGCGCCGGAAGACAGCGTTGCATCCTGCTGCGCAACGACCTTGTTGCCGTGCTGGCGCGAATCTTTATCAGTGGTGGTGCGGTCGTAGGTTTCGTAGGTGAACAGGAAGTTGCTGTTGTCCCACTGTTCACGTTTTTCCTGAAGCTTGCGGCTTTCCAGGCTACTGAGGGTCAGGTTGCGACCGGCGTCGAGCTTGACGTTGCGCCCGCTGACGTCGGTGGCGGCCAGGTTCAAGTCCTTGGCGCTGTGCAAATCCACATCGCCGTGCTGGCTGTGCACACCGGCACGGGTGGCTTCCAGGCTGTTGGCGTGGACCTGGCCGCTTATATCGAGGTCGCCGGCCGAACTGACGTTAACCCCGTCACGACCTTCTACCTGCACGGCGCCTACGCGCACGCCGGCACCTTCGGCGGTGCTGATGATGTTGATGCGCCCGGCCTGCATCGCGCCGAACAGGCTGGCGTCGATACGCTGGTCCTGGGTCTTGCTGGCCGGGTCGACCTGGCGCACTTGGCCACTGGCGAAATCGACCTGGTTGCGGCCCACGGTGAGGTTCAGTTGATCGCGAGCACTCAAGCGCCCGTCGCTGTCGATGCGCGGCGCGATCAGGTTGATCGAGCCCGCGCGGTTCTGCAGGCCCTGGCCGTGCACTGTCAATTGACCGTTCGCGTCGCGGGTGTTCAAGGCTTGCAGCTTGCCGTCATTGAGCTCGGGGCGGCCCACTACCAGGTTGGCGTTCGGGGTGTTGATGAAACTGCCGCCATTCACCGAAATGCCGTTGGGGTTGGCCAACACATAATCGGCGGCCTTACCGAAAATCTCTTGGGCGCCGTTTAAGGTCGAGGCGTTGCGGCTGATCACTTCGTTGAGGATCACGCTCGCCGCCTGGCCCTGGAACTGCGGGTTCGCCGCCAGTTGCCCGGCGAGTTGCGATTGGCCGGCCTGCAGGGCGTTGTTCAGCACCACGCCCTGGCGGTCGACGTTGTAGTCCAGGAACTGGTTATGGGACAGGCCGCCGGCATTCGGCGCGACGATATTGACGATGGGCACGCCTTGCTGGTTTTGCAATTGCGGTATACCGCCAGGCCCTTCGACCACGGTGATGCCGGCGGCCAATACCAGCTGCGGCAGCAGGAACAGGCTGGCGATGGCCCAGCGCAGTTTGCCCTGGGGTGAAAGGTGAAACGTGTGGGTGTCAGTCGGCATAAGTAAGTTCGCTCTGTGTTGGCTGATCCGCCTCGTGCGTTGTTCGTTGCAACGCTACTGGGGTGGTCAGGTACGGCGGTTGTTTCAGGCTAATCGGGTGTTGGTTTAAATCTGCAAGCTAAGTCGCGTCAGCCAGACCTGCGGCTCCTGGCCAAAGCCGGTTGGCGTGTGCAAATTGCGTTGGTAATCGACGTCGAGCTGCACGTTCTTCCAGCTCAGGTTGAGCCCGGCACTCGCGCCACTCAGGCGTTGGCCTGGGGCGCCGTGTTCGCGCTTGACCCAACCGTTGTCCAGGCCCAGGCGCGGGGTGATTTTTACCGGCAGGTCGCTGTTGAGCGGCAGGCGCAAGGTGTTGCGCCACACCGCACCGATGGCGCCCGAGGCACTGTTTTCGCGGTAGCCACGCACAGCCGAATCATCGGTGCCCAGCAGTTGTTCGATGGCGGGCAAGCGGTCCGGGCTGTATTGCGCAGACAGCTGGCTCTGCCACTGCCAGGGTTGCGTGCGCCATTGGCCGTTGCGCCATTGAGTGAGGTTGGCGCGGTACTTGTGGAACTGCGCCTGGGGCAGGTTGTTCTGCACTTGGTCAGCATCACGATCAGCGCCGAACCAGGTCAGGCCCTGGGCGTAATTGACGTCCAGGTTCCACACCGCGCTGTTGAGCCAGAACAGATTCAAACCGGCCTCGGCCACGCTCAGCGTTGGGCTCTGAATGCCCAAACGGACCTTTTGCAGGTAACTGTCGACGTCCTTGTAGGCCAGTTGCAGGTTGGCGCTGAGTTGATGGCCCTGGTCGCGCCACAGCACGCGGTCGGTGCGCAGGCTGACCTGATCGGTACGGCCGCTGTTGTACAGCGTGGTGCTGCTGACCTTGAGCGGTGAGCGGTATTCGGCATGGCTGGCGAACAGGCTGTAGGTCCAGTAGCCGTAGGGAATCGAATAAAACAGGCTGTTGCTGCGGCTGTAACGCGGGCCATGGTTGAGCGTGTCGCTGAAGCTCAGGTTAAGTGAATCGTTGAGTTGCAGCGGGCTGTCCAGGCTCAGGCTGATGGCGTTGCGATCACGGCCGGTGCCGGCGCTGCCAAGGTTATCCACACCCAGGCCCAGCCCCCAACGTGAGGCGGTGCTGCGCGAACGCAGGATGATGCGCGAGGCGCCAGGCTCACTGCCGGGGGCGATATCGGCGGTGAGGTCCACCGAGCGCAGGCGGTTGAGCTGATCCAGGCCTTGCTCCAGGTCGCGCAGGTTCAGTGGCTTGCCGAGCAGCCCGGGGAAGGCGCCGGCCAGCGACACGGGCAGGCTTTGGTCGGCCAGTTCGATGGCTTCGAGGTAGCCTTCTTCGACGTGAATATCCAGTGGTTGCCCGGCCGCCGGGCTGCTGATCAGGTACGGGCGGCTGGCGATATAACCGGCCTCGACGTACAGGCGGGTGATCTCGGCCAGCAGGCGGTTGATCTGGGTGACGCCCATGCATGGGGCGACATACGGCTCGATGTGTTTATTCAACTCGGCCCTGCTGAACAGCGTGACACCGGCCAGGCGTGTGCCGCTTAGCGGCCAGCAGCGTGCATCTTTGACGTTGTCTGCCGGCACAGAGGGGGCGGTCGTTGGTGTGCCGAAGCTGCCTTTCTGCAGTTGGCGCTGGCGTTGCTCCAACTGTATTTGCTGCAGGTCGCGCTGCTGTTGTTGCTGCAAGCGCAGGGCTTCCTGGCCTGGCTGTAAGCCGTCGGCGGCGGCGGCGGGCAGCGCGCACACGCAGAGCAGGGCGATGCCCAATGGGTGGAGATGGCACAAGCGTTTGAGTGAGGGCAGGTTCGGCACTCGACATCCTTAACGTAGAAATACACACGATTCATGCCCCGGAGCCCAAACCGTGAGCTCGGGGACTTGCCGCTCTTGAGTCATGTTTAAACGGATTGTTACATCGCCTGTAGGATTTATTACATAAACGTGATGAATTACACGTAATTCAGCAAGCAAATGCACAAAATTAGTGCGTCAACGGGTTTTTAGGCCTTGAAACCGTGTTTTATGGGGAAGTGGTGCGCTCGGGTGGTTTTGATTGTTACAGCGCAAACGCTTAATCAATGCGTTTAGAGAGGGTGCGATCTTGGGGTATGCCGTGCGGTTAAGGCATTTACGGTCAAAGGTGGGAGCGCACTGTGACGAATGAAACCGGGCAGTCACGATCAGGTTAAAAAGTCATAAAAGGACACGGAAAATCAGGCAAAGTCCTTGAAAATCCTGAGATTGTCCGACAATCCAATGCATGAAAAAACCTTCATAAACGCCCCGCTCGAACGTTGGTAGTTTCCCCAGCGCTGCCCAATAATTCGAGTCCTAATAATGAATAACAAAACTCTTAAAAGCGCCTTGGCGCTCTCCATTTCGCTCGCCTCCACACAGCTGTTTGCCGGTGGCTTCGCCCTCAACGAGCAAAGTGTCAGCTCAATGGGTACAGGCTACGCCGGGCGTTCTTCCTCGGCGGATGACGCCAGCACGGTGTTCGGTAACCCGGCCGGCATGTCGCGCATCAAGCACAATGAAGTCAGCATCGGCGCGACCTACCTGGATGCCAAAACCAACATCAAGGACGCCAGCTCTTCTCAAGGAGGTGTCGACAACCCCGGTACCAACAAAGGCGACATGGTCCCCGGCATTGCCGTGCCGATGGGTTACCTTGTGACGCCGATTGATGAGCACTGGGCCTTTGGCCTTGGGATCTACGCGCCGTTTGGCCTGGTGACCGACTATGAACACAGCTTCCAGGGCAATGGTTTTGGTAACAAGAGCAAGATTCAGGTCATCACCGCGCAGCCGACGGTCAGCTATGCGTTCAACGATAAGGTCTCGGTAGGTTTCGGCCCGACCTTCAACAAAATCAGCGGCGAGCTGGACTCCAAAGTCCCGGCGTTCGGCTTGGGCACCGAGACGGCCAAGATCAAGGGTGACGACACCGCGATGGGCTTCAACGCCGGTATCCTGGTGCAGGCCCTGGACAGCACCCGCGTCGGCGTCACTTACCACTCGCAAGTGGTCTATCACCTGAGCGGCCATACCAACGCCTCGGGCGTGCTCTCCGATGTGCTCGATGGCGGGGCGCAGAAGTATGACGCCAAGCTGAACGTCACCACGCCGTCGTCCGTGGACTTCTCGGTCACCCACCAACTGACCGACGCCCTGACCCTCTACGTGGGCAGCACCTACACGCGCTGGAGCCAGTTGAAGAAGATCACGGTCAATAACGCCGGCGTATCTGACATTACCGCCGAGCTGGCCGGCCTGGGTTCCATTACCGAAGAGCAGCATTGGCATGACACCTGGTCCCACGCGATAGGCCTCTCGTACCAGCTCAACAAGCAGCTGGTGCTGCGTACCGGTTTCTCGGTGGACCAGACGCCAACCAACAACACCGACCGTTCGGTGCGCATTCCGACCGGCGACCGCACCGTCTTCAGCCTGGGTGCCGGTT
Source organism: Pseudomonas sp. Leaf15 (assembly GCF_001421425.1). Taxonomy (NCBI): domain Bacteria; kingdom Pseudomonadati; phylum Pseudomonadota; class Gammaproteobacteria; order Pseudomonadales; family Pseudomonadaceae; genus Pseudomonas; species Pseudomonas sp. Leaf15. The sequence goes on from NZ_LMKI01000009.1 coordinate 66,116, forward strand.
GGACGCCCGTCGACAACCTGACCTTTGACGTGGCCTATTCCTACCTGAAGGAAGAGCCGATCAAGGTGCGCGACAACAATCCTCAGCTGGCGCTCACTTACGACGCCAAGTATGAAAACAGCGCCAATGGGTTCGGCGGTTCGGTCACTTACCGCTTCTAACCTGCGCCATCACGCAAAGAGCCAGTTTTTTGGCATGGCTCTTTGCCAGTTATTTCGGCTTGCGGGCTGTCAATCACGCTGTGTCTTGGTTAGATTGAAGGCTAATCAGCTTTTAAGACATGGACTGTCATGACTACGCTAACGCCGATCATCGCGACCAATCCCCTCATTCTTCGCGCCGCCACGACCTCACCGCCGGCAGCGCTTGCGAACACCCTCGACGTCTCACCGGCCCGGCCGTCTTCCGTGGTCAGCCTCGGAAATCCAGTGGCCGACGTTATCGATCTCTATTCCAAAAACGGGCAGCTCCCCGGCCGCGAAACCGTATGGGCCTGGGAAAACGATAATCAGGACGCAGTCACCCAGGCGATCAGCCAACGCTTCGGTTCAATCTCCACGGCCAGCCGTTACAGCGGCCTCGGTGCTGCGTTGGTGGATCAGTTCACCGGGGGCGGCGGGGCGGGGATTTCACAATCGGTGCTCAACACCACGGCAGAGCGTGCCGGTGATACGGGCGGGATCAAGGCCGACCAGGCGGTGTTGCACAGCAAGGCCGACAACCAAATCAGCCTCAGCATCAAGACCGCCAGCGGTAAGACGGTGACGTTCAGCCTGTTCAGTCAGAAAGACGGCTTGGGCGTGCAGGCCACCGTCGACGGCGGCGATTTGACCGCGGATGAACTCAAAGCCGTCGGCCAATTGGGGACGGCGTTCCAGGCTTCGGTCGATGGGTTGACCGCCGTACCGCCGAAACTCGACCTGAGCAAACTGACCCAGTTCGACACCAGCGTGTTGGCGTCGGTGGACCTCAACGCCAAAGTCAAAACCCAGGGGGGCGAGGACATGAGCCTGGCGTTCCACGCCGACAGCCAAAGCCGCACCACACGTATGAGTGGCCCGGCCGGCGACGTCGACCTGTCTGTGGACCTGAAAAACCGCGCAAACCTGGGTGACGCCAAACAGCAGGCCAATGCGATGAAAACCTACCTCGCCCAGTTCGACCGGGTGCAACAGCGCGGTAGTGCCAATGCTGATTTGATGGCGATGTTCAAGGATGCGTTCAGCGCCATGAACAGCAACTATCCCCAAGGCGCTGGCGCAACGAATGCATTGAGCAACAACCCGACCGACAAAGGTTTGCTGACAGGGCTGGCGGACTTCAAGGCTTCGATCAAGCAGGCCGTCGGTGCGTCCAACGCAATGCGTCCTACGGAAGTCGACAGCTTCTCCTACACCGTGTCGCAGAAGACCCAGGTCAATGGCCGCAGCAGCGCGGACCGCAGCGTGACCCAGAACCAGCAGTCGGTGCTGTCGGCAAACTTCCACAAAAGCCTCAGCGGTGGCGAGCCACCGGTGTTGGATGGCACCCGCGAATCGCAGAACTACCTGTATATGCAAGTGCAGGACAAGGCCAGCAGCACCGCGAGCTTCTCCTATAAGGATGGCCAACTGGCGAGTGCTTCTGTGTCGCAGTCGGCGGTGCAGAACACCCGGACCCAGAAGTACGAGATGGCCCAGTTGGTGTCAGACACGGTGGTGCCGAAAGAAGGCTCGTCCAAACGCGACTACCTGGCGTTGCTGGAGCACGCAGCCCAGGAGGTTAAAAAGTCCAAGGACGCGCTGGAGCAATCAACCTTGAAGGACGCCCTGGCGGCCATGCAGGATTCGGTGCTGCTAAAGGACTATCCCGCTGTACTGATGCGCTGAGGTTGCGCGCCATGAAAGCGGGAAGGCTCATCACGGGGCCTTCCCGTTTTTTTTGCCCGACAGGCGTGCGCCTGGAGGCCAGATTAGGCTTTTGAATCGATTCGATATTCTGTAGCCTTGCGCAGCTTTCCCCGTGCTTGATGAACACAATCACTTCGTCCGGCGGCGCCCGAAGGGCTCCAGAGCCGGTGGTACACTCGACTTTCGCGCTTACTGCGCTTGCAGGTCTTGCGAACATGACGCAAATTTCCGAACGCCTACTGGTTCAAGCCCACCTCGACGCCAAGCAGCCCAAGGCGCTGAGTGCCGATGAAGAGGCGAGCCTGCGCAGCGCCATCGCCGCCGAGCTCAAGGCTCAGGACGCGGTGCTGGTTGCCCACTTCTATTGCGACCCGGTGATTCAGGCCCTGGCCGAAGAAACCGGTGGCTGCGTGTCCGACTCCCTGGAAATGGCCCGCTTCGGCGCGGCCCACCCGGCCAAGACGGTATTGGTCGCCGGTGTACGTTTCATGGGCGAGACCGCCAAAATCCTTACTCCCGAAAAACGCATCCTCATGCCCACCCTGGAAGCCACGTGCTCCCTGGACCTGGGCTGCCCGGTGGATGAGTTCTCGGCGTTCTGCGACCAGCACCCCGAGCGCACGGTGGTGGTGTACGCCAACACTTCGGCGGCGGTCAAAGCCCGTGCCGACTGGGTGGTTACCTCCAGCTGTGCGCTGGAAATCGTCGAAAGCCTGATGGACAACGGCGAGACGATTATCTGGGGCCCGGACAAGCACCTGGGCACTTACATTCAGCGCCAGACCGGCGCAGACATGTTGTTGTGGGACGGCGCGTGCATCGTCCACGAAGAGTTCAAGTCCAAGCAACTCGAAGACATGAAGGCGCTGTACCCGGACGCCGCGATCCTGGTGCACCCGGAATCGCCGACGGCAGTGATTGAACTGGCGGACGCGGTGGGCTCCACCAGCCAACTGATTGCCGCAGCGCAGCGCTTGCCGAACAAGACCTTCATCGTGGCCACCGACCGCGGCATCTTCTACAAGATGCAGCAGCTGTGCCCGGACAAAGTCTTCGTTGAGGCACCGACCGCCGGCAACGGCGCGGCCTGCCGCAGTTGCGCGCACTGCCCGTGGATGGCGATGAATACGCTGGAGCGCACGCTGCAGTGTTTGCGTGAGGGCAGTAATGAGATCTTCGTTGAGCCCTCGGTGATCCCGCATGCCGTGCGCCCGCTCAAACGCATGCTGGACTTTACCCAGGCTGCGCGCCTCAAACTGGCTGGCAACGCCTGATCCAAGGCGCACCCGGTCAAAAATGTGGGAGCGGGCTTGCTCGCGAATGCGGTGTGTCAGTCGATACATCTGGTGACTGAACCAGCGCATTCGCGAGCAAGCCCGCTCCCACATTAGGATATCCACTCTTTCAGTGGTTACTTCTTCTGCTTCGGAATCTGCACCAACTGCGTATCCGAGTAGATGTCATGCCAGCTGCGCTTGCGCTTATCAAACACCGACCAGACAAACCCCAGCCCCACGCACAACCACGACGCAATCGCCACCACAAACCGCAGCAGCGCCTGCCACAGGCTGATGCGCGAGCCGTCGGCGTTCTGCACACGTACGCCCCACACTTGCATACCCAGCGTCTGCCCGGAATGGGTCCAGAACTTGGCGAAAAAACCAAACAGCACAAAAAACAGAATCGTCGACAGCAGCGGGTCGCCGTCCAGCGCGCCGGACTCGGTGAGCGTGCGCATCCTGGCTTCGCCGATAAACGCCATCCACACCAGCTTGTAGATAAACGCGGTGACGATCAGCAGCGCGGTGCACAACAGGAAGTCATAGAACATCGCTGCCAGACGACGGCCCAGGCCAACGGCGGGGAACTCGCCCTGGGGGCTCAACAAAGGTTTGGGCATGGCCGTCTCTCTTGAGAAAAAAGCCATTTTACGAGCAAACGCACATAAAAAAGCCCCTGATGTCACCATCAGGGGCTTTTTGTCGCAGTAAGGATCAGCCTTCTGCTTGTACTTCGTCAGCCTGCATGCCTTTCTGGCCTTGCACGGCAAGGAAGGTGACTTTCTGGCCTTCTTTGAGGCTCTTGAAGCCGTTGCCCTGAATAGCGCGGAAATGCACGAACAGATCCGGACCGCTTTCTGGAGTGATAAAACCAAACCCTTTCTCGTCGTTAAACCACTTGACGGTACCGCTCTGACGATCAGCCATTTTCTTCTTTCCTTTGACGCTAAAAATTAATGACAGCCCCTTTCACATGAAAGAGTACTGGGCTGGGTTGCAGGAAAGTAAGAGACGTCGAACGGGTTGTAGCAAACTTATAGCTACTGCCCAGGTCCAGGTTCCAAGCGACCCATGCAAACACAGTGGCTAAACTCTACGTCAACTAATACAGAAAAAACAAGCCCCGAAAAAAGCCCAGGTTTTGCTCGGCCATATGACACTTCGTTGACTTAAAGCGGATCCCACATATTCGATAGTGTTGCTCACTTGTTATAGGTGGGCGCCTATTAAAATGTCTATCGTCAATGCACTGTTTTATGGCGGTTGCGTTACAAATTAGTGCGCGTTAACGCAACCGCGTTACTTATAGGAACAGTCAATCAACCACGGTAGTAACGTTGCGGTACAAATGGCATTTTACTTACACGTAGTGGCACCTTTTTCCCACGTACCAACGCAGACACTTCGGTGTCCAGTGCCACAAATGCGCTGTCCAGGTAACCCATGGCCAATGGGCCGCCCAAGGTCGGGCCAAAGCCGCCGCTGCACACGCTGCCGATCACCGTGCCATGCTCATCGACGATGTCTGCACCTTCACGCACCGGGGTGCGTTCCTGTGGCAGCAGGCCCACGCGCTTGCGGCTTACACCGGCTTGCTGCTGGGTGAAGATGCGGTCGGCGCCAGGGAAGCCGCCGGCACGTGCGCCATCGGCACGCCGGGCCTTGGAGATCGCCCACAGCAGGCTGGCTTCAATCGGCGTGGTCTCGGTGTTCATGTCATGCCCGTAGAGGCACAGGCCGGCTTCCAGGCGCAGGGAATCGCGGGCGCCCAGGCCAATGGCTTGAACTTCGGTTTCGGCCAGCAGGCTGCGCGCCAGGCTCTCGGCATTGGCCGCCGGTACGGAGATCTCAAAACCGTCTTCGCCGGTGTAACCCGAGCGGCTCACGTAGCACTCCACGCCCAGCAGGCGCAGGGTGGCGAACTGCATGAAGGTCATCCTGGCCACTTCAGGCGCCAGGCGTGCCAGCACTTTCACCGCTGCCGGGCCTTGCAGGGCCAGCAGGGCGCGCTCTTCGAACAGCGGCTCGATGCTGCACTGCTCGCCAATGTGTTTGCGCAGGTGGGCCAGGTCCTGGTCCTTGCAAGCTGCGTTGACCACCAGGAACAGTTCGTCGTTGCCCAGGTTGGCCACCATCAGGTCGTCGAGGATGCCGCCCTGATCATTGGTGAACATGGCGTAGCGCTGCATGCCCACGGGCAGGTCAATGATGTCGACCGGCACCAGGGTTTCCAGGGCCTTGGCGGCGTTGGCGCCGGTCAGGCGGATCTGGCCCATGTGGGACACGTCGAACAGCCCGGCTTGATCACGGGTGTGCAGGTGTTCCTTCATCACACCCAGCGAATATTGCACCGGCATGTCGTAGCCGGCGAAGGGCACCATGCGTGCGCCCAACTCGATGTGCAGGGCGTGCAATGGGGTTTTCAACAGGGTTTCGGTGGACATGTTCAGCTCCTGAAAAACGTGCGGACGCGCTTGTAGGCGTCAGCACTCGATAATGTTGACGGCCAAACCGCCACGGGCGGTTTCCTTGTATTTGCTTTTCATATCGGCGCCGGTCTGGCGCATGGTGCGGATGACCTTGTCGAGTGACACGAAGTGTTGCCCGTCGCCACGCAAAGCCATGCGCACCGCATTGATCGCCTTGACCGAGCCCATGGCATTGCGCTCGATGCACGGCACCTGCACCAGCCCGCCAATCGGGTCGCAGGTCAGGCCGAGGTTGTGTTCCATGCCGATCTCGGCGGCGTTTTCCACTTGGGACACGCTGCCGCCCAATACTTCGCACAAAGCACCGGCAGCCATGGAACAGGCCACGCCGACCTCGCCCTGGCAGCCGACTTCGGCGCCGGAAATAGAGGCGTTTTCCTTGTACAAAATCCCGATGGCGGCGGCGGTGAGCAGAAAGCGCACCACGCCGTCCTCGTTCGCGCCCGGGATAAAGCGCATGTAGTAATGCAACACCGCCGGCACAATCCCGGCCGCACCGTTGGTAGGCGCGGTGACCACGCGCCCGCCGTTGGCGTTTTCTTCATTGACCGCCAGCGCATACAGGTTGACCCAGTCGAGCACCGACAACGGGTCACGCAGCGCCGATTCGGGGTTCTTGCACAGCTGCCGATGCAGCGCAGCCGCACGGCGCTTGACCTTCAAGCCGCCGGGCAAGATGCCTTCGTTGCGACACCCGGCATCCACGCAGTCCTGCATCACCTGCCAGATGTTCAGCAAACCGGCGCGAGTTTCCGCCTCCGGGCGCCAGGCGCTTTCATTGGTCAGCATCACCTGGCTGATGGACAGCCCGTAAGTGGCGCAATGGCCGAGCAAATCCTTGGCGTGCTTGAAAGGGAAGGTCAGCGGCGTGGTGTCTTCGACGATCCGGTCAGCGCCGGCGGCGTCTTCATCCACCACAAACCCGCCACCGACCGAGTAATACTCGCGGCTGCGGATCTGGATGCCGGCGGCGTCGAAGGCGCGAAAAATCATGCCATTGGGATGGTAGGCGAGAGGCTTGCGAATCATCGCCAGGTGTTCTTTCTCGTTGAACGCAATGCTGTGTTCGCCGAGCAGGTTCAAGCGACCGTCACTGCGCATTTGCGCAAGGCGTGCGGCGACGGTTTCGGTATTCACGGTGTCCGGGTGTTCGCCTTCCAGGCCCAGCAACACGGCCTTGTCGCTGCCGTGGCCTTTGCCGGTGGCGCCCAGTGAGCCATAGAGTTCCACCTTGATGCCGCTGGTGGTGTTCAGCAGGTTGTCACGTTTGAGGCCTTCGACGAATCGAGCCGCCGCACGCATCGGGCCGACGGTGTGGGAGCTGGAGGGGCCGATGCCAATCTTGAACAGGTCGAACACGCTAAGGGACATGGTTGTTCTCCGGTTTCTTATTATTTTTGAAGGCTGGCTCGGTCAATGTAGCAACCGGGCTTGTGTGGGAGCTGGCTTGCCTGCGATAGCATCACCCTGGTCTACCTGATAGACCGAGGTGCCTGCATCGCAGGCAAGCCAGCTCCCACACAAGCCAGCTCCCACATTGACCGAGTTCAGTCAGGTTACGCGTAGCTCTCGATCGACGGGCACGCACACACCAGGTTGCGGTCGCCAAACACGTTGTCAACCCGGCCAACCGGCGGCCAGTACTTGCCTTCGATCAACGACGCCACCGGGTACACCGCCTGTTCACGGCTGTACGGGTGGCTCCATTCACCGACGATTTCAGCCGCCGTGTGCGGGGCGTTTTTCAGTGGGTTGTCGTCCTTGTCCAAGGTGCCGTTTTCCACTGCGCGGATTTCCTCGCGGATGGCGATCATGGCGTCACAGAAGCGGTCCAGTTCTTCCCTGGATTCGCTTTCGGTCGGCTCGATCATCAAGGTGCCCGCCACCGGGAACGACATGGTCGGCGCATGGAAGCCGAAGTCGATCAGGCGCTTGGCCACGTCATCCACGCTGATGCCGCTGCTGTCTTTCAATGGGCGCAGGTCCAGGATGCATTCGTGCGCCACCAGGCCATTGCTGCCGGTGTAGAGCACGGGGTAATGCTCTTCGAGGCGACGGGAAATGTAGTTGGCGTTCAGGATCGCCAACTGCGAAGCGCGCTTGAGGCCCGCGCCGCCCATCATGCTGATGTACATCCAGGTGATCGGCAGAATGCTCGCGCTGCCAAATGGCGCCGCGCACACCGCGCCTTCCTTGCGCTCCATGGCCGCGTGGCCTGGCAGGAATGGCGTGAGGTGGGATTTAACCCCAATCGGGCCAACGCCCGGGCCGCCACCGCCGTGCGGGATGCAGAAGGTTTTGTGCAGGTTCAGGTGGGACACGTCGCCACCGAACTTGCCCGGTGCGCACAGGCCGACCATCGCGTTCATGTTGGCGCCGTCGATGTACACCTGGCCGCCGTTGTCATGAATGATGCCGCAGATTTCGCGGATGCCTTCTTCGAACACGCCGTGGGTGGACGGGTAGGTGATCATCAGCGCGGCGAGGTGCTCGCGGTGCTCGATGGCCTTGGCACGCAAGTCTTCGATGTCAACGTTGCCGCGTGCATCGCAGGCGGTGACCACCACGCGCATACCGGCCATGTTGGCGGTCGCAGGGTTGGTGCCGTGGGCCGACGACGGGATCAGGCAGATGTCGCGGCGTTCTTCGCCACGGCTCTGGTGGTAAGCTCGAATGGCCAAGAGGCCTGCGTATTCACCTTGGGAACCGGCGTTCGGTTGCAGCGAGATCGCGTCGTAACCGGTGGCCGCGCAGAGCATGGCTTCCAGGTCAGAGGTCAGCTCCAGGTAGCCGGCACTTTGTGCGGCCGGGGCGAACGGGTGCAGGGCACCGAATTCGGCCCAGGTGACCGGGATCATTTCGCTGGCGGCGTTGAGTTTCATGGTGCACGAGCCCAGCGGGATCATGGTGCGGTCCAGCGCCAGGTCCTTGTCGGCCAGCTTGCGCAGGTAGCGCATCAGCTCGGTTTCGGAGTGGTAACGGTTGAACACCGGATGGCTGAGGATCGGCGACTGGCGCAGCAGCGCGGCAGGCAGGGTGCTTTCAGTCGCAGCAAAGGCGGGCAGCGCCTTGCCGTCGGCGAAGATCGCCCACAAGGCTTCGATATCGGCCTGGGTGGTGGTTTCGTCGACCGACAGGCCAACGCGCTCGGCATCCACCACGCGCAGGTTGATGCGCTGGGCGCGGGCCTTGTCGTGCAGGGCGGCGGTGTTGGCGCCCGTGTTGAGGGTGATCGTGTCGAAGAAGTTTGCCTGCTCAACCTTAAGGCCCAGAGCGGTCAAGCCTTTGGCCAGGATCGCGGTCAGCTGGTGAATGCGCCGGGCGATCCGGGTCAGGCCTTCAGGGCCGTGGTACACGGCGTACATGCTGGCGATGTTGGCCAACAGGACCTGCGCGGTGCAGATGTTGCTGGTGGCTTTCTCGCGACGGATATGCTGCTCGCGGGTCTGCATGGCCAGGCGCAGGGCCGGCTTGCCGAAACGGTCGACCGACACACCGACCAGACGGCCGGGCATATCGCGCTTGAACGCATCCTTGGTGGAGAAGTACGCCGCGTGCGGGCCACCAAAGCCCAGCGGCACGCCGAAGCGTTGCGCGCTGCCGATGGCCACGTCGGCACCGAACTCACCCGGCGGGGTTAGCAGGGTCAGGGCCAGCAGGTCGGCGGCGACCGCGACCAAGGCATTGGCAGCGTGGAAACGCTCGGTCAGTTCGCGGTAATCAAACACGTCACCGTTGCTGGCCGGGTATTGCAGCAGAGCGCCGAAAAACGCGCTGACGTCGGTCAGCTCGCGTTCATCGCCCACCACCACGTCGATGCCCAACGGCTCGGCACGGGTGCGCAGTACGTCGAGGGTCTGTGGGTGGCTATGCACGGAGGCGAAGAAAGCGTTGCTGCCCTTGTTCTTGCTCAGGCGCTTGCAGAAGGTCATGGCTTCGGCGGCAGCGGTGGCTTCGTCGAGCAAGGAGGCGTTGGCAATCGGCAGGCCGGTGAGGTCGCTGATCAGGGTCTGGAAATTCAACAGCGCTTCCAGGCGGCCTTGGGAAATCTCGGGTTGATACGGGGTGTAGGCGGTGTACCAGGCCGGGTTTTCCAGCAGGTTGCGCAGGATCGGCGACGGCGTGTGGCAGTTGTAGTAGCCCTGGCCGATGTAAGTCTTGAACAGCTGGTTCTTGGCGGCGATGGCCTTGATCTTGGCCAGGGCCTGGGCTTCGCTCAGGCCGTCTTCCAGGCCGAGTACGCTGGTGCCCTTGATGCTTTCCGGGATCACGCTGGCGCTGAGGGCTTCTAGGGAATCAAAACCCAGGCTTGCGAGCATGTGCTGCTCATCTTCCTGGCGCGGGCCGATGTGGCGGGCGATGAATTCGTTGGCGGTGCTGAGATTGATGGTCATGGTGCGCTCCTCAGGCTTCAGCGTTGGCTTTGATCAGGCGGTCGTACGCATCCTGATCCAGCAGTTTAGCTACCGCCTCGGCGTCGGCCGGTTTAAAGCGGAAGAACCAGCCTTCGCCCATCGGGTCTTCGTTGACCAGTTCCGGGCTGTCGCTGAGTGCGTCGTTCACTTCCAGCACTTCACCGGTCAGCGGCATGTACACGCCGCTGGCGGCTTTTACCGATTCCACGGTGGAGGCTTCGGCGCCCTTGTCGTAAGCCTGCAACTCCGGCAGTTGCACGAAAACCACATCACCCAGCGCGTTCTGCGCGAAAGCGGTGATACCCACGGTGACGCTGCCATCGGCTTCGGCGCGCAGCCATTCGTGATCTTCTGTGAAACGCAACTCGCTCATGGAAACTCCTCAGGGCCAGATTCGTCTGGTGGACGGGATTGGAATAATGGGGAGTTGCTTAGCAATATTGCGGCCAATGTTATTAAGTCGTTATAAATCAATTACTTAACTATTTTGGTTATGAGGATATGATTTTCAGCTGTAGCGATTTCGCTACACTTGAGCACAGCAAAAAAAGCCTATGTGGATCAAAGCCTTGCATGGCGCGTAAAAAACAGGGTTGTAGCGATATCGTTACGCTGTAGCGCTTTCAGTACAGCGGATGTCGTTCTCAGACCCAAACTTGGATGCCTTCCATGTGGGAGCGGGCTTGTGTGGGAGCTGGCTTGCCTGCGATAGCATCACCTTGGTCTACCTGACAGACCGAGGTGCCTGCATCGCAGGCAAGCCAGCTCCCACACAAGCCCCACATTTTGATCTCTACATTTTCAGGTTTTGTTTGGAATGCCGTACTTGCGCAAGCGATGGGCAATTGCCGTATGGGATGTCTGCAAGCGGCTCGCCAGTTGGCGGGTCGAGGGGTAACTGGCGTAGAGGGTTTCCAGCAGGTTGCGCTCGAAGTCTTCCACCGCTTGTTCCAGGCTGTCGACTTCGCCGTCGCTCTGGCGGGCGACCGAGGTGCCGGCGATGTCCAGATCGCCAATGTCCACCAAGGTACTTTCGCAGATGGCGGCGGCGCGGAAGATCACGTTTTGCAACTGGCGCACATTACCCGGCCAGCGGTTGCCCAGCAGCGCCGGGTAAGTGCCGGGCGCCAGGCGGCATACCGGGCGCTGGATCTGCGCGCAGGCCTGCTGCATGAAGTAGCGGGCCAGCAGCAGAATGTCCTGGCCGCGCTCGCGCAGTGGCGGCACTTCGACGTTGAGCACATTAAGGCGGTAAAACAGGTCTTCGCGGAACGTGCCCTCGCTGACCATTTTTTCCAGGTCGCGATGGGTGGCGCTGAGGATGCGCACATTGACCTTCACTTCACGGTCGCCACCCACCCGTCGAAAGCTGCCGTCATTCAGAAACCGCAGCAGCTTGGCCTGCAAATACGGCGACATCTCGCCAATTTCATCAAGGAACACCGTGCCCTGATTGGCCAACTCCATCAGCCCCGGCTTGCCGCCACGCTGCGCGCCGGTAAAGGCGCCAGGCGCATAACCGAACAACTCACTTTCGGCCAGGTTCTCCGGCAACGCCGCACAGTTCAAGGCCAAAAACGGTGCACTGTGGCGCGCGCTGATGGCATGGCAGGCGCGCGCGACCAGCTCTTTGCCGGTGCCGGTTTCGCCCTGGATCAACAGCGGCGCATCCAGCGCCGCCACGCGTTGCGCCCGCGCCTTGAGGGTGCGAATCACCGGCGACTCGCCCAGCAATGCATCAAACCCTTCGGCATGGTCGTGATGCAGCGCCGACAGTTGCTCACCGATGCGATTGGGTTGATACAGGGTCAGCAGGGCGCCGGCGTCGGTGATCGGCGTGGCGTCGAGCAAAAAGGTCTGGCCGTTGACGCTGATCTCGCGCAACGGTAAACGAAAGCCCTGTTCGAGCAAAGTCTCCAGCAGCGCCGGGTCGTTGAACAACGCGCTGATGCTTTCACCCGCCGGTTCGCGGCCATACAGCGCGATCAGCGCCGGGTTGGCCAGCAGGATCTTGCCCGCGCTGTCCAGGGCCAGTACCGGGTCGGTCATGGCCGCGAGCAACGCGTCGAGTTGCAGGTGGCGGCGTTGGCCGGGAAGGATATCCACTACGGTGACCGCCTGTACGCCGTGCACGCTGAACAGCGCATCGCGCAGCTCTTCGAGCACCTCCGCGCTCAGGGTCGGCGCGTCGATGTACACGTTGGGCGGCACCATCTCCACCGCATCCAGGTTGAGATTGCGCCCACCGAGCAAGGCCAGGACTTCCTGGGTAATGCCGACGCGGTCGATGAAGCTGACGTGGATACGCATGGGGTGGCGACAAATCTGCAGAGCGAGAGGCCGCAATTATGCCTTGGAGCGGATGGAGATCAAAATGTGGGAGCGGGCTTGCTCGCGAATGCGGTGTGTCAGTCTCTTAATTTATCGACTGAAAGACCGCATTCGCGAGCAAGCCCGCTCCCACATTGATGGTGTTGTCTCAGTGCAAACTTGTTATTCCAGGTGTTCGGGCTTGACCGGATCGCCGGACTTCACATCCAGCTGATGCCTTACATCCTCAAACATCAAGTCGTACTGCTTGTGCATCTGGCCGTTAAGCGTCGCCACCTTCGGCATCCCGTATTTCTGCGCGATGTTCATCGCATGCCGGGCAAAGTCGAAGGCCTGGTCTTTGGGTAAAAAGAACTCCTCCTTGAGGTCCTTGCCCTGCACTGAGCCGTGCAGCTTGAAGAGCATTCCCTTGCCTTCCTTTGGATCCTGGCTGACCTCGTAGTCGATGCACAGGTTGTAGCTGTAGTCCTCCTTGTTGAGCGCGTGACGTTCGATGTGCAGGTGACCGGGTTCAAAGGTGGCCATAGGCGTTTCTCCTCTACTTCACAGGTAGGTGATGCCAGGTTTTGCCGTGCTGATACGCGTGCCGGCGCTGCCCTGGACGATGGCTTCGATGTCCGAGAGTGAACCGATGACGGCAGTTTTGCCAGTCTGGCGGGCGAACTCGCAGGCGGCTTGCACCTTCGGCCCCATGGAGCCGGCGGCGAAGCCGAGCTTCTCCATGTCGTCGGGATGGGCCTGGCCGATGGCCTTCTGGGTTGGATTGCCGAAGTCGATAAAAGCCGCATTCACATCGGTGGCGATCACCAGCAAATCGGCGTCCAGTTGCGAGGCCAGCAAGGATGAGCACAGGTCTTTGTCGATCACCGCTTCAATGCCGCGCAGCTTGCCGTCCTCGCCATACATGGTCGGGATGCCGCCGCCACCGGCGCAAATCACAATGGCGCGTTTTTCCAGCAGCCACTTGATCGGGCGGATTTCAAAGATGCGTTTGGGGCGTGGGCTGGCCACTACGCGACGGTATTTATCGCCATCGGGGGCGATGGCCCAGCCTTTTTCAGCGGCGAGTTTTTCGGCTTCGGCCTTGGAGTACACCGGGCCAATGGGCTTGGTCGGGTTCTGGAAAGCCGGGTCCTTGGCGTCGACTTCCACTTGGGTGAGCAAGGTGGCGAACGGTACTTCGAAGTCCAGCAGGTTGCCCAGTTCCTGTTCGATGATGTAGCCGATCATGCCTTCGGTTTCGGCGCCGAGCACGTCCAGCGGGTACGGCGAAACCTGGGTGTAGGCCGCCGCCTGCAACGACAGCAGGCCGACTTGCGGGCCATTGCCGTGGGCGATCACCAGCTCATTGCCGGGGTGGATCTTGGCGATCTGTTCGGTGGCGATGCGGATATTGGCGCGTTGGTTGTCCGCCGTCATGGGTTCACCACGGCGGAGCAGGGCGTTGCCGCCCAGGGCTACGACGATGCGCATAATGCATTCCTTTTAGAAGGATCGTTCCCACGCTCTGCGTGGGAATGCCTCACTGGACGCTCTGCGTCCGCTCTTGTGACGCAGAGCGTCACTGGCTGCATTCCCACGCAGAGCGTGGGAACGATCAGGGTGGGGTTAGATATCCGCCAGCGCCGACACCAGAATCGCCTTGATGGTATGCATGCGGTTTTCCGCCTGCTCAAACGCGATGTTGGCCGGCGACTCGAACACTTCCTCGGTCACTTCCACGCCATTGGCCAGGTTCGGATAACGCGCGGCGATGTCCTTGCCCACCTTGGTCTCGCTGTTATGGAACGCCGGCAGGCAGTGCATGAACTTCACGCGCGGGTTGCCCGAGGCTTTCATCATCTTGGCGTTGACCTGGTACGGCAGCAGTTGCTCGATACGCTCATCCCACGCTTCCACCGGCTCACCCATCGACACCCAGATATCGGTGTGGATGAAGTCCACGCCTTTGACGGCTTCTTTCGGGTCTTCGGTGATGGTGATGCGTGCGCCGCTTTCTTCGGCAAAGGCCTGGCACTGCTTGATGAAATCTTCATGCGGCCACAGCGCTTTCGGCGCGCCGATGCGCACGTCCATGCCCAGTTTGGCGCCGATCATCAGCAACGAATTGCCCATGTTGTAGCGCGCGTCGCCCAGGTACGCGTAGCTGATGTCATGCAGCGGCTTGTCGCTGTGCTCGCGCATGGTCAGGGTGTCGGCGATCATTTGGGTCGGGTGGAATTCAGCGGTCAGGCCGTTGAACACCGGCACACCGGCGAACTTGGCCAGCTCTTCAACGATTTCCTGCTCAAAGCCACGGTACTCGATGGCATCGAACATGCGGCCCAGGACGCGGGCGGTATCTTTCATGCTTTCCTTGTGGCCGATCTGCGACGACACCGGGTCAATGTAGGTGACGTGGGCGCCCTGGTCATGGGCCGCCACTTCGAACGCGCAACGGGTGCGAGTCGAGGTTTTTTCGAAGATCAGCGCGATGTTTTTGCCTTGCAGGTGCGGCCGCTCGGTGCCGGTGTACTTGGCGCGTTTGAGGTCGCGGGACAGGTCCAGCAGGTAGTTCAGCTCGCGGGTAGTGTGGTGCATCAGCGACAGCAGGCTGCGGTTGCGCATATTAAAAGCCATGATGGATCTCCTTAGGTTTCGGTTATCCCCCTGGCCGCTGCTGGATAAGCAGCGGCCAGGGCCAAAAAATCAATAGTCGATGGGGTCGCGGATGATCGGGCAGGTCATGCAGTGGCCACCGCCACGGCCGCGGCCCAGTTCACCGGCGCTGATGGTGATGACTTCCACACCGGCCTTGCGCAGCAGGGTGTTGGTGTAGGTGTTGCGGTCGTAACCAATCACCACGCCAGGCTCCACGGCCACCACGTTGTTGCCGTCATCCCATTGCTCGCGCTCGGCGGCGAAGCTGTTGCCGCCGGTCTCGACCACACGCAGTGCCTTGAGGTTGAGGGCTGCGGCCACGGTTTCGAGGAAGTTGGTTTTCTCCCGCTGGATGTCGATGCCGTGCGGCTTGCTTTCATCCGGACGCAGGGTGAAGGGCACGATCTGGTTGACCACTTCGGGGAAGATGGTCACCAGGTCGCGGTCGCAGAAGCTGAACACGGTGTCCAGGTGCATCGCCGCACGGGACTTCGGCAGGCCGGCGACGATCACGCGCTCCACGGCTTTGTTCTTGAACAGGTTGCGCGCCAGTTGGCCAATCGCCTGGTGCGAAGAACGCTCGCCCATGCCGATCAACACCACGCCATTGCCAATCGGCATCACGTCGCCGCCTTCCAGCGTGGCGGCGCCGTGTTCCTGGTCGGGGTCGCCGTACCAGATCTGGAAGTCGGCGTTGGTGAACTCGGGGTGGAATTTATAGATGGCGCTGGCCAACAGGGTTTCCTGACGTCGCGCCGGCCAGTACATCGGGTTGAGCGTCACACCGCCGTAGATCCAGCAGGTGGTGTCGCGGGTGAACTGAGTGTTGGGCAGCGGCGGCAGGATGAAGCTTGAGTGGCCGAGGAAGTCGCGGAACATCTCGATGGTTCGGCCACCGAAGCTGCTCGGCAGGTCATCGGCCGACACGCCGCCAATCAGGAACTCGCTGATTTTGCGCGGCTCCAGGCTGCGCAGCCACGAGCCGACTTCATCGACCAGGCCCAGGCCAACGGTGTTGGCGGTGATCTTGCGCTCCAGGATCCAGTCCAGCGCTTCTGGGATGGCGACGATATCGGTCAGCAGGTTGTGCATTTCCAGCACATCAATCTCCCGCTCGCGCATCTTGGTCACGAAGTCGAAGTGGTCGCGTTTGGCCTGGGCCACCCACAACACATCATCGAACAGCAGTTCGTCGCAGTTGTTGGGGGTCAGCCGTTGGTGGGCCAAACCTGGGGAGCACACCATGACTTTGCGCAGTTTGCCGGCTTCGGAATGTACGCCGTACTTCACTTTTTCCGTGGTCATTACAGATCCTCCAGTCAGAATTACAGAGTCAGGAAGCCGTCGTAGAGGCCATAGGCAGCCACCAGGGCGCCAATGACGACTGCGGCAAAAATCAGCTTCTCGACGTGGGTGAAAATCGGTTTGCCCAGTTCATGCTTGGCCTTGGCGAACAGGATCGCGCCGGGGGCATAGAGCAGGGCGGACAGCAGCAGGTATTTGGTGCCACCGGCGTAGAGCAGCCAGACCGCGTAGATCAGGGCAATGGCGCCGATGAAAAGGTCTTTCCTGCGCTCGCGCAGGGCGTTTTCGTAGGTCTCGCCGCGCACCGCCAGCAGCAGCGCGTAGGCCGCCGACCACAGGTAAGGCACCAGGATCATCGAGGTGGCGAGGTAGATCAGTGACAGGTAAGTGCTGGCCGAGAACAGCGTGATCACCAGGAAAACCTGAACCATCGCATTGGTCAGCCACAGGGCATTGACCGGCACATGGTTGGCGTTTTCCTTACGCAGGAACTCCGGCATGGTGTGGTCCTTGGCGGCGGCGAACATGATCTCCGCACACAGCAGCACCCACGACAACAGCGCACCCAGCAGCGAGATGATCAAGCCGACGCTGATCAACACCGCGCCCCAGTGGCCCACCACATGCTCCAGCACGGCAGCCATCGAAGGGTTCTGCAGTTTGGCCAGTTCCGGTTGGGTCATGATGCCCAGGGACAGCACGTTCACCAGCATCAGAAACAACAGCACGGTGATAAAACCGATCACGGTGGCCTTGCCGACGTCGCTGCGTTTTTCTGCACGGGACGAGAAGATGCTCGCGCCTTCGATGCCGATAAACACCCACACGGTGACCAGCATCATGTTGCGCACCTGGTTCATCACGCTGCCCAGGTCGGGGTTTTTCACGCCCCAGATGTCAGCGGTGAAGATGTCCAGCTTGAACGCGAACAGCGCGATCAACACAAACAGCACCAGCGGCACTACCTTGGCGACGGTGGTCACCAGGTTGATGAAGGCTGCTTCCTTGATGCCGCGCAGTACCAGGAAATGCACGGCCCACAGCAGCACTGACGCGCCAATCACGGCAGCAGGCGTGTTGCCTTCGCCGAAGATGGGGAAGAAGTAACCAAGGGTGCTGAACAGCAACACGAAGTAACCGACGTTGCCCAGCCAGGCGCTGATCCAGTAACCCCAGGCCGATGAGAAACCCATGTAGTCGCCGAACCCGGCCTTGGCGTAGGCGTACACGCCGCCGTCGAGGTCAGGCTTGCGGTTGGCCAGGGTCTGGAACACGAAAGCGAGGGTGAGCATGCCGATGGCGGTAATGACCCAGCCGATCAACACCGCGCCGACATCGGCGCTGGCGGCCATGTTTTGCGGGAGTGAGAAGATCCCGCCGCCAATCATTGAGCCCACGACCAGCGCAACCAGGGCGCCGAGTCGAAGTTTTCCGGGAGTGTCAGACATTGCATGACTCCAATGCAGGAGAAGAGAGACCACAGAATAATTCCGTGCGCTAATCAAACAGCTGACTCAGATCACTTCATTGGCACATTCCATTGTGAATTAATGACTTAAGGGTAAAATCCCGAGGCAATAGTTTCCCCCGCAAAGGCGCTGTCCAGAGCGGCTCCTGCGTTTTTATTAATCATTTAGTTCGAGGTGTGGACGTTTGACCCTAGCCCGTTTTGTCGAATGTGAAAACTTTTCTCAATTAAGTGCCTAAGCCAGCACAAACTGGCAAAGTGCCTGCTCTATTTAAATTCTAAATAAGCCTAAACTTTATAAACTGTCATGCCATTGCGTTATGAGCGTGACGGTTTTATCGCGGTCTTTAATAAACGCTACACTCGCTGAGTTAATTAGTTGAGTGCGCGCGTGTTCTCTCAAACTATTTTATTTCAGGAGTTTTCATGTCCCAACCGGCCGAGAAACTACGTCTCAGCGCGTTGATTGCCCTGGTGGTGGGTTCGATGATCGGCGGCGGGATTTTCTCTTTGCCGCAGAACATGGCCGCACGCGCCGAAGTGGGCGCGGTGCTGATCGGCTGGGCCATCACCGCCGTCGGCATGCTCACCCTGGCGTTTGTGTTCCAGACCCTGGCCAATCGCAAACCCGAACTGGATTCCGGCGTGTACGCCTACGCCAAGGCCGGGTTCGGTGACTACATGGGGTTTTCGTCGGCCTGGGGTTATTGGATCAGTGCGTGGATGGGCAACGTCGGTTACTTCGTGTTGCTGTTCAGCACCCTCGGCTACTTTTTCCCGGTGTTCGGCCAGGGCAATACGCCGGTCGCCATCGGCTGTGCCTCGCTGCTGCTGTGGGCGGTGCATTTTCTGGTGCTGCGTGGCATCAAGGAGGCGGCGTTCATCAACCAGATCACTACGGTGGCGAAGATCGTGCCGTTGCTGATGTTTATCGTGATCGCCGCCGTGGCGTTCAAGGCGGATATTTTTACCCGCGATATCTGGGGCCTGGGCAACCCGCAATTTGGCAGCGTGGTCGATCAGGTACGCAACATGATGCTGGTCACTGTGTTCGTGTTTATCGGCATCGAGGGCGCCAGCGTGTACTCGGCGCGCGCCGAGAAGCGCTCGGACGTGGGCCGCGCCACCGTGATCGGCTTTCTCGGTGTGCTGGCACTGCTGGTGCTGGTGAATGTGCTGTCCCTGGGCATCATGAGCCAGCCGGAGCTGGCGCAATTGCAAAACCCTTCACTGGCAGGTGTGCTGGAGCATATCGTCGGGCCGTGGGGCGCGATGGCGATCAGCATCGGCTTGGCCGTGTCGCTGCTCGGCGCCTTGCTCTCATGGGCGCTGCTGTGTGCGGAAATCCTCTACGCCACTGCCCATGACAAGACCATGCCGGCGTTCCTGAAAAAGGAAAACCCCAACCGGGTGCCGGTCAACGCGCTGTGGCTGACCAACCTGATGATCCAGGTGTTCCTGGTGATCACGCTGTTTTCTCACAGCACCTACACCACCCTGATTTACCTGGCCTCGTCGATGATCCTGGTGCCGTACCTGTGGTCGGCGGCGTATGCGGTGCTCTTGAGCGGGCGCGGAGAAACCTATGCCGGTGCCCAGCGCCAGCGTTATAAGGATTTGCTGGTCGGCCTGATTGCCCTCGGCTATGCCGTCTGGCTGCTGTACGCAGGTGGCTTGAAGTACCTGCTGCTCTCGGCATTGTTGTATGCGCCTGGCGTGATCCTGTTTGCCCTGGCCAAGCGCGAACAGGGCCAGCCCTTGTTTACGCACATGGAAAAAGGCATTTTCAGCTGCGTGATCGCGGGCGCGGGGCTGGCGGCTTATGGGCTGTATAGCGGGGTGTTGTCGTTGTGAGATTGGCGTATGAGCCGCCCTATGACTGGGCGGCAATGCTGGGTTTTTTATCGGCGCGGGCCATCACCGGGTTGGAGACCGTGGAGGCCGGCGTGTATCGGCGCAGCATCAGCATTGGCGGGCAACACGGCTGCATCAGCGTGGCGCCGGGCGCGGGGGATTGGCTGGAAGTGGGCGTTGAGTTTCCCGACACGGCGGCGCTGCCCGAGATCGAGCGGCGCCTGCGGGCGATGTTCGATCTGGATGCCCAGCCTGGGGTGATCAATGCGCAACTGGCCACCGACCCGTTGATGGCGCAGCTGGTGGCTGCGCGCCCCGGCCTGCGTGTGCCGGGGACGTGGGACGGTTCGGAGCTGGCGATTCGTGCGGTGCTGGGCCAGCAGATCACGGTAGTCGCAGCCATTCGCCTGGCGGGTAAATTGGTGGCGCAGTATGGCCAGCCGCTGCAAACGCCCCATACCGGAATCACCCATGTGTTTCCTGCTCCTGAAGCCTTGGCGGCGGCGGACCTGGCGACCTTGGGCATGCCCAAGGCGCGGGGCCGTACCTTGTCGGGTGTGGCTCAGGCGTTGCTGGATGATCCAAAGGTGTTTGAACCCAAGGCCAGCCTCAAGGACGGCGTAGCGCGCCTGGTAGCCTTGCCGGGAATCGGCGACTGGACCGCGCAGTACATCGCCATGCGTCAGTTGCGTGAGCCGGATGCGTTTGCGTCGGGGGATATTGGCTTGATCAATGCGCTGGCGGCGCTGGAAGGCGGGCCGGTGTCGGCGCGGCAGTTGTTGGCCAGGGCTGAGGCGTGGCGGCCTTTAAGGGCGTATGCGGCGCAGCATTTGTGGACGTCGTTGAGCAGAATGGATTGATGACATCTTTTAGGGCCTCATCGCAGGCAAGCCAGCTCCCACATTCGACTGTGTTCACACTTTCAAGTGTGAGAGCCAGCTCCCACATTTGACGGTGTTCACACATCCAATGTGGGAGCTGGCTTGCCTGCGATAGCGATCTCAAGTCACCACTGAGCCCGATGTGAGCCCAATTCCCCGGCGGGCAAATCCCACTGCAACGGCGTGCCACTGATGGTCACCGGCGCCAGCAAACGATGGGCCTGGCCCCAGGCGGTCTGCTCCACCACCAAACCCTGATCACCCGGTTCTTCGGCCCGCAACGCCGGCTGCTCCGGCACTTGCCCTGCCTCCACCAGCAACTTCGCGGTGCGCGCCAATGACAAGCGCGCCGAACCACCACGGCCGGTTTTCAGGCGTTCGCTCAAGGCTTGAATGGCACTGGCCGCCATCAAATACCCGGTCCCATGATCCAGCGCCTGCAACGGCAGCGGCACCGGTTTGTCCGCCTGTTTCCAGGCCATGCCGGCGTCGGCAATGCCGCTGCTCATCTGCACCAGGCTGTCGAAGCCGCGACGGTTACGCCACGGGCCGCTCCAGCCGTAGGCGTTGAGGCTTACGTCGATCAGGCCGGGAGCGAGGTGTTGTAAGGCTGTGGCGGTGTAGCCCAACTGCTCCAGCGCGTCGGCGCGGTAGCCGTGGAACAGGATGTCGGCGTCCTTGAGCAGGCTTTCGAACACCTGGCGGTCTTCGGCACTTTTAAGGTCCAGGCGCGCGCAGCGTTTGCCCAGGGTCATTTCCGGCACTACGCCCGGTTCGTTCCAGGTCGGCGAGTCGATGCGCAGTACATCGGCGCCCAGGCCCGCGAGAAAACGACTGGCCACGGGGCCGGCCAACACACGGGTCAAGTCCAGCACCTTGATGCCGGCGAGCGGGCGTGCCACCGAGCCGAGCCACGGTTTGTCGCCAGTGGTGTCGAAGGTCTGGCGCTGCACCAATGGCTCGGCGTTCACCGCCAACCCTTGCGGGTGGGTTTGCCAGGCCTGCCAAGTACGCATCTGCGCCGCGCAACCGCCGGCATCGACGATCGCCTGCTCCAGTTCGGCGGCGTTCCAGGCGGCGACTTTACTGGCCATCTCGGCGCGGTCATTGACCTTGCCCAGCACGCGCTCGGCGGCAGCACGGTGGTGGGGCGCATTGGTGTGCAAACGGATCCAGCCGTCGGCGCTGGCGTAGTCGCCGGCCACCGGGTCCCACAGCGGCGGCACTTGCCAGCCCACCGGGCGAATCGAGGAGGAGAACCAGAAGGAAGCGAGGCGTCGGTCCACGCTCACGCTGGGCAAGCGCCCGGTTTGTTGCTGGATAAGTTGAGCAACCGCCTGGCCGGCAGCGCCGAGGCTGGCGCTGGCCAGTTCGGTCACGGCAAAGGTCGAGGGCAGGGCGCCGGCCTCGGTGAACGTCAGTGGGGTCTGCGGTAAATCGAGTGCGGCTTGGATGGGTGTCAGCAGGTCAGTCATCAAAGGCCCTCCGTGAGAGAAGGGCCACTATAGAAGATCCTCACACGGCTGTGACCACTCCCGGCACCAACGGCAAGTCGATGCTGGCGATAAAACCGCCGTCCGGGTGATTGGCCAGGATCAGGCTGCCGCCATGGCGTTCGGCGGCGCGACGGGCAATCGCCAGGCCCAGCCCGTGGCCTTGGGCCGCTTGACCGGGCGCGCGATAAAACGGCTCGCCCAGTTGGCTCAAGTGTTCGGCTTCAACGCCGGGGCCGTGGTCGCGCACGCTGATCAGGATGCGCTCGCCCTGGTGCTGGGCGCTTAGCTCGATGGGCTGGCCAACGGGGTTAAAGCGCTGGGCGTTACGCAGCAGGTTGTCCACGGCGCGCTCGATCATGGTCGGCCAGCCCTTGAGGTGCAGCTCGGGTTCGGCGCTCAGTTGCACCACCTGTTCCGGCGCACTGAGTTGGGCATCCTTTTGTAAGGTTCTGAGCAGTGGGGTGAGGTCGACCTCTTCGGCGCTGGCGTTGTCGGCGTCCACGCGGGCCAGCACCAGAATCTCGCTGATCAGCGCTTCCAGGCGGTCGCACTCACGGGTCAGGCGCGGCCACAGGCGTTCGCGTTCTTCGGGGCCGGCGCGTTCGGCCAGGGCCAGGGCGATGCGCAAGCGGGCCAGCGGCGAACGCAGCTCGTGGGACACATCGCGCAGCAACTGGCGCTGGCTGCCGATCAGGCTTTGCAGGCGTGCGCCCATGCGGTTGAAGTCAGTGGCGAGCACGCCGAATTCATCGCGGCGGTTGGCCAGTTGCGCCAGGCTGTTTTGCTGATAGGTGGTCTGGCCCAGGTCATGCACTGCGCCGCGCAGGCGGCTGAGTGGGCGGGTAATGGACAAGGTCACCAGCAGGCTGAACAGCGTCAGCACCACCAGGGCAATGGCCAGTGCGCTCAACGGCCACATCAGGCTGCTGCGGTGCCAGGCGTCGAGCTCCGGGTTGGGGATGCGGTAGATCAGCAGGTAGGTGTCACCGGTTTTTTCACTGGTGTACTCGGCGGTCAGGCGGCGCCAGGGCAGATGGCTGTCCTGGTTGTCATTCTGGCGGGCTTCGAAGGCGGCGGCACGGCGCGGGAAGGTGCCGCGTACCACCGGGTCGCCGCTTTCGTTGAGTACCTGCACGTCGATGTGGTACTGGCGTTTGCGTTGTTGCAGCAACTCCTGGGCGGCGTCCTCACCCTGGGCTTCGTAGAGTTGCGTCCACTCTTGCGCCAGGTTGTTGAGGCCGGGATGGCGGCTGAGAATCCAGGTGTCCTGGTTGAGCATGTGCCCAAGCAGGATCGACAGCCCGGCAACCAAGGCGATGGCCAGCCAGAAACTGGCCAGGATGCGCCAGAACAATGAACGCACAGGAAACCCTCAAACAGGAAAAGCCCAGCGGCGCGAGCCACTGGGCTGGGAGGTAACGCTAGAGCATTATTGCGCTTTTTGCGGCTGTTGCGCTTTCCAGGCCTGGAATTCCTTCCACTCGGCGCGGCGCTCGGCTTGCTTCTTGACGATCTCGTCGAATTTCTTCTGTTGATCGGGTTTGAGCACGGCACGGATGTCAGCCTGGGTTTTCTGCTTGGCGGCGGCCATGTCGTTTTTCATGGCTTGCTGGTCAGCGGCCGGCAGTTTGTCCAGGTACTTGCGCACGATTTCTTTGCGGCCGTGCCACTGTTCGCCCATCAGCTTGCCGATTTGCTCGCGCTGTTCGCGGCTCAGGTCGAGCTGGCTGAAGGGGCCGCCTTTGCCACGCGGACCGTGTTCGCCGCCGTGGCCTGGGCCGCCCATCATATGGCCTTCAGGGCCGCCCATCGGGCCTGGGCCTTCTGGCGCTGCGGCCATGGCGATGGTTGGCAGGGCAGCGGCGAACATCAGAGCGATAAGGGTCTTGCGCATGGTGTTTCTCCTGTCTCTATTCCGGTGAGTCCGGATGTGAGTAGGTTACCCAGCGCAAGGTCAGCGGCGGTCAGGGGAGGGTAAAGCTTGGGTAAAGAGGGTTTTGATGTGAACTGACAAAACTGTCGGATCGATGCGATCAAGTGTGGGAGCTGGCTTGCCTGCGAATGCGGCGGGTCAGCTACATGGATGCAAGCTGACCCTGCGCTATCGCAGGCAAGCCAGCTCCCACAAGGCAATTGATCGTTCCCACGCTCTGCGTGGGAATGCATACCGTGACGCTCTGCGTCACCGGCGTACACAGCGGGACGCAGAGCGTCCCCGGCGGCATTACCACGCGGAGCGTGGGAACGATCTTTAAAGGCTGTAGTAGTAGCCGCGGCTGCGCAGCGCCACGATCCGTGGTCGGCCATCCGGGTGTGGGCCGATCTTTTTGCGCAGGTTGCTCACGTGCATGTCCAGGCTGCGATCGTACAGCGTGAGCTTGCGGCCCAGGGCGATCTGCGCCAGTTCCTGCTTGTCCAGCGGCTCGCCGGGC
Source organism: Pseudomonas sp. Leaf15 (assembly GCF_001421425.1). NCBI lineage: Bacteria > Pseudomonadati > Pseudomonadota > Gammaproteobacteria > Pseudomonadales > Pseudomonadaceae > Pseudomonas > Pseudomonas sp. Leaf15. The sequence goes on from NZ_LMKI01000009.1 coordinate 90,596, forward strand.
TGGCGCAGCAAGGCTTCGAGCAGGCGGCTTTCGGACACCGTGAGGGTGAATTCCTGCTCGTCGATGCTGACCACGCCGCGCACCGGGCTGAAGCACAAATCGCCCAGCTCCATCTGCGTCGACACCGCCGCCGGGTGGCTGCGGCGCAGTACGGCGCGCAGGCGCGCAGTCAGCTCGCGTGGGTCGCAGGGCTTGGCCAGGTAATCATCGGCACCCAGTTCCAGGCCGAGGATACGGTCCAGCGGTTCGCCACGGGCCGAGAGCATCACCACCGGCAACTCCGGGTGGTCATTGCGCAATTGCTTGAGCAACTCCAGGCCGCTGCCATCCGGCAGCATCACGTCAAGCACCACGGCGGCGGGTGCGGCTTCGGCCAGGGCTTTGCGGGCGCTCAAGCCGTCGTGGCAGGCGCGCACCTGGAAACCTTCCTGGCTCAGCCAACTGGTCAGCAGCTCACAGAGCTCCTGGTCATCATCTATCAGTAACAGCTCGCTCATGACTCACTCAATTTAGCCATTGTCGACGGCGACGGTGCCCACCGCTGGCGAAGATCCCGCACAGCAAGGCGATCAGTGCGACAGCCCCGCCGGTAACAAACCACTGTTGTTGTTCGGTCAGCCAGCGGGTCAAGGCGCCGCCTTGTGTCTCTTTGAGTTGCTGGACCAGGCGTTGGTTCTCCTGGCGCAAGCGATTCAGTTGAGCGCTTTCACGGGCATTCTCGGTGCTTTGCAGTTGTTTGCTCAATTCTTCACGCAGCCGTTCGCTTTCTTTCAAGCGTTGCTGCAACTCGGTGATCTGGCTGCCGACACTCAGGGACAAGGGCGTGGAGCTGCCGGTGTTTGAGGTTTCTTCCGCATGGGCGGTCGCCCCGATCATTAACACTGCCAACAGACACAACGGACGTAAGCGCATCGGAACTCCTGATTCCACACGAATATTCAGAACGTTGTCGGCAGGTTACCGGGAATAATGAGCAATTAGGAGCGCGCCGAACCTATCAGGTTCAGCGCCGCCGGGCTTTAAGGCAGGACTTGCTTGAACGGCTTGACCACCACATCAGCGTAGACGCCCGCTTTGATGTAGGGATCGGCTTTGGCCCAGGCCTGGGCATCGGCCAGCGAGGCGAACTCGGCAATGATCAGGCTGCCGGTGAAGCCGGCGGCGCCTGGGTCATTGCTGTCGACGGCCGGGTGTGGGCCTGCGATCACCAGACGGCCTTCGGCTTGCAGGGTTTTCAGGCGCTCAACGTGCGCCGGGCGCACGCTCAGGCGTTTTTCCAGCGAATCGGCAACGTCGGTGGCAATGATGGCGTAGAGCATGTCAGTCCTCGGTTTTCGGCGTGGTAGGGGCGGTGTCATGCAGATGGCGCGACAGGTAGATACCTTGGCCGATCAGGAACAATACGGTCATGCCCAGGCTGCCGAAGACTTTGAAGTCCACCCAGTAATCCTGGAAGGTAAAGGCCACGAACAGGTTGGCGGCGCCGCAGAACAGGAAAAACACGATCCAGGCCACGTTCAACCGCACCCATACCGGCTCCGGCAGGGTCAACGCGTGGCCCATGATGCGCTTGATCAACAGGCGGTCACCGATGAAGTGGCTGCCGATAAACACCAGCGCGAACAGCCAGTTCACCACCGGGGCTTTCCATTTAAGGAAGGTTTCGCTGTGAAAGGCCAGGGTCAGGCCGCCGAAGACCAGGCAGGCAACCAGGGTGAGCCATTGGCTTTTTTCCAGTTTGCGCTGGGAAATGAAAATGGCGCCGTAGACTACGATAGAACTGACGATCAGCACGGCAGTGGCGCTGTAGATGCCCCCGAACGAGAGCTGATGACCGGCGATATCGACGATCCTGGGGTCGAGTTTGGTAACGATGAAAAACAGCAACAGCGGGATGAAGTCGATGAATTGTTTCACAGTAAGAGCCAGAAGCTGGATGTGGCGGCATAATAACAAACATCCTTGGTAGCGAAAGCGCCAGCTGACTTGAGGTTACACACGCCCGTGAATGTTGATTTGCACTGCCACAGCACAGCCTCCGACGGCGCCCTGGCGCCCGCGGTACTGGTTGCGCGTGCGTTTGAAAAAGGCGTGCGAGTCCTGTCGTTGACCGACCACGACACCCTCGAAGGCCTCGACGAGGCACGCACGGCGGCCCATGCGCTGGGCATGCAACTGGTCAACGGCGTGGAATTGTCCTGCACCTGGGGCGGCGCCACCATTCATGTGCTCGGTTACGGTTTCGATCAAAACGCTGCGCCTTTGGTGGCGGCCATCGCTCAATTGCACGACGGCCGTTGGCTGCGGTCCGAAGAAATAAGCCGCAAGCTCAGCCTTAAAGGCATGCCCAATGCGCTCGACGGCGCCCGCGCCATCCAGCAGGAACTGGGCGACAGCGGCAACGCACCGGCCCGCCCGCATTTTGCCGACTGGATGGTGCGTGAAGGGTTCGTCAAGGACCGCGCCGAAGCGTTTCGCAAGTGGCTGGGCGCCGGCAAATTGGGTGATGTGAAGCAACACTGGCCGACCCTGGAAGACACCGTCGGTACGCTGCGCGCCGCCGGGGCCTGGGTGAGCCTGGCGCATCCCTGGCATTACGATTTCACCCGCAGCAAACGCCGCAAGCTGATTGCCGACTATATTGGAGCGGGCGGCCACGCAATCGAGGTGGTCAACGGGCATCAGCCCGCTGACCAAGTGGGCAGCCTGGCGATTCTTGCCCGCGAATTTGGTCTGCTGGTCAGCGCCGGCAGTGATTTTCATGGCCCAGGCGGCTGGTCCGAGATCGGCGAGTACCGCCAGGTCCCGGAAGACTTGCCGCTGCTGTGGGGGCGATTCAAGCATGACCCCATTATTGCCACCGTCTGAACAGGTAGAACACGTGAGTCAATTCTTCCAGATTCATCCGGAAAACCCTCAAGCGCGCCTGATTAAACAGGCCGTGGAGATCATTCGCGCCGGTGGCGTGGTGATCTACCCGACTGATTCGTCCTACGCCATTGGCTGCCAGATCGGCGACAAAAGCGCGGTTGAACGGGTCAGACGCCTGCGTGACCTGGACAAAAACCACAACTTTGCACTGATCTGCAGCGATTTATCGCAACTCGGCTTGTTCGCCAAAGTCGACACCGGCACCTTCCGCCTGCTCAAGGCCCATACGCCGGGGCCATACACCTTTATTCTCAACGCCACCCGCGAAGTGCCGCGCCTGTTGCTGCACCCCAAAAAGCGCACCATCGGCCTGCGTGTGCCCGAGCACCCGATTGCCCTGGCATTGCTGGCTGAACTGGGTGAGCCGTTGATGAGCGTGTCGCTGATTTTGCCCGGTGAAGAAGAACCGCTGTACGACCCCTACGAGATGCGCCGACTGCTGGAAAAACACGTCGACCTGATCATCGACGGCGGCTACGGCGGCAACAAGGCGTCTACCGTGATCAACCTGGCCGACGGCGAGCCGGAAGTGGTGCGCGTGGGCTGCGGCGACCCGACGCCGTTTATGGTCGAGGCCTGAATGTCGGCCGTGGAAACCGCTGATCCCCAGGCGGGCGCCCAGCAGGAACTGCCGTTTGCCATGGTGTATGGGCAGGCGGTCATGGAAATGCCGCTGGACCTGTATATTCCGCCGGATGCGCTGGAAGTCTTCCTTGAAGCCTTCGAAGGCCCGCTGGACTTGCTGCTGTACCTGATCCGCAAACAGAACATCAATATCCTCGACATCCCGGTGGCGGAAATCACTCGCCAGTACATGGGGTATGTCGAGTTGATGCAGTCGGTGCGCCTGGAGTTGGCCGCCGAGTACCTGGTGATGGCCGCCATGCTCGCCGAGATCAAGTCACGCATGCTGTTGCCGCGCGCCGAGACTATCGAGGCCGAAGAAGACGACCCGCGTGCCGAACTGATCCGTCGCCTGCAGGAATACGAACGCTTCAAGGCCGCCGCCGAAGGCATCGACGGCTTGAGCCGCGTGGGTCGTGATGTGCTGGTGCCCAAGCTCGACGCCCCGGAAGCCCGGGCGCGCAAGCTGTTGCCGGACGTGAGCCTGGAAGAATTGCTGATGTCCATGGCCGAGGTATTGCGCCGTGGTGACATGTTCGAAAGCCACCAGGTCAGCCGCGAAGCGCTGTCGACCCGCGAGCGCATGAGCGATGTGCTGGAGCGCCTCAAGGGCGGCGGGTTTGTGCCGTTTGTCGAGCTGTTTACCAAAGAGGAAGGGCGCCTGGGGGTGGTGGTGACCTTTATGGCCATCCTTGAACTGGTCAAGGAATCCTTGGTCGAGCTGGTCCAGAATGAGCCTTTTGCGGCTATCCACGTGCGGGCGCGAGCCGAATAAAGAGCTGAATCGATGAATCTGACTGAACCCCGCGAACTGGCACCCTTGCTGGAAGCCTTTCTCCTGGCCTCGGGAAAACCGCAATCGCTGGAACGCCTGTTCGAGTTGTTCGAAGAGGCCGAGCGCCCTGAACCACCGGTGTTCAAGAAGGCGCTGGAGATTCTGCGCAAGTCCTGCGATGGCCGCGCCTTTGAACTGCGCGAAGTGGCGTCAGGTTATCGCTTGCAGATCCGTGAGAAATTTTCCCCGTGGGTCGGCCGGTTGTGGGAAGAGCGCCCGCAGCGTTATTCCCGCGCGATGCTGGAGACCATGGCGCTGATTGCCTATCGCCAGCCGATTACCCGGGGCGAGATTGAGGATGTGCGGGGCGTGGCGGTCAACAGCCATATCGTCAAGACGCTGCTGGAGCGCGAGTGGATCCGCATCGTCGGCTACCGCGACGTGCCCGGCAAACCGGCGATGTTCGCCACCACCAAGGTGTTCCTCGATCACTTCAACCTGAAAAACCTCGACGACCTGCCACCGCTTGCCGAATTGCGCGAGATGGAAGCCGAGCCGGTGCTCGACTTCGACGACGCGCCGGTGCCGGCCAGCCTGCAGGAACTGGCCGACGCCACCGCCGAGCCGGAAGAGCCGAAGGACGAAACCAGTTTCCATACCTTGCTGCTTGAGCTGGATGATATGGAGCAGGGCATCAAGACTGACTTTGATGATTTGTTGCGTGACGGCGCGGCTGAGCCGGAAAGCCAGGTGAACGTTGAGGGTGAGGTGGAAGTCGAACCCGAACCCGAACCCGAACCCGAACCCGAACCCGAAGAAGACATCCTCGGCGTGGCCGAAGCCCGTGAAAAGCTCCTGGCCGCTGTTGCCGCCCTTGAACAGCCGCCTTTGAGCGACGAAGAAGACGAAGCCCGGGCGCTGGCTGAAGCCATCGAGGCCGAACGCCGACAGTTCGAGGACTGACCCGCTCTGCCAGACACATAGATCGTTCCCACGCTCTGCGTGGGAATGCCGCCTCGGACGCTCCGCGTCCGCTTGTGACGCGGAGCGTCACGGGATGCATTACCACGCGGAGCGTGGGAACGAGAGCCGTAATGATGAGTTCCACCAAAGACCCTTGCATCAGCATCTGTAAATTCACCGACGACATCTGTGTCGGCTGTGGCCGCAGCAAACGCGAAATCCGCGCCTGGAAGAAGCTCGACAAAGCCGACAAACGCACCGTTCTGGCCGAAGCCGAGCTGCGCCTGCTGGCCCTGGGCGCCACCGGTCGGCGGAAAAGCAAATGACTTGGGCCTTATCGACTAGTCTGTGATGCGAAACCTGCGCCATGCGCGTATGATTCGCGACCCTTTGCCGAGCTATTCGGCCAAAGCCCCGCTTTCAACACTCTTCAGGCCACGCCTGAATCGACCCACCGGGAGGTGCTTAAGATGAACGACCAAGACCAGAACGACAGCCAGGAAATCGGCCCAGCAGGCGAAAAACTGCAAAAGGTGCTGGCGCGTATCGGCGTGGGCTCACGCCGCGACGTCGAAGCCTGGATCACCCAGAAGCGCATCAAGGTCAATGGCGTCGAGGCTACCCTCGGCCAGCGCGTCGACCTGCACGATGCAATCACCATTGATGGCAAGGTCATCAAGCGTGAAGAGGCCGCCGAATCGGTGCGCCGCGTGATCATGTACAACAAGCCCGACGGCGAGATCTGCACCCGTGACGACCCGGAAGGCCGTCCGACCGTGTTCGACAAGATGCCCAAGCCCAAAGAAGGCCGCTGGATCAACATCGGCCGCCTGGACATCAACACCACTGGCTTGCTGATGTTCACCACCGACGGTGAGCTGGCCAACCGCCTGATGCACCCGTCCTACGAGATGGACCGTGAGTACGCTGTACGTGTACGCGGCGAAGTCGATGACGAGATGATCGAACGCCTCAAGGCTGGCGTGGTGCTGGAAGACGGCCCGGCCAAGTTCACCGACATCAAGCAGGCACCCGGTGGCGAAGGTTTCAACCACTGGTACCACTGCGTGGTGATGGAAGGCCGTAACCGTGAAGTCCGTCGCCTGTGGGAATCCCAGGGCCTGGTGGTCAGCCGCCTGAAGCGCGTGCGTTTCGGCCCGGTGTTCCTCAACTCCGACCTGCCGATGGGCCGCTGGCGCGAAATGAGCCAGTACGAAGTCGACATCCTCAGTGCCGAAGTCGGCCTGACGCCGGTGGCCATGCCGCAGATGAACGCCAAGAGCAAAGACAAGCTTGAGCGTATGCAGCGTAAATCCTCGCGTCCTGTGGCGCGTACCGAGCGTGTTGCCCGCACCTTGCGCCCGGCGCTGAATGCACCGGCGACCGGTGGGCGTATCTCCCGTGAGCCGCACATCGAAGGCGAGCGTCGCCCAACCGCGCCATCGCGTCAGGAAGGCGATCGTGCGCCACGCACCCCGCGTCCTGCCCGTGGTGAAGCGCCAAGCGGTGGCCGTAGCAACCGTGGTGAAGCGGACCGCCCAGCGGACAACGCCAGCACCAAGCGCCCAGCCAAGCCAGCGGCGAACAAGCGTCCAGGCCCAAAACTGGTCGCCGATGAGCCGTCGGGCAAGCGCCGTGGCGCCCCGGCAGGTTCGGGTCAGCGTCCGGGTTTTGGTCGCAAGAAGCCGCAGTGATTTAACCGCTGTATAAAAAAACGCCAACCCTCGGGTTGGCGTTTTTTTTTGCCCTTGATTTGAAATGCTTTCAAGTGTGGGAGCTGGCTTGCCTGCGATGCAGACACCTCGGTTTACCAGGCAAACCGCAGTGATGCTATCGCAGGCAAGCCAGCTCCCACAGGGATCCGCTTTGTTTCAACGAGGTGTGTTTAGAACGCAAATCTGCCATCAAACACGGGCTTGTCATCCAGCGCCAACACGCCACTGGCGAAGATCAGGTCCAGGTGATGGCTGCCTTTCTGCCCGCCACCCAAGCCCAGGTGCAGGCCGCAATGGCGCTCTTCGAAGCCGGCATTGCGCGCATACAAGTCTTTCACGCCTTCATTGGTGCCAATCCCCAATTCCTCCACGCGCCGGTTGGACGGGTTGGCATTCAGGTACTTGTTGAAATCATCCGCCAGCCCCGGCACGTCGCTGGCCACGCTGCAAACCGTCGAGTTCTCGATCCACAGTTCCAACGGTGATTGCAGCACGCCGTATTTGCGCGCAAACGGAATGGTGCTGAGGAAGGTGCCGACAAACCGCACCTGACCATTGATGGCCTCGCTGTGGGTGGCGATTTCGCCCGGTGCCAGGTCGTGGTTGCCGACCCCGTTGATATTGGTCCACTTCTTGATGCTGCTCAGCGGCGCCTCAAGGCGGGAGCCGTGTTTGTCGGTAAAGCTCAGCACGTTGGCCTGGGACATGCGCCGGATCAGCGTAGCGTTGAGGTCGGCGATGCGCTGCGGCTCGACGCTGAAGGTGTCGTAGAAATAGTCGCCATAATCCTTGAACAGCAGGGATTTCTTCCAGTGTTCGGCCATTACGCCTTGCAGGGCGCGAATAAAGTCCGGGCCTTCGGCACGTGGGTTGGGCAGAGTCGAAGAGTCATACAGAAACAGGTACAGGTCGCAGGCTTCGATGGCGTGGGCCAGGGTGTCGCTGGGCGTCAGGTCCAGCCGTTGGCATTGGAAATTGAAGCGTGCGGCGCTGCTGTGGGTGATCGCTTCGGCGATGGCATCGTAGCGTTCGGTATGGCCCAGCAACACCGTAGGGCGGCTCAGGCCGTTGAGTGCCGGATGGTGCGCAAGGTAGTAGAGAAAGTGTTCGACGGCGCGGGCCTTGTCCATGACGGGTGTCCTTCTGTGCCTTGGGTAAGGGGGCAGGTGCCGTGCACAGCACCTGCCGGATGCCTGCCGGGTGTTAGAAAGGCCACATCGCGGTGCCAAAGGGCACAACGGCATCGGCTTGCATCATTTCAACGGCGGCCTCATGGGTCGGCGCTTCAAACCAATCGTCGAGTTGCAGTTCGGTTTCCAGGTCGTTTTCCAGTGCTTGCATGGTGTATCTCCTAGAGGACGTTGTTTGAGAACGGCTTGCCAACGGGCTTCGCTGGCAAGTGAAAGAACCTAGGAGAGAGTGTTTGAAAATGCAAAATATTTATTGACACGGTTTCATTTGCATTTTTTCTTCTGTTTTTTCGGTGTAATTCTTTATCGAGAAAAAACAGCCAATTGGCTGAACCGATTCTTCAGACGCGTCCCACTGACAGTTTTCCGTTAACCGACGAAAAAGTCTGGCTGTAACGCTGGCTTTCCGGGGTGTAACGATAGTTTTACGAGTTTGCCCAGGCATTGCGCAGTGCCGTCCCGCTGTAAGGATTAGCTGACAGTTTGTCGCGTGCACCCTGTTGGGGCGTGCTGAAGCTGTTGAGCGGTGTACAATGCGCCGCGTTTTACTGTGACCCCCCTTGCGTATCCACGCATAAGGCCAAGACCTCAGGGTTTACCCACCCTGATCACTCCGTCCGGCCACGAGTCGGACGGGTTCGATTTCGTCACAGATAAAAACAAACAGGTGACGCATGACCGTTAGAAAGACGCTGTACTCCTGGTGCCTGCGCTGGGGTTTGAGCGGCGCTGCTTGAGTCGGTAATTCAAGGCAGCAACCTGCATTCGACATTCTCAAACCTTGCGTGAGACCCTTTTCATGAGTGGACCCCAATCTTCTTCAGGCGAGCTGAAACGCGGCCTGAAAAATCGGCATATCCAGTTGATCGCCCTCGGTGGCGCCATCGGCACCGGCCTGTTCCTGGGCTCGGCCGGCGTGCTCAAATCCGCCGGCCCGTCGATGATCCTGGGTTATGCCATCTGCGGCTTCATCGCCTTCATGATCATGCGCCAGCTCGGCGAAATGATCGTCGAGGAGCCGGTCGCCGGTTCCTTCAGCCACTTTGCTCACAAGTACTGGGGCGGTTTCGCCGGCTTCCTGTCGGGCTGGAACTGCTGGATCCTGTACATTCTGGTGGGCATGTCGGAGCTGACTGCGGTCGGCAAGTACGTGCACTACTGGTGGCCGGAGATCCCGACCTGGGTTTCGGCGGCGGCGTTCTTCGTGTTGATCAACCTGATCAACCTGGCCAACGTCAAAGTCTTCGGTGAGGCCGAATTCTGGTTCGCGATCATCAAGGTCGTGGCCATCGTCGGCATGATTGCCCTGGGCAGCTATTTGCTGGTCAGCGGCAGCGGCGGCCCGCAAGCGTCGGTGAGCAACCTGTGGGACCACGGTGGGTTCTTCCCCCATGGCGTCGGCGGTTTGGTGATGGCCATGGCGATCATCATGTTCTCGTTCGGCGGCCTGGAAATGCTCGGCTTTACCGCTGCCGAGGCCGACCAGCCCCGTACGGTGATCCCCAAGGCGATCAATCAGGTGATCTACCGCATCCTGATTTTCTACATCGGCGCCCTGGTGGTGCTGTTGTCGCTGACGCCGTGGGACAGCCTGCTGGCGACCCTTAACGCGTCCGGCGATGCCTACAGCGGCAGCCCGTTCGTGCAGGTGTTCTCGATGCTGGGCAGCAACACCGCCGCGCACATCCTCAACTTCGTGGTGCTGACGGCGGCCTTGTCGGTGTACAACAGTGGCACCTACTGCAACAGCCGCATGCTGCTGGGCATGGCCGAGCAGGCCGACGCGCCCAAGGCACTCGCCAAGATCGACAAGCGCGGCGTGCCGGTGCGCTCGATTCTTGCCTCGGCGGCGGTCACCCTGGTGGCGGTGCTGATGAACTACTTCATCCCGCAACACGCGCTGGAGTTGCTGATGTCGCTGGTGGTTGCCACCCTGGTAATCAACTGGGCGATGATCAGCTTTTCGCACTTCAAGTTTCGCCAGCACATGAATCGCACCGGCCAGGTGCCGTTGTTCAAGTCGCTGTGGTATCCGTATGGCAATTACATCTGCCTGGCGTTCGTGGTGTTTATCCTGGTGATCATGCTGATGATTCCGGGGATTCAGGTGTCGGTGTTCGCCATCCCGGTGTGGGTAGCGTTCATGGCGGTGTGTTACTGGATCAAAAACAAGCGCAGTGCTGAAGCCACATTGACCACGGCGAGTGCAGCGCTGAAGTAAGCGGCGTTCCATCGGTGATTAATACCCCTCTATTGAGGGGTATTTTTTTTGCGATGAGATTTATCGGCTGTTTGCAATAACGCCACTCATGTAGTCGTTCAAGTCGCGAAAATCCTTGACGCTCCAGGCATGCGGCGCAACCTTCACACCATTGTCTTGCAGGGTTTTGGGGATCAGGTTGCCATTGGGGCGAAGGATCACCGAAGACACAATAACCCCCGGATAATCCGCCAGCCGTTTTTTGAAAGCCGGTGTGGTGAGGTCCGGCGTGGGCGGGCTGCTTTTCCTGGCCAATGGCCCGCTGGCCTTGAGGTCTGGGCCGTGGCACATGGCGCATCGCTGTGAATACAGGTTTTTGCCGTTGGCAGTGTCTGCAAAGGACTGTGACGTTTGAATGAGTGATAAAGTGCCGAGCACAGTGATGAATAGCCTTTTCATGGTCCTGCGTCCTTGTTGTTTATGTGGTTGTCGCCCGTTGCCTAAGGTTTTTGATTGATGCTGGTAATTTCCAACAACGTGCACCTGCCCGATGCCGAGATCGAGTTGACCGCCATTCGCGCCCAGGGCGCCGGTGGGCAGAACGTCAACAAGGTGTCGAGCGCGGTGCACCTGCGGTTTGATATCCCGGCTTCATCGCTGCCGGAGTTCTACAAGGAGCGTTTGCTGGCACTGCGTGACAGTCGTATCACCAGTGAAGGCGTGCTGGTGCTCAAGGCTCAGCAATACCGCACTCAGGAACAGAACCGTGCCGATGCGCTGGAGCGCCTGGTGGAGTTGATCCTCAGCGCCACCAAGGTCGAGAAGAAGCGCCGCCCGACCAAACCCACCCTGGGTTCGAAAAAGCGTCGCCTGGAATCCAAGACCAAGCGCGGCAGCATCAAGGCCGGGCGCGGCAAGGTCGACTTCTAGGCGCCTCTCGCCTCGCGGGCCTTGGGTGCTTGTCGGTACAAATACACACTCAACAGTAAGCCGCCGACGGCAGCCAGGGCAGCAAACAGGAAGATCGACGCAAAGCCGAAGCCTGCCGCCACCGCCCCGGCCAGTGGGCCGGTGATACCCAGCGACAAATCGATAAACAGCGAATAAGCCCCCACCGCCGCGCCACGGCTGGACGCAGGCACCAGGTTGACGGCTTCTACGCCGAGAGCTGGAAACACCAGCGAAAAGCCAAACCCGCTCAACGCCGCACCGGCCAGCGCCCATTGCGCGTCGGGTGCCAGCCACAGTAACAGCAGGCCGAGGGCTTCTACCGACAGGCAGGCAATCGCCACACGGAAGCCGCCGATCCGGTTGATCAAATTGCCGAATAGCAGGCGCGCGCCGATAAAACTGGCGCCGAACAGGCTCAATGCCCACACCGCGTTGTCCCAACTCTGGGTGGTGTAATACAGCGTGATAAAGGTGGCGATGGTGCCAAAACCAATCGAACCCAACGCCAGGGCGCAGCCGTGCGGCAGCACGCGCCCCAGTACATTCATGAAGGGCAGGCGCACGCCGGCCACAATCGGCGCGGCTTCCTTGTTCCAGGCCAGCAGCACGCCGAGCACCGCCAGCAGGATGATGCTGACGCCCATGCTCCACAGCCCCAAGTGGCTGACCAGCAGCACACCCAGCGGCGCACCGATGGCCAGCGCGCCGTAGCTGGCGATGCCGTTCCACGAGATAACCTTGGCTGTATTGGCGGCGCCGACCCGGCCGATGCCCCAGCCGATGGCGCCGGAGCCCACCAGGCTTTCCGCGCTGCCCAGCACCAGCCGGCCAATCAGCAGGCTGATCAAGCTGACGCCCGGCAGGCTGGAGAACCATGCCGCCAGCAACATGAACACGCCGCTCAGGCCGCAACCGACCAAGCCGATCAGCACCGCGCGCTTGCTGCCCAGGTTATCGATGATTTTGCCGGCATACGGACGGCTCAGCAGCGTGGCCAGATATTGCACGCTGATCACCAAGCCCGCGATGACCGCGCCATAGCCCAGTTGGCTGTGCACGTAACCTGGCAATACGGCCAGAGGAATGCCGATGTTGAGGTAGCCAATAAAGGTAAACAGCACGATAGAAACGACTTGCAGCGTGACCGCCATGGGGCGCTGGGTATCTGGCATGGGGGAAGTCCACCGTCGCAGCAGGTAAAGATAGGCTGCTAATGATACCGATGCTTTGGCTTGGGCAGGGCGGTAAAAAGCAAAACGTCAGCGCAAAAAGACCTCAGGCTTGAGGCGGGGCCAGCATTTGCGTGGTCACCAGGGCGGCCAGGGCGTTTTCCTGGGTGCCGAAACGCTTGAGCAGCAGGGCTTGTTTGTCGGCGCTGAGGCGGTTCCAGACTTCGATCATCTGCAAGGCAGCGTCCAGTACTGCGGGGTCCGGGGTGTCGGGGAGGGTGTCGGTCATGGCGGGGTCTCGGTAATTCAGGCAGTGTGGAAAGCGCTTGAAGTGCGCTTTCCACACGGTCTGGTACGGCGTCAGTCCTGGCGTTTGCTGTCGACTGGTTTTGCTTCTTTGGCCTCAGGCTGTTTATTACTGGCCTGCTGCGGTGTTGGCTGCTCAGTTGGGTGCAGGCTTGGGAAGGGGAGATTAGGTATCTCGTGCATCGTCGTCGCTCCTCGCAAGATCTGTTTTATCAATCGCAGGTGATTCCGCGCTCTCAAAAAGCCTTGGCAGGATACAGCACTGAAAATGACAAAAAGAATTTTATGTGGGTGGATGGATGAATTTTCATTTTTTTGCGCAAGTGGCATGGGGTCGCAGGCTGGGTGTCTGGGTTTCTGGGTGTCTGGGGGTATGCTGGGTTTGGGGGTATATCCGTTATTTGGGTGATGGCGGCATAGGGTTCCGCCCTGACGGCGGCTCACTTTTTGAGGGACCAAAAAGTAAGCAAAAAGTCCTCGCCCCAACACTCGGTGCCTCGCTGTGGCTCGGCATGCCCGCAATCCGCCAGTGATTTGGGGGGCCGCCGCCACGCGCCATCCATGGCGCGGGGCGGCTAAACCGGCATCCCTGCCGGTTTACCCCCCAAATCACTGTCGAATTCCGGCCATCGTGTTTGACGGGGCGATTTCAGATCAAGATCAAAAGCGCAGATCAAAAGACCGCCGACTTCGTCAGCGAAAAGGATGTAAGAGCCAGAGCAACAGCAACAGCAACAGCAACAGCAACAGCAACAGCAACAGCAGAGCCATACTCGGTCAAAGGTGGGAGCTGGCTTGCCTGCGATAGCATCAACTCAGTGTGCCTGATGTACCGAGGTGTCTGCATCGCAGGCAAGCCAGCTCCCACAGAAAAGCAGACCCCAGGTGTATGCAAATCCGCTTTTGCTTTTGATCCAACCACTCAGGTCGGCTTTCAGGCCGCCGTGCTGTAGATCTTGATCTTGATCTGCTTTTGATCTGAGAATCTCCCCGTCAACCACGATGGCCGAACGCAGGCTTGAATCCGTGGGTAACCCGGCAGGACGCCGGGTTAGCCGCGCTGGGCCAAGGATGGCCCATCGCGGCGGCCCACGGATTCAAGCCGGAGTGAGGGCATGCCGAGCCACAGCGAGGCACCGAGTGGTGGGGCGAAGACTTTTTGGTTACTTTTGTGTCTTTACAAAAGTGACCCGCCGTCAGGGCGGAACCCTAATCCGCCATCACCCAAATAACGGATATGTACTCAGCAGCCCACCAACCCACAAAAAATCCGCAGATACCTCAAAAAGGCACCTTCCCCAAAATCATGTCGCGATACATCACAAAATCCCCCAACAAACTGTAAAGCGGATGTTGAAACGTCGCCGGCCGGTTCTTTTCGAAGAAGAAGTGCCCGATCCAGGCAAAGGTGTACCCGGCGACCGGCAGGGCCAGCAACAACCCCAATGAGCCACGGCCAATGGCATAAGCCAGAATCCCAATCACCAAGGTGGTGCCGATAAAGTGCAGGCGCCGGCAGGTGCTGTCGGCGTGCTCACTCAGGTAATAAGGGTAAAACTCAGCGAAGCTATTGAATTTATTGACGTTTTCCACAGTGATCGGCCCTGGGCTGGTGATGCCGCTTAACAGGTGTTCGGCGGGGAGCTTATTTGAGTCTAGAGTGATCAGTGGTAACAGCCAGTGACAATAGATGCCACTTTAGTATCCTTGGCTTCCTGGCTGCCGTTTAAGCCTGCTTTTTTCAAGAAGACGCCATGAGCGAACGAACAACTTCTGCAAGCTGGGCAATGGGCATCGTCAAAGCGTTGGAAATGGACGGGCTGGATTGCCGTGTCCTGTTCAAGCAGTTGGGCCTGGACTACGCCGCCCTCAGTGACCCTGACGCGCGTTTTGCGCAAGACTCCATGACCCGGCTGTGGCAGCGCGCTGTCGAGCTGTCAGGCAACCCCGCGATCGGTTTGAACATGGGCAAGGTCGTGCGCCCGGCGTCGTTTCATGTGGCCGGTTACGCCTTGATGTCCAGCAACACCCTGGCCGAAGGTTTTATACGCCTGGTGCGTTATCAGCGCATCATCGCCGAAAGCGCCGACCTGAGTTTCCGGCTGCTGCCTGAAGGGTATGCGCTGATTCTGACGGTGCATGGCGATCACCTGCCGCCTACCCGACAAAGCGCCGAAGCCTCGTTGGCCAGTGCCCTGGCCTTGTGCGGCTGGCTGACCGGCCGCACCCTGCAGCCGCGCAAGGTGGTGCTGCAAGGCGATCAACCGGCTGACCTGGCGCCCTATAAGCAGGCCTTCCATGCGCCGATGGAGTTCAATGCGCCTTACGATGCGCTGATTTTCGAGCAGGCCGACATGGATGCGCCGCTGCCCACCGCCAATGAAGCCATGGCGTTGCTGCATGATCGATTTGCCGGTGAATACCTGGCACGGTTTTCCGAGAGCCGCGTGACCCACAAGGCGCGCCAGGTGCTGTGCCGCTTGCTGCCCCAGGGCGAGCCCAAGCGCGAAGTGGTGGCGCAAACCCTGCATCTGTCCCAGCGCACGTTGCAGCGGCGTTTGCAGGAGGAGGGCACCAGTTTCCAGACGCTGCTCGACGACACGCGCCGCGAGCTTGCCGAGCAGTACCTGGCGCAGCCAAGCATGACCTTGCTGGAAATCGCCTACCTGTTGGGCTTTGCCGACCCGAGCAATTTCTTCCGCGCGTTCCGCCGCTGGTTCGACGTCACGCCCGGCGAATACCGGGCGCGGTTGCTGCAGGCATCGACGGTCAGTGGCGCCAAAACGCCGGAATGCACAGAACAAACACGGTAATAATCTCCAGCCTTCCCAGCAGCATGCCGAATGACAAGATCCACTTGGCCGCATCCGGCAGGCTGGCGAAGTTACCGGCTGGGCCGATGGTTTCGCCAAGGCCGGGGCCGACGCCGGACACGGTACTGGCGGCACCGGTCAGCGCGGTCATCCAGTCCAGCCCCAGCAGCGACAGGGCCAGGGCGATGGCGCAGATGGTGATAGCGAAGAAAAACGAAAACGTCAGGATCGAGCGCACGATTTCTTCGTCGAGACGGTGGCCGTTGTACTTCTGCTTGATCACCGCGCGTGGATGGATCAACTGATTCAAGTTGGCCTTGAGCAGGATATAGGCAACCTGGAAGCGGAAGATCTTGATCCCGCCCGCCGTCGAGCCCGAACAGCCGCCAATAAAGCCCAGGTAGAAGAACAGCATCAGCGAGAAGTTGCCCCACAGGCTGTAGTCCCCCAGTGCAAAGCCGGTTGTGGTCACCACCGAAGTCACGTTCAGGGCGACATGGCGCAGGGCATCCAGCCAGTGCAGGTTGGTCGTCCACCAGTACCAGGTGCCGAGTACCAGCCACGTCACGATCAGCAAACCGAGCAAGCCTTGCACCTGCTGATCCTTGATCAGCGCCCGGCGGTTGCCGCGCAATGTGGCTACATACAGGGTGAACGGCAAGCTGCCGAGGATCATCACCACCACCGCCACCCAGTGCACCGCGGGTTGTTTCCAGTGGGCCAGGGATTCATCGGAGGTGGAAAACCCGCCGGTGGAAATCGCTGACATCGCGTGGTTGATCGCATCAAACAAGCCCATCCCGGCCCACCAGAACGCCAGGCTGCCCAGGATGGTGATGCCCACATACGCCGCCACGATCAGGCGCGCCACCATGTGCGAGCGCGGCATGACCTTTTCCGAGCGGTCCGAGGATTCGGTCTGGAACAGGCGCATGCCACCAATGCGCAGCAGCGGCAGGATCGCTACCGCCATGCCGATAAAGCCGATGCCGCCCAGCCAGTGCAACAGCGAGCGCCACATCAGGATGCCGGGGGACATGCTGTCCAGCCCGCTCAGTACGGTGGAACCGGTGGCGGTGATGCCCGACATGCTTTCAAAGAACGAGTCGGTGTAGCTGATGTGCTGGGTCAGCAAAAACGGCAGCGCGGCGAAGATGCACACCACCAGCCAACTGGTGACGGTCAGCAGGTACATGTCCCGGGGGCGCAGGTGCACGTGTTCAGGGCGGCCAGGGATGACCAGCGCCAGGCCGGCCAGGAAGGTGATCATGCTGGCCCACAGGAACGAGGGCAGGTCGCTGGTGCGTTCGAAGATCACCAGGGTGGCCATCGGGACGACCATGGCGATCGCGAGGGTGATCAGGAAGATGCCGATGATGAAACCGATGATGCGTAGGGTCGGCAACGCCATGAAGAAAGCTCGGGTTTGAGAGAGTGGCGCCATTCTACCTGCGGTGCAGGTCTTGTAAACCGGGGTGTCCGAGGCGATGCAGTTCAACTGTGGGAGCTGGCTTGCCTGCGATGGCGATCTGTCATCCAGCCACTTTGTTGCTGACCCACCGCTATCGCAGGCAAGCCAGCTCCCACAGTGGGTATGGGAAGGGGGAACGCGCACAAAAAAGGCGACCCGAAGGTCGCCTTATTCAGCGCAGGATCAATCAGAACTCGTGATCAGCGTTATCCGGGTTCAAATCGCTGATGCCCAGCTTGCCCGCGGCGGTTTCGATCGCGGCGGTCTGCTTGACCAGTGCCGCAATCGCGTCACGCACGATCTGGTTGCCCTTGTCGTTACCGGCAGCGATCAGCTGGTCGTAGTGCTCACCGGCGTTGGCCTGGTCAACCATGACCTGGATCTTCGCTTCGGTCGACGCCAGGTCGGCCTTGAGCGCCGAGTCGGCGGCTGGATCGGCCTTGGCCACCAGTGACGACAGGCTTGCGCCGGTCATCTTGGTGCCGTCGGTGCGGGTGTACTCGCCCAGGTAAACGTTGCGGATGCCCTTGGCGTCGTAGAAGTGCGAGTTGTGGGTGTTGTCGCTGAAGCAATCCTGTTCGTCTTCCGGCGAGTTGGCTTCCAGGGAAACCTTCATGCGTTCACCGGCCAGCTCGCCCAGGGACAGGCTGCCCATGCCGAACAACATTTTACGCAGGCCGTCGGTGGCAGGTTCTGCCTCCAGGGTGGCACGGTAGTTGTCGTCGACCTTGGGTTTCCAGTTGCCGACCATTTCTTCCAGGTCGCTGACCAGCAGCTGAGTCACGGCGCGCAGGTAAGTGCGACGGCGCTCGTTGTTGCCACCGGTGGCACCGTCGCCGGTCATGTAGTCGGAGGCCGGGCGGTTGCCCGCGCCTGGGCCGGTGCCGTTGAGGTCCTGGCCCCAGAGCAGGAACTCGATGGCGTGGTAGCCGGTGGCGACGTTGGCTTCGGAGCCGCCCAGCTCATTGAGGCTGGCGAGTTTTTCCGGGGTGATTTCCTTGACGTCGACCTTGTCTTCGCCCACCTGGATCTCGGTGTTGGCGATGATGTTGGCATTGGCGCCCGGGTTACCCAGCGCGTGCTCGTAGGATTTGTCTACGTAGTCGATCAGGCCTTCGTCCAGAGGCCAGGCGTTCACCTGGCCTTCCCAGTCGTCGATGATGGTGTTGCCGAAACGGAACACTTCGCTCTGCAGGTACGGCACACGGGCGGCGACCCAGGCGGTGCGGGCAGCTTTCAGGGTGTCGTCGTTCGGGTTGGCGAGGAAGGTGTCGATCGCGGTTTGCAGGGTCTTCGCGGTGGATTCGGCGTCGCTGTACACCGCGAACACCATGTCGGCGTAATGCGCGACAACGGCCTTGGCAGCGGCTTCGTCGACCTGGCCGGCAGGCGTGGCAGCCGCTGGAGCGGTAGTGCTGGCGGCCGGGGTCGGCGCTTGAGGTGCGGCGGCCTTGTCTTTACCTTCGCCGCAACCGGCGAGAGAAATGGCAATGGCCAGCAGACTGGCGGTGGCCAGGGGCATACGAATCATGGCGAACATCCTGCTTCGGTTGTTGATAGGGCGCGCGGGGAAGCGCAAAAACTGCGACATAATGCGAAAGATTTGCATTTTGTGTAAAGGTTTATGCGAGGGAAATATTTGGAATCGATTTGCCGGTTCAGAGAATCGCCGCGTTGTTGCGCTCGGACTGTTTCAAAAATGCCGCCAGCTCACGGGCCTGCAGCGGTTTGCTGTAGTGGTAGCCCTGGCCCTCATGGCAACCTTCGGAAATGATATAGGCCTCCTGCTCGGCGGTTTCCACGCCTTCGGCAATCACCTGCATGCCCAGGCTTTTACCCAGTTGGATGATGGCGCGCACGATGGTTGCGTCGTCGTCGTCATCCAGCAGGTCCTGGACGAAGCTCTTGTCGATCTTGATCTTGTCCAGCGGCAGGCTTTTCAGGTAGCTGAGGGATGAATAGCCGGTGCCGAAGTCATCAATCGCGATCAAGGCCCCGGAGCGGCGCAGGCTCAGCAGGTGCTGGGCGGCAGTGCTGATGTCTTCCATCAGGCCGGTCTCGGTCACTTCCAGCTCCAGGCTGCGTGGCGGCAGGCGGTAGATCTGCATCAGGTTGTTGACCACCCGTGGCAACTCGGTGTGGTGCAACTGCACGGTGGACAGGTTGACCGCCATGCGCAGCTCGGTGAAGCCCAGGTCATGCCATTCACGCAACTGCCGGCAAGCCTGGTCCAGCACCCATTCGCCAATCGGAATAATGGTGCCGTTCTGCTCCGCCAGCGGGATGAACAAGTCCGGCGGCACCAGGCCGTGTTCCGGGTGCTGCCAGCGAAGCAATGCCTCTACGCCCACCACGCGGTGGTCGAGGTAGCTGATCTGCGGTTGGTAGACCAAGTGGAACTGCTCGCGACTCAGGGCATCGCGCAGGTCTTTTTCCAGTTCCCGACGCCGGCGCATCTCGCTGTCGACACTGGCGATATAGAACTGATAGCGGTTGCGCGAGCGGCTCTTGGCCAGGGTCATGGTCTGTTCGGCTTTTTGCAGCAGCTTTTCGGTGCTGTCGCCGTCTTCCGGGAACAGGGTGATGCCGATGGTGGCGCGCAGGCGAATCTGGTCCTGGTCGAGGGCGAATTCGGCTTCCAGGTCATCAAGGATACTTTGCGCCAGCTCGGCAGCTTCGTAAGGCTGGTCGATATCGGCCTGCACCAGCGCAAACTGGTCGCCGCCCAAGCGGGCGAGGGCGCCGAGGCGGCCGCTGTGGGCGCGCAGGCGGTCGGCCAGGGCCAGCAACAATTTGTCGCCGGCCTGGTAGGTGAACTGTTCGTTGACGCTTTTGAAGTCATCCAGCCCTACGCACAGCACCGCCACCCGGCGCTGCCGGCGGCCGGCGTCGGTGAGGATCTTGTCCAGTTGCTCCTGCAGCTTCTGACGGTTCGGCAGGCCGGTAAGAAAGTCGTACTGGGCCATGCGCAACAGGCTCGACTCCGCCTCATGCCGCAAGTGCGTATTGCGTTCGATGGACTCGAGCAACTGGTTGGCGGTGTTGATCCACAGCCCCAGTTCGTTGCGTTCATGGCCCTTGAGCTGGGGGATCTTGTGTTCGCTGGGGCGGTCGGGGTTGATCGAGGTCAAGTGCTCGATAATCCGCGACAACGGCTTGGTCAGCAGCCAGTGATACACCAGGTACAGCACCAGGCCCATGGCCAGGGCGCGCAGCACGCCGGAAATAAAGATGATCACCGAGCTGACAATAAAGCCCTTGCCATAAGTGGCGGTGTCGAGGGTGATGCTCAGGTCGCCGTAATATTCGCTGTAGGGGCCTTTGCCGACCAGTGCGGTGGTGAAGGTGCGTTCCTGGCCAAGTATCGCGTCGGTCAGCCAGCGGGTTGGGGACTGCTGCAAGGCGCGGCTTTTTTCCGCCAGCATGGTTTCGTTGGGGTGGCCGATGGAGGCCATGCGCACGGCGTCGTCCTGAAACAGGCCTTCGATGACCTGCATGCCCATCTCGCGGTCCAGGCTGTAGACGGCCTGGGTGGAGGGGTCGCGAAACATGTCGAGGATCCGCTGCGCGTCACCGGCCACGGCCTGGCGCGTCTTATAGGCATCAAACACGATCTGCGCCACGCTCAGCGCCACGCCCACGATCAATGCCGAAAGCAGCACAACCCGTAGCAACTTCACCGACAAGCTGTTTTTGAGTTCCAGCTTCAAAGGGTCATTCCTTGTTCCATGCGGGTAGCCTCAATATGCCATGAGTATTGGCAATCTCGTGATGGCAGTCAAAGGGACATTGCGGCGAAGGCGTCTGGAGGCTTTAGAGGGCGTATCTGGAAGGAAGAGGGCGATGATATCCATCGCCCTCGGGTACCGCGCAGGAAAGGAAGGGAGCGCCTTCGACATCCCGACATCGAGTGTTGCGGGCTTAAGCTACTTTGATTGAGTTTTGGTTGACGTTGTTGAACGTGATCTGATGCTCGTTCTTCTGGTGGGCATCACCGCCGATTTTGCCTTGAGCCCTACCGGCGGCCTGAGTGGCTGAATTGACCAGCTTGCCCACCAAGTCCATGCCTTTGCCTGCGAGTGGCAACACTGAAGACACGGCTGACATACCCATCGATAACGGATCCATTGCGGACTCTCCTACTGGATGAAATGAGAGAGTTATTTCTCTCGCATGCTGGGTGGCCTGTTTCTCTTGGTGAGTTCCACACATCCTGCATTACCTTCATTTTTCATCGGCCACAAAAAAGCCCGGCAATGGCCGGGCTAAGGTGGTTTGAATGGCCTGAACTCGTGTTTCAGGCTCAGAGGTGTGCCGCTGCTGAAGAAGGTCTACTTGGCCATGGTCAGTAATTTCATCCAAGTACCATTCGGGAAATAGGTTCCGTTTCCAATGAGCGAATTCGCGTTTTTATACTCCTCCCACTCGTCCAAAACACCGGTATTCCCCAAGGCGCCTGTGACAGTGAACACCAGGGTGTTGGTGTCGCCAATCGGATCAAACATTAAAGTCTTCGGTAGCCGAGCATTGCTGTCGAAAGGGAATGGTTCTATCAGACGCAGGGAACGTACGGGACTCATGTTTTTCGGCAAGTCTCCTATGAGTAATCTCGTTCTTTGCATGGGTGAAAGGACCGACGAGCGTTGAAAGATCGTCTTGCTGACGGCACGTGTCGTGTTCCCCAGGCAGCGCGCAAACAGCGCTGCTCTCTGCAATACCTTCTTCGCCAGTGTCGCAAGTCCGCCGGCCACGCCAAACACCAGGGAGGCCCAAGCCAATCCTTTAGACAACTCTGGGTTGCTATCGGCAATAACCACGGACACGATGCCCAGGACGGCTGAAACAGTCGCCAATGTGACCATGGCTGCCGCCATCATTAACGTCGCTCCTCCGGTCATGACAGCCGTGAGTATGCCTAGGCCGGTAAAAATTACAGTTTTAATTAATTCCCCCGCTTTGCCCATGCCAAGAGCTTCAGGGAGTCTGTCGTCCCAAATTCTCCTTAAGCCATCTTGCACCGGATCGTGGCCACTGGGGTCATGAAAGTTGATGGGGTCGACATCGGCACAGTAACTACGAGCGTTCGGGCCGCCCTCGCCAAAGGGGCTGCTTGTATCCCAGGTATTGAATTGGTAGTTGGCGGGAATGAGAAAACGATAACCGCAGCCCAAGGGGTATTGGCCGTTCGTGCTGTCAATGAGTTCGCCATTAGCACCCAGCAATGAGTCAGTATTTTCAAAGAAGTGTTCACCATAGGGGCTATAGGCGTGAAATTTGGTGGTATGGGCTGTCGCGTCATAGGTCACCCAGACCGTACCGTTGAGGTCACACCATTCATACAGGACTCTATCAACTCCAGAAACTCGAGTTAATTGAGCAACGCAGGCAGCACTGCCAGGTTTCAGATGCCGGCAGTCGTTGTTTTCCCCCAGCGCATACTCGCCATTGACCTGCAGGTCGTTATAGATAAATTGACGTTGGTCCGGGCCCTGGTTGTGAGTCATCAGGCGATCGGAGGGGTCGTAGCTATACCGGGCGCTCCCGGCTTGGATCAGCCGTCCGAACGTATCATAGAGGTATTTTTTACCGGTTTGGTCTTGAGCAAGCCTGTCCGCAGCGTCGTACGTCAACGATGCGGATTTTGTGTAATCCGCGTGGGTGTTTCCAATTTTTTCCAGGCGAACGCCCCTTGCGCCGTCGTAGGTGTAGGACGCGGTATTGGACGCGGTAATGCTCTTGTCTTTGAAGGTGCTGATGCATCGGGTGACATTGCCCAGTCCATTGTAGGTGAACTCTTGCTTGTCGATGGGTTTGCCCTTCGGATTCAGTGGTCTCCAAACCCCAGTGGTCGTACACGACTTGAGCCGTCCGCCAGCACTGTAGGTGAAGCTGCGTGAGCCCAGCACGTTGCTCCCTCTTTTCAACTGGACCTGTTTGAATTTGCCATCGGCAAAGTAGGCGGTGGTTATTTCCAGGAGGAGGGGGGTGTTTCGGGGCGGGACGAAGCGACGGCTGATCTCACGCTGCTGAGCGTCATATGTGTACTTTATTTCGACTGTTTGCGTTGCGCCGCTTTTGGTCTCTATCTCTTCTTCTGCCAGTTGCCCCTGGTCGTTGTAAACATAGCGGGTAAAGAAGTCGTTCGCGCTATATATACGTTGCCCTACATTATTGTATCTACACGTGGTTGCTACGCCGAATACGTCGGTGTAACTCAACAAGCGCCCTGCGGGGGAGTAGCTGGAGGACACTTCTTTGGCTTCGCCAGGTTGAGTCTGAACGCGCTGTTGGGTCACGCGTGAGTTGAGATCATGGCTGTATTCAAGAAAATGCTCTCCCTCCCTGGCGGTTGATCGGCGTTGTGCTGCGTGAGCATAGGTGAAGGTTTTCTGCTGGCTGAGGTCCGCAGTGCTGACTTTACTGACTTTGTTTCCCAACTCCTTTATGTACTCGTAGTTGAGCTCGATACCGTCGGCGGTTCTTTTCGTAGCGGGCACCAGGCTGCCGCCATCGTATGTATAGAGTTCGGTTGCATTGCCTCGGTTCAAAGAGATGACCCGATCCCATTCATCGAACTTTCGCTCACCCAATACGTATCTGTGGGTGCCGAAACTGATTTCCACGGTTGTCGGTTCGTTGCTCTGTGAATGCGGGTCATAGGTGTAGCGGTAGGTGTAGGCAAGGTTTAATAAAGGCAGCAATCCTGTGTCATCTTCGACATAAGCCTCCGTCAGCACGCGCCCCAGGATATCGTGGGTGTAGGTGATGGTGGTAACGCCGTGCTCGCCATTGGTTATCAGCTTTTGGAGGAGCTGTGCCCCTGTGTAGGTGGCTGTTTGGGTTTGAAACGTCTTGCCACTCTGATCCTTCCACTCAATTTTTTTGATTGTGTCGTCCTGCAAGTCGTAAGTGGTCACCTTTTGATGTTTGTCAGTGACTTTTCCGGACCACTCAGTTCGAATCTTTGTGACGGGGTTATACCGGTTGAAATACTGGCTGCCATCGCTATAGATACGCCCGTCTGGCTCTCCCCAATTGTCGTAGGTTACCTCGCTCCATTTGCTGAATCGAGGGTCGCTCCCCTGGAAGCTTGCCTGGTAATCGTACTGAGTGCTGCGCAGCTCACGCCCTATCCCATCGTAGCTGACCTCCTTGAGCAATCGTCGAGTGTCCGCTGTAACGTACTCGTACTCTCTTACCAACCGATCCTGCCCATCGTATTCGCTCAAACGAACTTGCCCATTCGCCTCAGTGGTTTTCACTTGCCCGGGGGCTGGGTAGTCATAGGTGGTGGTTTGCTTATAGGTCGGACTTTGCGCACATAAGGTGAGGCTTGCCAGCCTGCCATAGCGGTCATAGGTGTATTCGGAGCGATTACCGTCTTCGTCTACTTGATGAGTGAGGCGCCTGCTAAGGACGCTCTGAGTGAATGAAGAAGTGCGCGTGGACGAGGTCTCAGATGTGTCGGTAATTTGGGTGGTCAGTTGTGTGTTGTTTTCTCCTCCGAGTGTGTACTCGAAAGAGCGTTCAAATGTTCGAGCCGAGTCGCCTCCACGAATGACTGATTGTGGCTTTCCTTTACGAAAGTCATCTTGCGTAAAATAGACAAGGTTTTGATAAAATGAGGTGCGATCTGATGTCGTATTGTTTTTGAAGGTTTCATTTGTATAGTCGAGCTTTGGCTCGCTCATGCCGGCTATAGAGATGTATTCGTATTCTTTTTCATGGCTGAAAGGTGTCAAAAAACTGTAACTTTCCACTGTTTCTTTGACAGGGCGGTCTGAGCCGAACCGTGGGCCATCGGCGTACTTGTAGAGCGTCTGTTTGTCGTTTTCAATGTTCTTCGTTAGAGCTGCGTCTTTATTGAAGTGGGTGACGATTTCAGATTCTCGGCTGCTGGCGTTTTGACGGTAAGTAGTGGTGCGTTGGTTTTTTATTGTGTCTGGGGTTGCGGAGATTGTGTATTTTGTTGTTGTGCTTCTTGTCACGCCGGCGACCGTTTTGGATGCCGATTCCGACAGGATTTCATTGGTTATGTAATCGTACGTGTACTCAGTTCTTCCTTGCTGATTGTTTTTGGTTGTGATGTAGGTTTTAAGGTTGGAGGAACGCTCGTATTCATACCAGTGTGCCACCGCACGGCCGCCGCCATTGGGCGTCAAGGTATGCTCGCTGACGCAGGGCAGCGCCGACAATTTCGGGTCGTCAGGGAAGTTCAATCCATTGTCTTTATACTCAAGCTCTTCTTTCAGACCCTCCCAGCCCGTGTACTTGACCATCAGCCAGCCGGCGCTCTTGTGGTCCAGGTATTCGAACGTGGATTTTATAGCGTCGGCAAGCGCTATCGATTTAAGTGCATAGTTCTCAATATCCAGTTCATAGCGCAGCGTTTCAGTAGGGTCGCCTGGCCAATAGGTTAGGGTCACCGGCGTGATTGCGGTCTCGGCGTTGTCGTCGGCGAGCGTATAGTCGATGTCCAGCAACGTGCGATATTTATCCGTGACGCGCTGCAGCTTGATCTGATGGTATGTTGTGCCATCTATGACATGGGGCGTGACGCTCCAGCTGAAGTTTAAATAGTTATAACCATCGGTGGTCAGCGACTGGGGTACATAAAATAGCGTGTCTTCCAATTTGGAAAGAACTTCTGTTCTGCCGCCCTTGCGGTACACGGTTAAGGTGCCATCGCTGTTCCATTCCACAATCACCGCGGGCTGTTTAAGATTTTTGTCTTTTTCCAGATTGAGCCTTTCCCCAGTACTGAGTGTGAGTGATTTATATTCTTCGCTGAAGATCGTAAAACAGAACTCCCAGCCATCGCCCAATGCGTTAAGGTTGTTTATTATGGGACTATAAAACAAGTCTGTTTCGAACTCGGGGCCGCTGCCGCAATTGCCGATCAGGAGGGGCATTTTTACACAGGCTTCGAATAGCCCGGTGCGGGTGTTGACTGTGTTGTATTTCTGGGTGGTAACGTTAAAAATCTGCTTGCGTCCGTAGTCGACCGGGTCCGTGCCCATTGGATTGTGTGCCATGGTTAATCTCCTTATTACTTGGCCAGTCCTGAGCCTTCAGGACGGATAGGGAGATCTGAGCGTACGCAAAATTTCGCAGTTCAGAACCTGTGAGTTCTGACAGTTTTTTATAAGTTTTAGCTATGGTTTATAGTGTTTTTAGGCGTTAAGGCGCAGGCTTTGAAATGGGCATAAAAAAACCGGTCTCCCTGAATGGGAGTCCGGTTTTTTGCGGTTCACCTAAGTCAACCGCTGTACGGCAAGCCGTGCTTAGGCAGTAAAGGCCTTGCCTTCAAACTGCTCAGCCACGAACTTCCAGTTGACCAGGTTCCAGAACGCTTCCACATACTTTGGACGCACGTTGCGGTAGTCGATGTAGTAAGCGTGTTCCCACACGTCGCAGGTCAGCAGCGGGGTGTCGCCGCTGGTCAGCGGGTTGCCGGCGCCGATGGTGCTGGCCAGGGCCAGGGAACCGTCAGCTTTTTTCACCAGCCAGCCCCAACCGGAACCGAAGGTGCCGACGGACGTCTTGGTGAACTCTTCCTTGAACTTGTCGAACGAACCGAAGGCTGCGTTGATGGCTTCAGCCAGCGCGCCGGTCGGTTGGCCACCGGCGTTTGGCGCCAGGCAGTTCCAGTAGAAAGTGTGGTTCCAGACCTGAGCGGCGTTGTTGAAGATGCCGCCCGACGAAGACTTGACGATTTCTTCCAGGGTCTTGCCTTCGAACTCGGTGCCAGGCACCAGGTTGTTCAGGTTCACGACATAGGTGTTGTGGTGCTTGTCGTGGTGGTACTCCAAGGTTTCCTTGGAAATGTGCGGCTGCAGGGCATCGTGTGCGTAGGGCAGCGGCGGCAATTCGAAAGCCATGATGATTCTCCTAATCAGGTCAGTTGCGGTGAGCGCAAGGCCGATCACGGGCGGCCAAACAAGCGCCGGGGAGTTTGTACTCTTTGCGGCGCAGGGTCCGGATCATAGCACCGGGGGTGCGGCAAAACCACGCAACAACTGTGTGGGATAGAGGTTCCAGAGCGTTTTGGAATATTCATCCGGCACTGATCAGTTGGTAGGCGACGCTGAACATCATCACCGCGACCAGCAGGTCGAGCAGGCGCCAGGTTGCCGGGCGTGCCAGCCACGGCGCTAACCATGCCGCACCGAGTGCCAGGGTGGCGAACCACAGGAACGACGCGCTGGCAGCGCCGGCGACATACGCGCCGGGCTCGGTCTGTTGCGCGCCCAGTGAACCGATCAGCAGCACGGTGTCCAGGTACACATGGGGGTTGAGCAGCGTTACCGCCAAGGCACTGAGCAGCACGGCGCGCAATGAGCGCACCTTGAGGTTGGCGCCTTGTTCCAGGCTTTGCCGGGAACACGCCCGACGCAACGCCAAAGTGCCGTACCACAACAGGAACGCCGCGCCGCCCCAGCGGGCAATCGCCAGCAGCAGCGGGTTTTGCGCCAGCACGGTAGCCAGGCCGAATACCCCGAGCGCCACCAGAATTGCATCACACACGATGCACAGCGCCGCCACCGGCAAGTGATGTTCACGGCGCAGGCTTTGCGCCAACACAAACGCGTTCTGGGTGCCGATCGCCATGATCAGGCCGAGAGCCACCAGCAGCCCGTTTACGTAGCTTTGCCACATGGTCATTACTCCGCGTTTGCTGCCAGTTGGCGCAATACATCCATGGCCCGCTCGGCATCGGCGCGGCCGACGAACAAGTGGTCGTGATAAAACCCGGCAATCACGTTGCAACTGATTCCGGCGCTGCCCAGCGCACTGGCGAACGCGGCCGTGAGGCCCACGGCTTCAAGGGCCGAATGCACATTCAGGGTGATCCAGGCGGCCACATAGTCGAAGGCCAGCCCGGCGTGTTCCGCTTGCTGACGCTCCACAATCAGGGTCAAACCTTCCTGCTCGCGAAAGCTGCCGATGATCTCGCAACCTGCCGGGATACGTGAGTCGGGCAGGGTGCAGAACACGTAGTCGCCTTCGTTTAGATGAGGGCTCATGCTGCGCAGCAGGGTGGTCAGGGCGGTTTCGCCAGCCATGTGTGGGTTCCTTTAATAAAGAGAAGCAATGCTGGTCATTCTCCCGGCTCAGGCTGTATAAGAAAAACCAATATTGCTGATCGCTCATTAGAGAAACTGATGTTCGACTATAAATTGCTTTCCGCCCTGGCGGCGGTGGTGGAGCAGGCCGGCTTCGAGCGTGGCGCCCAGGTGCTGGGGCTTTCGCAGTCGGCGATTTCCCAGCGCATCAAGTTACTGGAGGCGCGTATAGGCCAACCGGTGCTGGTGCGGGCCACGCCACCGACACCCACCGACATCGGCCGGCGGTTGCTTAACCATGTGCAACAGGTGCGTTTGCTCGAGCGCGACCTGCAAAGCCAGGTGCCGGCGCTGGACGAGGAGGGCATGCCCGAGCGCCTGCGCATCGCCTTGAACGCCGACAGCCTCGCCACCTGGTGGGCCGAGGCCGTCAGCGACTTTTGCGCCGAGCAGCATTTGTTGCTGGACCTGGTGGTAGAAGACCAGACCGTGGGCCTCAAGCGCATGCGCGCCGGTGAAGTGGCGGCCTGTATCTGCGCCAGCGAACGCCCGGTAGCCGGGGCGCGCAGCCTGTTGCTCGGTGCCATGCGTTACCGTGCGTTGGCCAGCCCTGCATTTATAACGCGGCATTTTCCTGAAGGCGTGCGTGCCGATCAGTTGGCACGCACGCCGGCGCTGGTGTTCGGCCCGGATGATTTCCTGCAGCACCGCTACCTGGCATCGTTGGGCGTGGACGGCGGTTTCGAGCACCATTTGTGCCCGTCCTCCGAAGGTTTTATTCGCCTGACCGAAGCCGGGCTGGGGTGGGGCCTGGTGCCGGAATTACAGGTGCGCGACCAGTTGCAAACCGGCGTGTTGGTCGAGTTATTGCCAGATAAGCCCATCGACGTGCCGCTGTACTGGCATCATTGGCGCAGTGGCGGGCAATTGTTGGGGTTGCTGACCGATCACTTGGCCCAGGTGTGTGGCCAATGGTTGGTGCCCTATCAGCAGTAACAAGCGTCAAGCTGCAAGCTGCAAGATAAACGCTTGCAGACCGTATTTAACTTGCAGCTTGTAGCTTGGCGCTCGCAGCTGTATCCGTAGGAGACACCATGAAAATTCTGGTCACCGGCGCAAGCGGCTTCATCGGCGGGCGTTTTGCGCGTTTCGCCCTGGAGCAGGGCCTGGACGTGCGGGTCAACGGGCGGCGCGCCGAAGGTGTGGAGCACCTGGTACGGCGCGGCGCCGAGTTTATCCAGGGTGATCTCAATGATGCCGACCTGGTGCGCGAGCTGTGCCGCGATGTCGAGGCCGTGGTGCATTGCGCCGGGGCCGTCGGGTTGTGGGGCAAGTACCAGGACTTCCACCAGGGCAATGTGCTGGTCACCGAAAACGTCGTCGAAGCCTGTCTTAAAGAGCGTGTCGGGCGCCTGGTGCACTTGTCGTCGCCGTCGATCTACTTTGATGGTCGCGATCACCTGGGGCTGACCGAGGAGCAAGTGCCCAAGCGCTTCAAGCATCCGTATGCCGCCACCAAGTACCTGGCGGAACAGAAGGTGTTCGGCGCCCAGGAGTTCGGCCTCGAGGTACTCTCGCTGCGCCCGCGTTTTGTCACCGGGGCCGGCGACATGAGCATCTTCCCGCGCTTGCTTAAAATGCAGCGCAAAAACCGCCTGGCCATCGTCGGCGACGGTTTGAACAAGGTCGATTTCACCAGCGTACACAACCTCAATGAGGCGCTGCTCAGCAGCCTGCTCGCCACCGGCTCGGCGTTGGGTAAAGCCTACAACATCAGCAATGGCGCGCCGGTGCCAGTGTGGGATGTGGTCAATTACGTGATGCGCCAGATGGACATGCCCCAGGTCACCCGGTACCGGTCTTACGGTTTGTCCTACAGCGTGGCGGCGCTGAACGAGGCATTCTGTGCGATGTGGCCGGGGCGCCCGGAGCCGTCGTTGTCGCGTTTGGGCATGCAGGTGATGAACAAAGATTTCACCCTGGACATCAGCCGCGCCAGGCATTATCTCGACTACGAGCCCAAGGTCAGCCTGTGGACGGCGCTCGATGAGTTCTGCAGTTGGTGGAAAGCTCAGGATCCGGGGCTGAAGTAAGCTCACAACCAGCAACACATCGGGAACCGAATTCAGGCTTCCGGGTCGACCAATGCGGCGCGAACGGGGTTTATACTCCGCTCGCTCGGCTACTCCGGTCACCATCTCACCGATTCAGGGTTGATTCATGCGTAACGATGCCAAAGACGATTTCGACAATGTTCCCAGCCTGCGGGCCGACATCGGGGACGATGATGATTTCGAGCCGACTCCCGCCACCTCCGTGCGGTCGCGCGCACCCAAGGTGGTCAAGGTCAAGAGCGCCAGCACCGGCCCCCTGTGGGCCCTGGTCGGTGCGCTGCTGATCGCCTTCGCCGGCCTGGCCTGGTGGAGCTTCCAGCAGATTTCCCTGATGGGCCAGCAGTTGGTCGCCACCCAGGAAAGCTTTGCGCGCATCAGCGAAGAAGCGGCGGGGCGCCTGCAGGACATTTCCGGCAAGGTGGTGGCCAGCGAGGCCAACGTCAACAACGGCAGCGAAGCCCTCAAGGCGCAGATCAAGCAGTTGGAAACCCAATTGCTGGAGCAAGGCAAGCAGCAAGTGGGCGTGGCCGGGCAGGCGACTGAACTGGACCAACGCCTGGCACAGATGAGCGCCAGCACCACCGAGTTGTCGAGCGCGAATGCCAAACTCCAGGGCCAGGTGCAGGCGCTGACCGAGGCCGTGGCCACGCTCAAGGCGGCGCAGGGTGACATCAAGGACCTGTCCGCTGACGTGGCAGCCCTGAAGAAACAAGGCAACCCGAGCGCAGCCATCGCTCGCCTGGAACAAGACCTGCTGGTGCTTAAAAGCGCGCAGGAAAACCAGCCCGCCAATAGCGATGCGCCGACCAATAAAGAGTTCGACGTGTTCCGCATCCAGACCACGCGCAACATCACCACCTTGCAGAGCCAGGTCCAGAACCTTAACCAAAAGCTCAACGCGCCCGCGCGGGTCACCCCACTGGGCCAATGATCGTTCCCACGCTCTGCGTGGGAATGCCGCCATGGACGCTCCGCGTCCCGCTGCGCCACAGGCCGCATTATCACGCGGAGCGTGGGAACGATCAATGTCACAGCCTTGTGACATTTCCCATCCGCTTCGTTACTTGCCCATCCCTCGCCCTTGTTTAGACTCCGGTCATCCCACAAAAACTAAAAAGGGCTACCCATGACCATGCAACCACTGCCTGCCAGCAGTTGGCTGAACGCACCTGCCCATCACGCCTGGCTCGCCAGTGAAGGCCAGCGCCTGCTGGCGTTCGCCAAAGCTTCACGTCTGCCGGACGGCTTCGGCAACCTTGACGACAAAGGCCAGCTGCCGGCCGACGCCCACGCCGAAACCATGAACACGGCGCGCATGACCCACAGCTTTGCCATGGCCCACGCCATGGGTTTGCCGGGGTATGCCGACCTGGTTGCCCATGGTGTTGCCGCCCTCAGTGGTCCCTTGCGCGACTGTGAGCACGGCGGCTGGTTCGCCGCGCCCAACGCCCTGGATGGCAACCGTGGCAAAGCCGCTTACCTGCATGCTTTTGTTGCCCTGGCTGCCAGCTCTGCCGTAGTGGCCGGCGCGCCGGGTGCGCAAAACCTGCTCAACGACGCCGTGCATATCATCGACCAGTTCTTCTGGAGCGAGGAGGAGGGCGTGATGCTCGAGTCCTTCGCCCAGGACTGGAGCGGGGTCGAAGCGTATCGTGGCGCCAACAGCAACATGCACGCCACCGAAGCCTTTCTGGCACTGGCCGATGTCACGGGTGAAACACGCTGGCTGGACCGCGCGCTGCGCATTGTCGAGCGCGTTATCCACACTCACGCTGCCGGCAACCAGTTCATGGTGATCGAGCATTTCGACACCCACTGGCAACCCTTGCTCGGCTACAACGAAGACAACCCTGCCGATGGCTTCCGCCCGTATGGCATTACCCCCGGCCACGGTTTCGAATGGGCACGGTTGGTGCTGCACCTGGAAGCCTCACGCCTGCAAGCCGGGCTGGCCACGCCGGACTGGCTGGTGACCGACGCCCGCGGCCTGTTCGCCAGCGCCTGCGAATACGCCTGGGCTGTGGACGGCGCTCCCGGCATTGTCTACACCCTGGACTGGAACCATCAACCGGTGGTGCGCGAGCGCTTGCACTGGACCCACGCCGAAGCCAGCGCGGCGGCCCAGGCCTTGCTCAAGCGCACTGGCGAGCTGCATTACGAAACCTGGTATCGGCGCTTCTGGGAGTTCTGCGAAACCCGGTTTATCGACCGTATCAACGGCAGCTGGCACCACGAACTCAGCCCGCACAACCAGCCCAGCAGCAAGATCTGGGGTGGCAAGCCGGACCTGTACCATGCCTGGCAAGCGGTCGTACTGCCTGTACTGCCCTTGGCACCGAGTATGACCAGTGCGTTGGGCCAAGGGCGTTATGTCACCAAGTGGTGACATTTGTGCGTCCCTTTGTTACCTGCGCGCTAAAAATCCATGTTTAAACTCCGTGCAGCGCAAGCTCTAGACTTGCATGCATAACAACAAGAAAAGGTATTCAGATGAACGCGATTAATCGCCTCGCCGTTGCTATTTCCATTGCCTCGTTGTTTCCCCTCAGTGCATTTGCCGCCGACTCGAAAGGGACGGTTGAAGTTGTGCATTGGTGGACCTCCGGCGGTGAAAAAGCGGCAGTGGACGTACTGAAGGCTCAAGTTGAGAAAGATGGCTTCGTCTGGAAAGACGGTGCCGTCGCAGGTGGTGGTGGCGCCACTGCAATGACTGTACTGAAAAGCCGTGCAGTCGCGGGTAACCCGCCCGGCGTTGCCCAGATCAAAGGCCCGGACATCCAGGAATGGGCGTCCACTGGCTTGCTCGACACCGACGTGCTCAAAGACGTCGCCAAAGAAGAAAAGTGGGACTCGCTGCTCGACAAAAAAGTCTCCGATACCGTGAAGTACGAAGGTAACTACGTTGCCGTACCGGTCAACATTCACCGCGTTAACTGGCTGTGGATCAACCCGGAAGTCTTCAAGAAAGCCGGTATCACCAAAAACCCGACCACCCTCGAAGAATTCTACGCAGCCGGCGACAAGCTCAAAGCCGCAGGCTTCATCCCGCTCGCCCACGGTGGCCAGCCTTGGCAGGACAGCACCGTATTCGAAGCGGTCGTACTGTCGGTAATGGGTGCTGATGGCTACAAGAAAGCCCTGGTTGACCTGGATAACGACGCGCTGACCGGCCCGCAAATGGTCAAGGCCCTGACTGAGCTGAAAAAGGTCGCGACCTATATGGACGTCGACGGCAAAGGCCAGGACTGGAACCTGGAAGCCGGCAAAGTCATCAACGGCAAGGCCGGCATGCAGATCATGGGTGACTGGGCCAAGTCCGAATGGACTGCCGCCAAGAAAGTCGCCGGCAAAGACTACGAGTGCGTAGCCTTCCCGGGCACCGACAAAGCCTTTACCTACAACATCGACTCCCTGGCGGTGTTCAAGGTTAAAGACAAAGGCACCCAGGAAGGTCAGAAGGACATCGCCAAAGTGGTACTGGGCGAAAACTTCCAGAAAGTCTTCAGCATCAACAAAGGCTCGATCCCGGTTCGTACCGACATGCTCAATGAAATGGACAAGCTCGGTTTCGACTCCTGCGCCCAGACCGCTGCCAAAGACTTCCTGGCGGACGCCAAATCCGGTGGTCTGCAGCCAAGTATGGCCCACAACATGGCCACTACCCTGGCGGTACAAGGCGCGTTCTTTGATGTCGTGACCAACTACATCAACGACCCGAAAGCCGACCCGGCCGACACCGCCAAGAAACTCGGCGCTGCGATCAAGTCTGCCAAGTAACGGTTAGCACGGCTGGTCCTTGTGAGGGGAAACCCCCTGACCCCTCACAAGGCTTGCTTCAGTAGTCTTTTTTCCTGTACTGGATTTTCCCATGAGTTCTGTTGCTGTGTTCAGCAAGGCCTCGCCGTTCGATGCGCTACAGCGCTGGCTCCCTAAACTGGTGCTGGCACCGAGCATGTTCATCGTACTGGTGGGCTTCTACGGCTACATCCTGTGGACATTCGTGCTGTCGTTCACCACGTCCACGTTCCTGCCCAGCTACAAATGGGCCGGTCTTGCGCAATACGCGCGGTTGTTCGACAACGACCGTTGGTGGGTGGCGAGCAAGAACCTGGCGCTGTTCGGCGGGATGTTTATCGGCATCACTTTGGTGATCGGCGTGACGCTGGCGATTTTCCTCGACCAGAAGATCCGCCGCGAAGGTTTTATCCGCACCATTTACCTGTACCCGATGGCGCTCTCGATGATCGTGACCGGTACGGCGTGGAAATGGCTGCTCAACCCGGGCATGGGCCTGGACAAACTTCTGCGTGACTGGGGCTGGGAAGGCTTCCGTCTCGACTGGCTGATCGACCCCGACCGTGTGGTGTATTGCCTGGTGATTGCCGCCGTGTGGCAAGCTTCGGGCTTCATCATGGCGATGTTCCTGGCCGGCCTGCGTGGCGTTGATCAGTCGATCGTGCGCGCCGCGCAAATCGATGGCGCCAGCCTGCCGCGCATCTACTGGAGCGTGGTGCTGCCAAGCCTGCGCCCGGTGTTCTTCAGTGCGGTGATGATCCTCGCGCACATCGCGATCAAGAGCTTCGACCTGGTAGCGGCCATGACCGCCGGCGGCCCGGGCTACTCGTCTGACCTGCCTGCGATGTTCATGTACTCGTTCACCTTCAGTCGTGGCCAGATGGGCATGGGCTCGGCCAGTGCAATCCTGATGCTCGGCGCGATCCTCGCGATCATCGTGCCTTACCTGTATTCCGAGCTGAGGACCAAGCGCAATGACTAGTCTCGCCTCCAAACCTGCCAGCAGCCTGAGTCGCATCGCGATCTACGCGGTGCTGATCCTCGCCGTGCTGCTGTACCTGGTGCCGCTGGTGGTGATGCTGCTGACCAGCTTCAAAACCCCGGAAGACATCAGCACCGGCAACCTGCTGAGCTGGCCGACCGTCGTCACCGGCATCGGCTGGGTCAAGGCCTGGGCCACTGTTGACGGTTACTTCTGGAACTCGATCAAGATCACCGTTCCGGCGGTACTGATCTCCACCGCCATCGGCGCGTTGAATGGCTATGTGCTGTCGTTCTGGCGCTTCAAAGGTTCGCAGCTGTTCTTCGGCCTGCTGCTGTTCGGCTGCTTCCTGCCGTTCCAGACCGTGCTGCTGCCGGCATCGTTCACCCTCGGCAAGATGGGCCTGGCCAGTACCACCACGGGCCTGGTGTTTGTGCACGTGGTCTACGGGTTGGCGTTTACTACACTGTTTTTCCGTAATTACTACGTGAGCATTCCTGACGCGCTGATCAAGGCGGCACGGCTGGACGGTGCAGGTTTCTTCACCATCTTCCGTCAGATCATTCTGCCGATGTCGACGCCGATCATCATGGTCTGCCTGATCTGGCAGTTCACCCAGATCTGGAACGACTTCCTGTTCGGTGTGGTGTTCTCCAGCGGCGACTCGCAGCCCATTACGGTGGCGCTGAACAACCTGGTCAACACCAGCACCGGGGCCAAGGAATATAACGTGGATATGGCGGCGGCGATGATCGCCGGGCTGCCGACCCTGCTGGTCTATGTGATCGCAGGCAAGTATTTCGTGCGCGGCCTCACGGCCGGCGCGGTCAAGGGGTAATCATGGCTACGCTTGAACTTCGCAATGTAAACAAGACCTATGGCGCCGGCCTGCCCGACACCTTGAAGAACATCGAACTGTCGATCAAAGAGGGCGAGTTCCTGATTCTGGTCGGCCCTTCGGGTTGCGGTAAATCGACCTTGATGAACTGCATTGCCGGCCTGGAGACCATCACCGGCGGCGCCATCATGATCGGCGACCAGGACGTGAGCGGCATGAGCCCCAAGGACCGTGACATCGCCATGGTGTTCCAGTCCTACGCGCTGTACCCGACCATGAGCGTGCGTGAGAACATCGAGTTCGGCCTCAAGATCCGCAAGATGCCCCAGGCCGATATCGATGCCGAAGTGGCGCGCGTGGCCAAGCTGCTGCAGATCGAGCACCTGCTTAATCGTAAGCCGGGCCAGCTTTCCGGTGGCCAGCAACAGCGTGTGGCCATGGGCCGCGCCCTGGCACGGCGGCCGAAGATCTACCTGTTCGACGAACCGCTGTCCAACCTCGACGCCAAACTGCGCGTCGAGATGCGCACCGAAATGAAACTGATGCACCAGCGTCTGAAAACCACCACGGTGTACGTCACCCACGACCAGATCGAAGCGATGACCCTGGGCGACAAAGTGGCGGTGATGAAGGATGGCATCATTCAACAATTTGGCACGCCGAAAGAAATCTATAACGACCCGGCCAACCTGTTTGTGGCAAGCTTTATCGGTTCACCTCCAATGAACTTCATACCTTTGCGCCTGCAACGCAAGGACGGTCGCCTGGTGGCACTGCTCGACAGCGGCCAGGCCCGTTGCGAGCTGCCGCTGGGTATGAGTGATGCTGGGCTTGAAGATCGCGATGTGATCCTGGGTCTGCGCCCGGAGCAAATTGTTCTGGCCACGGGTGAAGCGAATGGGTCGTCGAGCATTCGTGCCGAAGTCCAGGTCACTGAGCCGACCGGTCCGGACACGTTGGTGTTTGTGCAACTCAACGACACCAAAGTCTGCTGCCGCCTCGCGCCGGACGTTGCACCGCAGGTCGGTGAGACCCTGACCCTGCAATTCGACCCGGCCAAGGTATTGCTGTTCGACGCCAAAACCGGCGAACGCTTGGGCACTGCTGCCTCATTGCCTGCACACGGGCATGCCGACAACGTGGCCCAATTCAAAGGCCGCTGAAGCAGATAACTTGTTGTTTTGGTTAAAAAAAAGTAACCCGCGTTAGATAAAAACAGTTAAATAACAATAAAGACGAGGATGTAGGGATGAAAAAGCAACACAACAACACTCGGCTGATCTGCCAACTGTCAGCAGCAGCAGCCCTGGTATTGTCCGCCAATGCGATGGCGGCCGATGCATTCAGCGCCGACTCCAAATGGATGACCGGTGATTGGGGTGGCGAGCGTACCAAGCTGATCGAGCAAGGTATCGACATCAAGGCTGACTACGTAGGGGAAATGGGCGCCAACCTGCACGGCGGCTATAACGACGACAAGACCGGCCGTTACTCCGACCAGTTTGGGTTGGGCGTAGCGCTCGATCTGCAAAAGCTGTGGGGCTGGGACAACACCCAGGCCAAGATCCAGTTGACCAACCGTAATGGCCAAAACATCTCCAACGACCGTATCGGTGACCCGCGTGCCGGCACGCTGAGTTCGTCGATGGAAGTCTATGGTCGTGGCCACATGGTGCGTCTGACCCAGTTCTGGATTCAGCACCAGATGTTCGATAACAAGCTGGACGTGAAACTCGGTTACTTCGGTGAAGGCGAAGACTTCAACACCTTCCCGTGCGACTTCCAGAACCTGTCGTTCTGCGGCTCGCAAGTCGGTAACTACGTAAACACCTGGTACAACTGGCCGGTCAGCCAGGCGGCGATCCGCGTGAAGTACAACATCACGCCTGAGCTGTATGCGCAAATCGGTGCGTACAACCAGAACCCGTCGCAGCTGGAACACGGCAACGGCTTCAAACTCAGTGGCAGCGGTACCAAGGGCACCGTATTGCCGGTGGAATTGGTTTGGTCGCCGAAGGTCAATGGCCTGCCAGGCGAATACCGTGTGGGTTACTACAAGAGCACCGCCGACGCTACCGACGTACGTGAAGACGTCAACGGTAACGATGCTGGCACCACTGGCGCAGCCTTCCGCGTTCGCAGCAGCAAAAGCGGTTACTGGGGCGTTCTGCAACAGCAACTCACCACTCACAATGGCGATGCTTCGCGCGGCTTGAATATCGCGGCCAACGTGACCTTCCACGACAAAGACACCAACCTGGTCGACAACTACCAGTCGCTGATGCTTGTGTATAAAGGGCCATTTGACGCACGTGCCAAAGATGACGTGGGTATCGGTGTTTCGCGTATCCATGCCAACAGCGACGTGAAGAAAACCGCTGAACTGCTCAATGCTTCAGGCGGTTTCACCGATTACGACCAAGCGGGTTTCGCCCCGTTGCGTAATACCGAGTACAACGTCGAACTCAACTATGGCTTCCATGTCACCAACTGGCTGACCGTACGCCCGAACCTGCAATACGTCAAAAACCCGGGCGGTGTGAAAGAAGTCGACAACGCGCTGGTAGCGGGCCTGAAAATTCAGTCTACGTTCTAACGCTGTTGCGATAAGCTCCTTCTCTCTGTGCGCATTTTGCGGGTAGCCATGGCTACCCGCTTTTTTTGGGCCGCTGTGCACAATTCATGTGGGGGCTGGCTTGCCCAAGGTTTGAGCAATAATGAATTCCAGGACCGTGGCACATGCATGAGCATCCGCTGCAACGCTTTTTCAAATCCCTGCGTGAACAACCGGTGTTCGCCTGGGAGCGCTTTCAGATGCGCGACGTGTTGGTGATCGACCATCCGCTGTGCCAGGCGGTGTTCAGTCGCCAGGGCGCACAGTTGCTGCATTTTCAGCCTACCGGCCAGAAACCCTGGCTGTGGTGCGCGGCCAAGTGGCCGCAGGTCGGCGCCATCCGGGGTGGCGTGCCGGTGTGCTGGCCGTGGTATGGGCGCCATCCGAGCGAGAACGCGTGGCCGTCCCATGGCTGGGCGCGGCTGATCGACTGGAAACTGCTCGACAGCAGCACCGACGACGACGGCGTGCGCCTGCACTGGCAATTGCAGCTGTGCGACTGGCAGGTGGACCTGCACGCGCACCTGGGCGAAACCCTTGAGTTGCGCTTGAGCACCGAGCACCAGGACGAGTTGCCGTGCCAGTTGAGCCATGCGTTGCACGCTTACTGGCGTATTGGTCACGTCGACGAGATAGCGCTGTCTGGGCTCGATGGCGCGCAAGGTTATGACCAGCTCAGTCGCCAGGTTTGCCAGCAGGAAGGCGAGCTACGGGTGGATGGTGGATGCCAGCGGGTGTTCCAGCATGAGGGCGAATTACAGCTCAAGGACCACGCCTGGCAACGTGAGCTGTGCATCGACACCGGCGACAGTGCTGACACGGTGGTGTGGCATCCAGGCAGCCGGCCGTTGTTGGGCGTGAGCTTTAACGAGGCGTCGGGGTTTGTGTGCGTGGAGTCGGCGATGGCCGGGGCCAGCCTGGCGCCGGGGGAGCGGGCGCATTTGAGTTTGCAGGCGCGGGCCGGGGTTTAGTGGTGGAGCTTATGGCGCTATCGCAGGCAAGCCAGCTCCCACAGGGGAATGCATTCCAAATGGGCAGCTCGGTCCACTGTGGGAGCTGGCTTGCCTGCGATAGGGTCGGTACTGCTGGTGGAGATTGCTGCTAGTTAAACTCATCCCCCACCGGATACCGGCTGTCATTCAAGCTCTCTTTGATCTTGCGCAGATGCGGCTGGAAATCCACCCCGCGGCGCAAGGTCATGCCGGTTGCCAGCACGTCCAGCACCGTTAGCTGAATGATCCGCGACGTCATCGGCATGTAGATGTCGGTGTCTTCCGGCAGCGGGATGTTCAGGCTCACGGTACTGGCCTTGGCCAACGGCGAATTCTCGGCAGTTACGCCCAGCACCGACGCGCCGTTTTCCCGGGCGATACGCGCCACTTCCACCAGCTCCCGGGTGCGCCCGGTGTAGGAAATGATCACAAACAGCTCGCCCGTATGCGCCACAGACGCGATCATGCGTTGCATCAGCACGTCGGCATGGGCAGTCACGGCCAGGTTGAAGCGGAAGAACTTGTGCAGCGCATCCATGGCCACCGGTGCCGAAGCGCCGAGGCCGAAGAAATGGATCTGCCGCGCCTGGATCAACAAATCCACGGCCTTGCTGATCAGTGCCGGGTCGAGGGCCTGGCACGCACTGTCCAGGGAGGCAATGGCGCTGCCAAAGATCTTCTGGGTGTAGGCCTCAGGGTTATCATCGGCTTCCACGGCGCGGCTCACATACGCCGCACCACTGGCCAAACTTTGCGCCAGCTGCAATTTAAGTTCAGGGTAACCGCTGACGCCGAACGAACGGCAGAAACGGTTGACCGTCGGTTCACTGACCGAAGCGGCTTGGGCGAGGGCGGCGATCGAGAAGCGGGTTGCCTGCTGTGGGTTTTGCAGGATGACCTCGGCGACTTTTTTCTCGGCCTTGTTCAATTCTTCGAGGCGGTTCCGGATCTGTTCCAGAAGATTTCGCACGCGGTCCATTCAGTCTTTCCTTCGGGCGACGATGCAAATAAAGGGCGGTAACCAATCGACGAGTGGCCCTTTGCGGTGGCCTATCCTACTGAGGGTAGCTGAACACCACCACTCGGAATGCGTATTTCGGGAAAATGTTGTGGTTATTACTACATTTTTCCTTGAGTGATGCCTTGAAAAAAGGTATTTGTAGCTTAACTTGATAAAAGAACAAACATCATGCCTTCGATAACCGTAGAACCCTGCACCTTTGCCCTGTTTGGCGCCTTGGGTGATCTGGCGCTGCGCAAGTTATTTCCTGCCCTCTACCAACTCGATGGCGCGGGGCTGCTGCACGACGATACGCGCATCCTGGGCCTGGCCCGTGAAGCCGGTTCCGAGCAGGAGCACCTGGCCCATATCGAAAAAGAACTGCGTAAATACGTTGGCAAGGAACTCGATGAGGCCGTGGCCGCGCGCTTCCTGGCGCGTCTGGCCTATGTGCACGTCG
Organism: Pseudomonas sp. Leaf15; assembly: GCF_001421425.1. Lineage (NCBI taxonomy): Bacteria > Pseudomonadati > Pseudomonadota > Gammaproteobacteria > Pseudomonadales > Pseudomonadaceae > Pseudomonas > Pseudomonas sp. Leaf15. The sequence continues at coordinate 131,565 of NZ_LMKI01000009.1, forward strand.
ACTTCCTGAACGCCGCCGATTATGTCGCCCTGGCCGAAAAGGTCGGTGCCGAACAACGCCTGATCGCCTACTTCGCCACTCCGGCGGCGGTGTATGGCGCGATCTGCGAAAACCTCGCCAAGGTCGGCCTGGCGGACAACACCCGCGTGGTGCTGGAAAAACCCATCGGCTCGGACCTGGAATCCTCGCGCAAGGTCAACGACGCCGTGGCGCAGTTTTTCCCGGAAAACCGCACCTATCGCATCGACCACTACCTGGGCAAAGAGACCGTCCAGAACCTGATCGCGCTGCGTTTCGCCAACAGCCTGTTCGAAACCCAGTGGAACCAGCATTACATTTCCCACGTGGAAATCACCGTGGCCGAGCAGGTCGGTATCGAAGGCCGTTGGGGTTACTTCGACAAGGCCGGCCAACTGCGCGACATGATCCAGAACCACCTGCTGCAGCTGCTGTGCCTGATCGCCATGGACCCACCGGCCGACCTGTCCGCCGACAGCATCCGTGACGAGAAGGTCAAGGTGCTCAAGGCGCTGGCGCCGATCAGCCCGGAAGGCCTGACCACCCAGGTAGTACGCGGCCAGTACATCGCCGGCTACAGCGCCGGCAAGCCGGTACCGGGCTACCTGGAAGAAGAAAACTCCAACACCCAGAGCGACACCGAGACGTTTGTCGCCCTGCGTGCCGATATCCGCAACTGGCGTTGGGCCGGCGTGCCGTTCTACCTGCGCACCGGTAAACGCATGCCGCAAAAGCTGTCGCAGATCGTCATTCACTTCAAGGAACCGTCCCACTACATCTTCGCCCCCGAGCAGCGCCTGCAGATCAGCAACAAACTGATCATCCGCCTGCAGCCGGACGAAGGTATTTCCTTGCGTGTGATGACCAAAGAGCAAGGCCTGGACAAGGGCATGCAACTGCGCAGCGGCCCGCTGCAACTGAATTTTTCCGACACCTATCGCAGCGCGCGGATTCCCGATGCCTACGAGCGGTTGTTGCTGGAAGTAATGCGCGGCAATCAGAACCTGTTTGTTCGCAAAGATGAAATCGAAGCCGCGTGGAAATGGTGTGACCAGTTGATTGCCGGGTGGAAAAAATCCGGTGATGCGCCCAAGCCGTATGCGGCGGGGTCCTGGGGGCCGATGAGCTCGATTGCACTGATCACGCGGGATGGGAGGTCGTGGTATGGCGATATCTGAATTGAAACTGCCTCAGGGCGTGACAGCCCATGAGTACCGCACGCCGGTGTTGCTGGCCGATGGCCTGGCCAATGACGTGGCCGAGCAACTGCGCGCGGCCATCAGTGCCCGTGGCGAAGCGACCCTGGTAGTGTCCGGTGGCCGCAGCCCCGTGGCGTTTTTCCAGAACCTGGCCAAACAAGGCCTGGACTGGTCCAAGGTCACCGTTACCCTGGCCGACGAGCGCTGGGTGCCGGTGGAACACGCCGACAGCAATGCCGGCCTGTTGAAGAAGTATTTGCTCCAGGGCCCGGCGGCCAAGGCCAAGTTCCTCAGCCTGTACACCGTTGCCGCGAACCTTGAAGACGCCGCCGAACTGGCCGATCGCCAGTTGGCAGAGCTGCCTGCTATTGATGTGCTGGTACTCGGCATGGGCGATGATGGCCACACCGCATCGCTGTTCCCCAACAGCCCCAACCTGGGCGAGGCGCTCAAGCCCGACGGCACGCGCCGTTGCTGGCCGATGCTGGCGCCGACCGTGCCGCACCAGCGCCTGACCATGAGTCGCGCGCTGCTGGCCACGGCCCATTACACCGTGCTGTCGATTTCCGGCAGTTCGAAATTGACCACCTTGAGCGCCGCGCTGGCCAGTGACGACGTTGCTGCCATGCCGATTCGCGCGTTTTTGCAACCTACTTTAGAGATTTACTGGTGTCCATGAGCCAAGGATCAGCCGCTATGAAAAGCCCTCAACCGACCGTGTCCATGGCGGACAAAGTTGCCCTGATCGACAGCCTCTGCGCCAAGGCGCGGATCCTGCCGGTGATCACCATCGCCCGCGAACAGGACATCCTGCCGCTGGCCGATGCCCTGGCAGCCGGCGGTTTGACCGCATTGGAAGTGACCCTGCGCTCCGAGTTCGGCCTCAAGGCCATTCAGGTACTGCGCGAGCAACGCCCTGAACTGTGCACCGGTGCCGGCACCGTACTCGACCGCCACATGCTCGAAGCGGCCGAGGTGGCCGGTTCGCAATTCATCGTCACCCCCGGCATTACCCGCGACCTGCTGGAAGCCTCGGTGCACAGCCCGATCCCGCTGCTGCCCGGCATCAGCAATGCTTCCGGCATCATGGAAGGCTACGGCCTGGGTTATCGCCGCTTCAAGCTGTTCCCGGCTGAAGTCAGCGGCGGCGTGGCTGCAATCAAGGCCCTGGGCGGCCCGTTCGGCGAAGTCAAATTCTGCCCAACCGGCGGCGTTGGCCCGGCCAACATCAAAAACTACATGGCGTTGAAAAACGTGATGTGCGTGGGCGGTAGCTGGATGCTGGACCCTGAATGGGTCAAGAACGGCGACTGGGCCCGTATCCAGGAAGTCACCGCACAAGCGCTGGCGCTGCTGGACTGATCTGAATTTACCGAATCGTTGTTGCTGTGCTTAACGGCATTTTTGCGGTGCACTTGGTCGGTGTACCGCTTTTTTTTGCCTGCAAAAAACTCACATTCAACTCCGATCAACTGTGGGAGCTGGCTTGCCTGCGATAGCGGTGGGTCAGGTTAGGATATTTCTACTGATACACCGCCATCGCAGGCAAGCCAGCTCCCACAGTTTTAGTCCGTGCTTAACTCAGTTATTGCGTTGACCAGCCCATCGATGTCCGCCACCGAGGTCACCAGCCCCGGCGTCACCCGAATACAGCTGCCAAACGCCGCGCCCGTGCGCGTGGTGGTAAACAGGTGGTACTCCTTGAGCAATCGATCCGCCATCTCTTGCTGATCGCGCCCAACGAACTTGAACGCCGTTATCGCGCAATACAGCCGCGGATCATCCGGCGTCAGCACCTCAATTGCCGGCAACCCGCGCACCTGGCTCACCCAGCGATCCCGCAGGTAATTGACCCGCGCGCCCTTGGCCGCCGAGCCGCCGAGGTTGCGATGTTCCTCCAGCACCAACGGCAAGGTCATCAACGCTGGAAAATTCGGCGTGCTGTAGGACGTGCGCGCACGCACGTCGCTGGCGGGGTAGTGAAACTCGCCCATGTCCGGGTCGATATCGGCCAGGCGCTCCGGGGCGATATACAGAAAGCCCAGGGTCAGCGGCGCACCGATCCATTTATGCAGGTTGAACCCGGCGAACTGAATGCCCAACTCGGCAAGGTTGAATTCAATCTGGCCCAACGCATGGGCGCCATCCAGAATCACGTCCACGCCATGCTCACGGGCCGCTTTAGAGATGGCTGCGACAGGCATCACCAGGCCGGTGCGGTGGGTGAGATGGGTCAGCGCCATCAGCTTGAGGCGCGGGTACTTCACGAACGCATCGCGATAGGTCTGCACCAGGCTGTCGAAACTGGCCGGGTGGGCGTGGGCAAGTTCGACGACTTCCACGCCGCGAACACCGGCCAACCAGCGCATGGCGCCTTTGACCGTGTCGTACTCCAGATCACTGATCAGCACCTGATCGCCCGGCCGCAGGCCGTTGTAGTTACGGATCAGCGACTGCAAAGCCTCGGTGGCGTTGCGGGTGAAGGCGATCGCGTCCGGGTCCGCATCGATCAGCCCGGCGAGCTGGCGACGGATCTCGACGTTTTCACCCTGCTCGAAGCGCTGGCGCACATACAGCGAGTTGCTGCGGTTGATAAACGCTACATGCTCCAGATACTGCGCCTGTACGGCACGGCTCATGCGCCCGAAGTAACCGTTTTCCAGGTTGATCGGGCCAGGCTCAAGCTCATAGCGCTGGGCGATGGCGTGCCAGTGACGTTCGTTGTCTGCATTCCTTGGCATAACGTGCGCTCTTTAATGACGGGGGGCAGGTTTGCCGTGTTTAACGCGCAGCGGCTCCAGCAGTTCGGACAGGCCGTTGTGGTCGATTTCCTGCATCAAGGCCAGCAAACCGCCCAGCTCGCCGTGAGGAAAGCCTTCACGGGCAAACCAGTTCAGGTAAGGGCCGGGCAGGTCGGCGATGATGCGTCCCTTGTACTTGCCGAAGGGCATTTCGCGGGTGATCAGCAATTCGAGTTTTTCGGGGTTCATGGGCTTCAAGGGTTGGCGTCTGTGCTTGGAAAATACAGGCATTCTGCATGAAGGCCAAATGACAGATCATGCAAATAACGTAGATACAGATGGTTCAATATTTCGTAAGTATATGAAATATATGAATAAAGTAATTTCTCAAAACCTGGCACGGGCGCTGCAATCATTAAGACAACCTTCTAACCCGCACAAGGAATTGAAAAATGACTGACATCAATAAAGAATCGATCTCCGTACTCAACGACCTGATCGAGACCAGCAAAGACGGCCAGAAAGGCTTCGCGACTTGTGCTGAAGACATCAAGCATCCGGAACTGAAAGCACTGTTCCAGAAACGCTCCGCCGATTGCGCCACTGCTGCAGCCGAGCTGCAAACAGCCGTACGTGCCCTGGGCGGCGATCCGGAAGAATCCGGTTCGGTCGCCGGTGCTCTGCACCGTGGCTGGGTCGACGTGAAGTCGCTGGTTACCGGTAAAGATGAAGAGGCGGTGCTGAACGAAGCCGAGCGCGGTGAAGACCACGCCCTTAAGGCTTACAAGGAAGCGATCGAGAAGATCAACAAGCACAACCTGCTGGGTATTCGTGACCTGGTTGAGCGTCAGTTCCACGGCGCACAACGTAACCACGACCAGGTGAAAGCCCTGCGTAATCAGGCTCGCGCTCAGTCGTAAGCACATTGCTGTAATTGCTTATGCTGTAACTGCCTAAGCTGTAACTGAATGTGGGAGCTGGCTTGCCTGCGATAGCATCACCCCGGTGTATCTGATACACCGAGGTGTTTGCATCGCAGGCAAGTCAGCTCCCACATTTGCTTTGTATTGATTTTGAGCTTTCTATCAGCCAATGCTGATCGGCGGCAGCTCGGTCAATGTCACCACTTGCTGCTTGCGCGGCGCGAGAATTTCCGCCTCGCCGTCCACCACCAGCTCATCGCGCTGGTTGAATACACGGGTGGCAATGCGCACGCGAAACTTGGGCAATTTCTCCAGAATTTCCAGGCGCACGGTCAAGGTGTCGCCGATTTTCACCGGCTTCTGGAAGCTCATCTGCTGGCCGATGTAGATAGTGCCCGGCCCAGGCAGCTCGCAGGCTACCGCCGCACTGATCAGTGCGCCGCTGAACATGCCGTGGGCGATACGCTCCTTGAACATGGTCGCCTTGGCGTACTCCGCATCCAGGTGCACTGGGTTATGGTCGCCGGACATCGCCGCGAACAGCTGGATATCTCGCTCTTCAACGGTCTTGCTGTAGCTGGCGGTCTGGCCGACTTCGAGGGCTTCGTATGGGGTGTTGGTAACCTGGGTCATCTAAAGGTGCATCCTGTGGCTAATCGGTAATTTAATAAGCTGATTTTAAAGGAAAAAGTTATTCGCAGCGCGCCGGCCTGCGTAACGTCAGGGCCTGCTCGAGCCACTTCAGCACATCCGCTGTCACTTCATCGCGGTTGGTTTCGTTGAACACTTCATGACGCGCCTGCGGGTAGATAGTCAATTGCAGGTTCTGGCAACCGGCCTCACGCAGGGCATGGGCCAGGCTTTTGAGACGTTTGCCTTCACTCACCGGATCACATTCGCCGCCCATTACCATGATCGGCAGGCCCGGATCGATCTGTGCGAGGTTGGACGCTTTACTGATCTGCTGCAAGCCGCCCAGTAAGTCGATCCACAACTGGTTGGTGCAGCGAAAGCCGCACAGCGGATCGTTGGTGTACTTGTCCACCTCCAGCGGGTCGCGGCTGAGCCAGTCAAACGCGGTGCGGTTGGGCTTGAACGCCTTGTTGAATGAGCCGAACGACAGAAAGTCGATCAATGCACTGCGTCCGCGCAGGCCTTGGCGCGCGCGCTCCAGGCGGGCAATGACGCCGGCGGCGCGGTACAGCGCCACCGGCTGGAAATTCGAACCGCTGAGAATCGCCCCATCCAGGCTCGCGCTGTGGTGCAACAGGTACGCCTGGGCGATATAGCTGCCCATGCTGTGGCCCAGCAAGATGATCGGCAGGCCCGGCTGCTGCTGGCCGATGTGCTGGTTGAGGCTGGCGAGGTCGCCCACCACTTTGTTCCAGCCATCCTTTTCGGCGTACAGCCCCAGCGTGCCTTCATCGGCGGTGCGGCCATGGCCGCGCTGGTCGAGTGCGTACAGGCCGTAGCCGGCCGCGCACAGCGCTTCGGCCAGGCGTGCATAGCGCCCGCTGTGTTCGGCCATGCCGTGGGACAGCATGATCATGGCCTTGGCGGGCCCGTCCGGCAGCCATTGATTGACGTACAGGCGGCTGCGGTCATTCGCGGTCAGCCAGAAGGTGCTGTGGTTCATAGCGCTTCCTTTGCTCAGGGTCGTTGCAGTGTATAGCTCATCTGGCCGGGTCCGGTGTATCTGCCTACACGTTAGGGGCAAGATTCATACAATAAATGACACAGTTGCGCGTATTTGCCTGTTTGGCCATAGCTGCTAACGTCCCCAAAGCTCCGCTTTTTATATCAATGAGAAAGCGGCCGGACACACTCAGGTACGAGGACAAGAATAATGCAACCTGATTTCTGGAATGACAAACGCGCGGCGGGCGTTCCCAATGACATTGACCTCACTACCTACAAATCGGTGATCGAAGTATTCGAACGCTCCTGCAAAGCCTTTGCCGACCGTCCGGCGTTCAGCAACATGGGCATCACCCTGACCTATGCCGAGCTTGAGCGCCAAAGTGCCGCGTTCGCCGGCTACCTGCAAAACCACACCGACCTCAAGCCAGGCGAGCGCATCGCGGTGCAGATGCCCAACGTGCTGCATTACCCGATTGCGGTGTTCGGCGCACTGCGCGCCGGGTTGATCGTGGTCAACACCAACCCGCTGTACACCCCGCGTGAGATGCGCCACCAGTTCAAGGACGCCGGCGTGCGCGCGCTGGTCTACCTCAACCTGTTCGGCGCGCGGGTGCAGGACGTGTGCACCGACACCGAGATCGACTACCTGATCGAAGCCAGAATGGGCGACTTCATGCCCGCCGCCAAAGGCTGGCTGGTCAATACCGTGGTCGACAAGGTCAAGAAAATGGTCCCGGCCTACAGCCTGCCACGTGCGGTGTCGTTCAAGCGCGCCTTGCGCATGGGCGCGGGCCAGGCGGTGGTTCGCCACCCGGTGACGCTGGATGATATCGCCGTGCTGCAATACACCGGCGGCACTACTGGCCTGGCCAAGGGCGCGATGCTCACCCACGGTAACCTGGTGGCGAACATGCAGCAGGCGCGGGCGTGCATGTCCCAGGTCACCGACGATGGCCAGCCGCTGGTGAAGGAAGGGCAGGAGGTGATGATCGCGCCGCTGCCGCTGTACCACATCTATGCCTTTACCGCGAATTGCATGTGCATGATGGTGACCGGCAACCACAACGTGCTGATCACCAACCCGCGTGACATCGGCGGGTTTATCAAGGAGCTGAAAAAGTGGCGGTTCTCCTGCCTGCTCGGGCTGAACACGCTGTTCGTGGCACTGATGGATCACCCCGACTTCAAAACCCTGGATTTCTCCCATCTCAAGATCACCAACTCCGGTGGCACCGCGCTGGTCAAGGCCACTGCCGAGCGCTGGAAGGCACTCACCGGCTGCTCCATCGGCGAAGGCTACGGCCTCACCGAAACCTCGCCGGTGGCCAGCACCAACCCTTACGGCAACCAGTCACGGCTGGGCACCGTGGGCATTCCGGTGCCGGGCACGGCGATGAAAGTGATTGATGATGAAGGCCGCGAGCTGCCCTTGGGCGAGCGCGGCGAGCTGTGCATCAAAGGCCCGCAGGTGATGAAGGGTTACTGGCAGCAACCCGTGGCCACCGCCGAAACCCTGGACGCCGAAGGCTGGCTGAAAACCGGTGATATTGCGGTGATCGACACCGATGGTTTTGTCAGCATCGTCGATCGCAAGAAAGACCTGATCATCGTCTCGGGCTTCAATGTGTACCCCAACGAGATTGAAGACGTGGTGATGGCGCATCCAGCCGTGGCCAACTGCGCGGTAATCGGCGTACCGGACGAACGCACCGGCGAGGCGGTGAAGCTGTTTGTGGTGGCGCGCGCCCAGGGCGTGAGCGTTGACGAGTTGAAGGCGTACTGCAAAACCAACTTCACCGGGTACAAGGTGCCCAAGCACATTGTGTTGCGTGAGTCGCTGCCGATGACGCCGGTGGGCAAGATTTTGCGCAGGGAGCTGCGCGACATCGCCTGATGTGAAATGCAATAAAAAATGTGGGAGCTGGCTTGCCTGCGATAGCGATGTATCAGTCACCCGATTTATCGGCTGAATCACCGCTATCGCAGGTAAGCCAGCTCCCACATTGCTGTTTATCGCTCTGTAAAGCCCATTCCAGAGCCATTTCTTTGTTTATAGAATCTTTGCTCTAAAAATGACCATTAGATATTCTTGAGTCATGTTTATGACTGTAGGGCCTTCTTTTGGCTCTAGGCGGCCCTTGGCAAAGCTGCTACTCTCGGCGCGCTTTGTGACTTCTCGGCCTGCTTGAAAGCGCCAGACTCACCTAAAAAAACATACACCAATAATAATCGCATCAAATGCGATGATGAATTCGCGTCGCTGAGGAGTGGGCTTCCATGAACGAAGACTTTTGGAAGGATAAGTACCCCGCCGGGATTGCTGCAGACATCAATCCAGACGAGTATCAGAATATTCAGGCGGTACTGAAACAGTCCTGCCAGCGCTTCGCCGACAAACCGGCTTTCAGCAACCTGGGCAAGACCATCACCTACGGTGAACTGTACGAATTGTCCGGCGCGTTCGCCGCCTACCTGCAACAGCATACCGACTTGAAGGCGGGCGATCGAATCGCCGTGCAACTGCCCAACGTCCTGCAATACCCGGTGGCCGTGTTCGGCGCCATCCGTGCCGGGCTGATCGTGGTCAACACCAACCCGCTGTACACCGCGCGGGAAATGGAACACCAATTCAATGATTCCGGGGCCAAGGCCCTGGTTTGCCTGGCGAACATGGCGCACCTGGCTGAAAAAGTCGTGCCCAAGACCGCCGTCAAGCACGTGATCGTCACCGAAGTCGCTGACTTGCTGTCGCCGTTCAAGCGCCTGCTGATCAACAGCGTCATCAAGTACGTGAAGAAAATGGTCCCGGCCTATCACTTGCCCAAGGCGATCAAGTTCAACGACGTGCTGGCCAAGGGGCACGGTCAACCGGTCAACGATGCCAGCCCCGCCAGCGGCGATGTGGCCGTGCTGCAATACACCGGCGGCACCACAGGCGTCGCCAAGGGCGCGATGCTCACCCACCGCAACCTCGTCGCCAACATGCTGCAGTGCAAGGCACTGATGGGCTCCAACCTCAACGAAGGCTGCGAGATCCTGATCACGCCGCTGCCGCTGTACCACATCTACGCGTTCACCTTTCATTGCATGGCGATGATGCTGATCGGCAACCACAACATCCTGATCAGCAACCCGCGCGACCTGCCGGCGATGGTCAAGGAACTGTCGAAATGGAAGTTCAGCGGGTTTGTCGGCTTGAACACGCTGTTCGTGGCGCTGTGTAATAACGAGGCGTTCCGCAAGCTGGACTTTTCCGCGCTCAAAGTCACCTTGTCGGGCGGCATGGCCCTGCAACTGGCGGCGGCTGAGCGCTGGAAAGCCGTGACCGGCTGTGGCATCTGTGAAGGTTACGGCATGACCGAGACCAGCCCGGTGGCCACCGTCAACCCGATCCAGCATATCCAGATCGGCACCATCGGCATTCCGGTGCCTTCCACCCTGTGCAAAGTCATCGCCGACGACGGTACCGAGTTGGCACTGGGCGAAACCGGCGAGCTGTGTGTGAAAGGCCCGCAGGTGATGAAGGGCTACTGGTTGCGCGACGACTCCACCGCCGAAATGCTCGACAGCGAAGGCTGGTTGAAGACCGGTGACATCGCGATCATCCAGCAAGACGGTTACATCCGCATTGTCGACCGCAAGAAAGACATGATTCTGGTCTCCGGTTTCAACGTCTACCCCAACGAGCTGGAAGACGTGCTGACAACCTTGCCGGGCGTGCTGCAATGCGCGGCCATCGGTGTGCCGGATGAAAAATCCGGTGAGCACATCAAGATCTTTATCGTGGTCAAGCCAGGGGCGACCCTGACCAAGGACCAGGTGATGGAACACATGCGTGCCAACGTCACCGGCTACAAAGTGCCCAGGGCCGTGGAATTCCGCGATGCATTGCCGACCACCAACGTGGGCAAGATCCTGCGCCGTGAGTTGCGTGATGAAGAGCTGAAGAAGCTCGGCCTTAAAAAGTAACCGATAAAAAACCCGCTGATGCGGGGTTTTTTTGGCATGAACTGTAATGCAGTCCAATGTGGGAGCTGGCTTGCCTGCGATAGCGGTGGATCAGCTAGCCCAACTGTGACGGGTATACCGCCATCGCAGGCAAGCCAGCTCCCACCTGTTTTAATCGAGTTGTTACAGGGCAAACTGCGCAAATCCCACACCAGCACCGGCCGGGCGTACATCCTTCAAGAACGAATCCTTATCCGCGCTCAGCTCCAGGGTAATCTCCGGCTTGCGCTTGCCCGCATTGCGCACCACCAGCCCTTCGATGTGTTCACGCAGGAACGCCGTCGGCACCTTCAGGTGCAGCAACTGGTCAGTTTCAGCGTTGTGCATCAACAAGTGAACCCACTCGTACTGGCCCACACCAATGCGCACCAGCGGCAGGTCGAACCACCAGATGTTGCGTTTGCTGTCCAGGTCGGTGAAGTGGCAGTTGTTGACGCCGAGTACGGCACCGCCCAGTTCCTGGTTTCTACGGGCAATGGCCTGTGCTTTATTGAGTTTCATAACCTTCCTACGGGATCTGTTATTCAGCGTTATAGCCTGAATGTGCCGGGCATTCTCGTGGGTTGGCGGCAAAACATAAAGCCAAACCTGTTCGCTGCGATGAAATGCGCGCTGAAAATAATTGAAACTCTGCCGAACGGCCGCCGGTCAATCTTTAGGTAATGACCAAAACCCTTGATTGTTCTTTCGGAGAAATACCATGAGCAGCACATCGGATAAGGCAAAAGGTTTGGCCAACGAAGCCGTTGGTAACATCAAGCAAGGCGTTGGCAAGGTAACGGGCAACGACAAACTGCGCGCAGAAGGCGTGGTTCAGGAAAAGAAAGGCGAAGTGCAGAAAGCCGTCGGCGACACCAAAGATGCGGTAAAAAAAGCCGTCAAGTAAGACTGAATCGCCGGCTGGATTCATGCAGCCCGACGGCCATCCACGGATGGCCGTTTTTGTGTGAAGCGTGCAACTAAAGTTTGGAAATTGTTTCAAAGTCGCCAAATGGGCTACTTTGATGTAGAAAACGGCCCCTGAGTCGCCCACGACCTCACCCTTTTGCGGCGAAAGGAGACGCTATGATTTTTCCGGTACTAGACGGCCTCAAGCTCCACAAAGTGCTGGTGCGCACCGTCAAGGAATTCGTCGATGACGAAATGCCCACCTACGCCTCGGCACTGGCCTACCAGATGCTGTTTTCGCTGTTTCCCTTCCTGCTGTTCCTTATTGCCCTGATCGGTTTCCTGCACCTGCCGGACTTTTTCACCTGGTTGCGCATGCAGTCGGAACTGGTGTTGCCGCCCCAGGCGCTGGAGCAGGTCAACCCGGTGATCGACCAGTTGCAGCAGTCCAAGGGCGGTTTGCTCTCGGTGGGTATCGTGATCGCGCTGTGGACCGCCTCGGCCGGCGTGCGCCTGATGATGAGCGCAATGAACGCCGCTTATGACGTGGTCGAAGGCCGGCCGATCTGGAAGCGCTTCCCGCTGTCGATCTTCTACACCGTCGGCATCGCCGGCATGCTGCTCGCTGCTGCCGCACTGATGGTGCTGGGGCCGCAAGTGATGGAATGGCTCGCCGGGCAGATCGGCATGCAGGAATTCGTGGTCACCTTATGGACCATCCTGCGCTGGCCGCTGATCGTGATTCTGCTGATGTTCGCCGTGGCCCTCATGTACTACGTGATGCCCGATGTTGAGCAGAAATTCCGCTTTATCACCCCAGGCTCCGTACTGGCTGTGGTGGTGTGGATCATCGCCTCACTGGGCTTTGGTTATTACGTCAAAACCTTTGCTGACTACAACGCCATGTATGGCAGTATCGGTGCGATCATCGTCCTGCTCCTGTACTTCTATATTTCCGCCGCCGTGTTGTTGCTTGGCGCGGAGATGAATGCCGTGATCGAGCATATGTCGGCCGAAGGCAAGGACCCCGGGGAAAAGGAATTCGATGAAGACAGCCACACGGATGAAAAACAGCACGTCTCAGGCCTCGGCCGGGACCACTCCAAGCCCACTACCGATGAAGTCTGATCGATGATCCGTGAAATCCTGAAAATGGGCGACGAGCGCCTGCTGCGCATCGCGTCACCGGTTCCGCCGGAAATGTTCGACAGCCCTGAGCTGTGGCAATTGATTGATGACATGTTCCAGACCATGGAACACGTCGGCGGTGTCGGCCTGGCCGCCCCGCAGATCGGTGTGGACCTGCAGCTGGTGATCTTCGGTTTCGAGGCCAGCGAACGCTACCCGGACGCGCCGCCGGTGCCGCAGACCATCCTGATCAACCCGCTGATCACACCGCTCAGCCCGGTGCTCGAAGAAGGTTACGAAGGTTGCCTGTCGGTGCCCGGCCTGCGCGGTGCGGTGGATCGTTACCAGCAGATTCGCTACGAAGGTTTCGATCCCAAGGGCGAGCCGATCGTGCGCGTTGCCGACGGCTTCCATGCGCGGGTGGTGCAGCACGAATGCGATCACCTGATCGGCCGTCTGTATCCCTCGCGGATTACCGACTTCAGCAAGTTCGGGTTTATCGAAGTGATGTTCCCGGATATGGATCCCACGGCTGACGAGTAATTTTCAGACGGGACGCGATTAAAAAATGTGGGAGCTGAGCTTGTGTGGGAGCTGGCTTGCCTGCGATAGCATCGCCTCGGTGACACTGATAAACCGAGGTGCCTGCATCGCAGGCAAGCCAGCTCCCACACAAGCCCGCTCCCACATTTGGATCGCATTCCAAACAGAATTATCGGGCGGGTTTAACGAACCGCAACGTCATCCGATCCGACTCCCCAATCGCCAGATACCTGGCCTTATCCTGCTCCCCATACCGCAACGACGGCGGCAATGTCCACACGCCGCCTGGGTAATCCTTGGTGTCCTTGGGGTTGGCATTCACCTCGCTCTGCCCGGCCAGCTTGAACCCGGCGTCCGTCGCCAGCTTCACCACTTGCGCCAAGGTCAGGTAGCCGCTGTCCTTGATCGCTTCCAGGTCCGCGCCGTCTTTGGCCCGGTGATCTTCCACGCCCAGCACACCGCCGGGTTTGAGCACGGTGTAGAACGCGCTGAAGGTCGCCGGTGCGGTGCCCGCGTCTACCCAGTTATGCACATTGCGAAAGGTCAGCACGGCGTCCACCGAAGCCGGTTTGCCGAACACCGGGGCTTTGGGGTTGAACTCCACGACGGCCGCCTTGGCATAGCGCGCAGGGTCGGCGGCGAATTTGTTTTTCAGGTTCTGTTCGGACGTCGCGGCGTAAGCGCTGCTGCTGGCGGCTTGCACGGCGGCGATGTAATGCCCGTGGTCCTTGAGCAGCGGCGCGAGTATTTCGCTGAACCAACCGCCACCCGGGGTGATTTCGATCACGCTCTGTTTGGCGCTCAAGCCAAAGAACTCCAGGGTCTGCTGCGGGTGGCGGTAAGCGTCACGCGCGCTATTGGCCGGGTCGCGCCAGCTGCCGGCCAGCACGCTGGCGTACTGCTCGGCGGTAATCGGCGCCTGCGCTGCCTGGCTTAAAGCCGGAACGAGGAGGGCGGTAAGAGACAGCGCTGCAAGCGTGTTTTTCATGATCATCCTGTAAGGGGCCACTGTGCTGTCGAGGCTAGCACGGGCCTTGCACAGGGCGATCACACATTATCCGCAGTGGTCCTCACTAACGGTTCTAAGCCCATGGCGATCATTGGTTTGTTGCGTTTATAGCGCACCAGACGCTCACCCAGGGATTGGGGCAGGGTGGTCTCCTGGGTAAAACCCATGCGCTGATACAAGCCTTCCAGCTCCGGATGACACAGCAGCCACACCCTACCTTCCACATCGGCCACTGCCGCCGCGATCAACCGCGCCGCCAGGCCGTGGCCGCGATAGGCCGGGTCGACAAACACGCCGGTCAACCATTGCCCACCCACCACAGGCGTCAGGCACAGCCCGGCGACAATCTCGCCGTCGCGCGCCACCCACAAGCGCCCGCCCTTGAGCGCCTTCATCGACGAATTATGGCTGCGGTAAAACTTGTTCAGCAGCGGCCACAGCGGCTCTGCCAGCAGTTGAAGGTGCAGTTCGGGCATGGTGTGTGGGCAACGTAATCAAGGGCCGCCGATTATAAGCGCCTTCTGCCGGGCAATAGGTGGTATACCCAGTGTTACATCCCCTTCACGTGGAGCATGCATCATGGCCAAAGGTATGGATTCAAAGAAAGCCGCGAAGAAAAAGCCGGCAAAAACCGCCGATGAAAAACGCGCCGAGAAAAAAACCAAGAAGTCCGAAGCCGGCCTGTTCGGGCACTGAGTTACAAGCTTAGTACCAAACGATCTGCAAGATTTTTGCGCCTCACTGCACAGAGCAGGAAACACCTGCTCTGAGCTGCCGATGGCCAACTACCTTGATCTGACCCAACGCCGGGAAATCGAAGCCCTGGCACGCAGTTTTACCGCAATCACCGAATGGCCGACCTGGCTGTTGCTGATCGGCGTGTACGCCGGCTGGTTCGCCGTGATGTTCGCCAGCCACTGGCTGGGCCTGTGGCTGAGCACGGTGTTGCTGATCCCGTTGGTGACCCTCTGGCTGTCGGTGCAACACGAATTGCTGCATGGCCATCCCACCCGTTCGCCCCTGATCAACAAACTGCTCGGCTACGCGCCTTTTGCCGTGTGGTACCCCTACACGCTGTACCGCGACAGCCATCTGCTGCACCACCACGACGAAGACCTGACCCTGCCGGGCATCGACCCGGAAAGCCGTTACCTCAATCAACACCAGTGGGATAACAGCTCGTTGCTCAATCGAAGCGTTCACTGGCTGACCAAAACCGTACTCGGCCGTTTTCTGCTGGCAGCGCCGCTGGCCATCGCCCGATTGGCACGTCATCAAGTCCAACACCTGCCCCAGGTGTGGCCGATGTGGCTGGCCCACGGCGGCGTGACAATTCTGATGCTGAGCTTTATCGCCCACTACAGCGCAATCCCGGTATGGCATTACCTGCTGCTGGTGACCGCGCCAGCCTTGTCCCTGGCGTCGATCCGTTCCTACTATGAACACCGCCCACACCTGCAGCCGGAACAGCGCACGGTGCTCAACGAAGCGTCCTGGCCGTGGACCTGGCTGTTTCTCAACAACAACCTGCATCTGGTGCACCATGACTTGCCCAAGTTGCCCTGGTATCTGCTGCCCACGGTCTACCGCGCGCGACGTGAACAATGGGTGGCGCGCAGTGGCGGCTTTCTGGTGCAGGGTTATGGCCAGTTGATCAGTCGCCACGGCCTCAAGGCCATCGACAGCCCCCGGCACCCTTTTGCGTGAGAGACGACCATGAGTGACTACTACGCCGAGTTGTTGATGTACGTCGCACCCGCAGCGGTGCAACAGGCCAACCAAGCGTGGCTGACGCGCATTTTCCAACGCCTGAACCTGAACCGCCGCAACGCCGACCACCTCGACCTGCACGGCCTGTGGCTGGCGCCCGAGCTGCTGGTGACGCAAACCTGTGGCTACCCGCTGATGACCCAACTGCGCGGCAAAGTGCGCGTGATCGGCCGCCCGCGCTATGAGCTGGCCCACAGCAGCCAGGGCGAACATTGCAGCCTGCTGCTGACCCGCGACGACAACCCGCGCACTCAGCTCGCGGACTTTTACGACAGCCGCGGCGTGATCAATGGCCACGACTCCAACAGCGGCATGAACCTGCTGCGCGAGCGCCTGGCCCCGCTGCACCGCGACGGCCGCTTCTTCGCCAGCGTCGGTATCAGCGGCGCCCATCGTGAAAGCCTGCGCTGGCTGCGCGAAGGCCGCGCCGACCTTGCCGCCATCGACAGCGTGACCTACGACTACCTCGCCTGTTTCGCCGCCGAAGAAGTGGCAGGGCTGCGCATCATCACCCACAGCGCGCCGAGCCCGACCTTGCCCTTCATCGGCCCGCTGCACTTGAACGATGAGCAAGCCGCGCGCATTCGTGACGTGATGAATCAAGCGTTGCAGGATCTACCGCACGTGGTCGAAACCCTCGGCATCCAGGCAGTCCTGCCTGCCAGCGAAGACGACTACCAAGTCCTGCTGAACTATCAGCAATACGCCGCCACCGCCGGTTACCCGCACCTGCGCTGATCGTTCCCACGCTCCGCGTGGGAATGCCTCCTGTGACGCTCCGCGTCACGCGTTCAGGAGCAGACGCAGAGCGTCCAGGGCTGCATTCCCACGCAGAGCGTGGGAACGATCGGTTATATAAAAATACCTTTTAAATATTATTCAAGAATAAGCAGCCTTGCTAGGATCGCTCCACCGGAACACCGGACATAACGCGCAACCCTCTCAGATGGAGCCACTATGTCCGGCGCCGACACTTCTCACCGCGATTACGTGGGCGGATTGTTCCGCAGTCATTACGACTGGCTGTGCAGCCGTTTGCACCGTCACCTCGATTCCCGCGCACACGCCGAAGACATCGCCGTCGACACCTTTGTCCAGTTGCTGAGTTCGCCCGGCGTGCTGCCGATTCGACAGCCGCGCGCCTTGCTCACCACCATCGCCCAGCGTTTGATGTATCAACTGTGGCGTCGCCGTGACCTGGAACGCGCCTACCTCGATGTGCTGGACAACGACGAAACCTGCAACGCACCGTCGCCCGAAAACCTCGCGCAAATGCTCGAGGCCCTGCAGGCCATCGACCAATTGCTCGACGGCTTGCCGGCCAAGGTCAAGGCGACCTTTTTGCTTTCGCAGCTCAATGGCCTGACCTATCCCGAGATCGCTGCCGAACTGGGGATTTCCCAACGCTCGGTCAGCGACTACATGGCCCGTGCGCTCAACCGTTGCCTGCGCCAGACGCCAGGCCAGCCATACAGCTACACGCGGCTCAGTTATGACTTTTAAACAACTTGAGTAGCACACCGATCCAGTGTGGGAGCTGGCTTGCCTGCGATAGCGACGTTGAAGCCACCATCGCCATCGCAGGCAAGCCAGCTCCCACCGTTGATCTCCTGTGTTCCGGAAAATGAGGTTCTGCATGAAAACAATTAAAAGCCTGCTCGGTGGCTCGCTGCTGGCACTGGCTGTGCTGACGCAGCCAGCCCCGGCCGCCGACGCCATCAAACCCATCCACTTCGGTGACATCACCTGGGAAAGCGGCAGCCTGATCACCGAAGTGCTGCGCCTGATCGTCGAAAAAGGCTACGGCCTGCCTACCGATACCTTGCCCGGCAGTACCGTGAGCCTGGAAGCCGCCCTGGCCAAGGATGACATCCAGGTGATCGGCGAAGAATGGGCCGGGCGCAGTCCGGCGTGGGTCAAGGCCGAGGCCGAAGGCAAAGTGTTCGGCCTGGGCGACACGGTCAAAGGTGCCACCGAGGGCTGGTGGGTGCCCGAATACGTGATCAAGGGTGATGCCGAACGCGGCATCAAAGCGCTGGCGCCGCAGCTTAAGTCAGTGGCTGACCTGGCGCGCTACAAGGACGTGTTCCGCGACCCGGAAGACCCGAGCAAAGGCCGCTTTCTCAACAGCCCCACCGGCTGGACCTCGGAAATCGTCAACAGCCAGAAGCTCAAGGCCTATGGCCTGACCGACACCTTCGTCAACTTCCGCACCGGCTCCGGCGCGGCACTGGATGCTGAAGTGGCCTCCTCGATCCGCCGTGGCAAACCGGTGTTGTTCTACTACTGGTCGCCGACGCCACTGCTGGGCCGCTTCAAACTGATCAAGCTTGAAGAACCACCGTTCAACGCCGACGCCTGGAAAACCCTGGCCGACGCCAACAACCCGCACCCCATTGGCACCCGCTCGATGCCTGCGCATTTGGCGATTGGCGTGTCGGCGCCGTTCAAGGCGCAATACCCGCAGTTGGTCACCTTCTTTGAAAAAGTTGACCTGCCGATCGACCTGCTCAACGGCATCCTCGCGCAGATGAGCGAGAAACGTGAACAGCCGCGCCAGGTCGCGCTGGCGTTCCTCAAAGAGCAGCCGCACGTGTGGCAGCAATGGGTGCCTGCGGATGTCGCGGCCAAGGTCAAAGCTGGCTTGTAGCTGATCGTTCCCACGCTCCGCGTGGGAGTGCCGCCCAGGACGCTCTGCGTCCTGTTTTTACGCCGTGACGCAGAGCGTCACAGGATGCATACCCACGCAGAGCGTGGGAACGATCGAGGTGGTAGAGATGGTTAAGTTTTTCAGTGTGGTCCTGGCTTCACTTGTGTTTTCGGCAGCGGTGTCTGCGGCTGAACCTTCCACCTTGCGCATCGGCTACCAGAAAAGCTCGGTGAGCATGGTGCTGGCCCGTGAACACAAGTTGTTCGAAGAGGCGCTGCCCGGTACCCAGGTGCAATGGACCGAATTCCTCGGCGGCCCGCCGCTGATCGAGGCGCTGAACGCCGGCAGCCTGGACATCGGCAATATCGGCGATATCCCGCCGATCTTCGCCCAGGCCGCCGGTATCGACTTGCAGTACTTCGCCGTCGAGCCCAATGAAGGCAAGACCGAAGCGGTGCTGGTGCCCAAAGCCAGCAGCCTCCAAAGCGTGGCCGAACTCAAGGGCAAGCGCGTGGCGCTGCTCAAGGGCTCCAGCGCACACAACCTGTTCCTCAAGAGCCTGCTGCGCGCGGGCTTGCAGTGGAAGGATGTGAACGTGGTGTACCTGTCGCCATCCGACGGCCGTGCCGCGTTTGAGCAAGGCAAAGTCGACGCCTGGGTGGTGTGGGACCCGTACTACTCGGCGGCCGTGGTCGATGGCTCCGCCCGCGTATTGGGCGACGGCCAGGGCCTTAACCCGGCCGGCAGTTTCTTTGTGGTCAACGGCCCGTTTGCCAAACAGTACCCGCACGCCGTCGCCACCATCATCAAGACGCTCGGCAAGGCCCAGCGCCTGTCCCTGGACCAGCCCGAAGAAAGCATCGCCTTGATGGCAAAGACCCTGGGCCTGCAACCGGCGGTGGTCAAAAGCTACTTCGAACACCGTTCGCCGGAGCCGATTCGCCCGCTGCAAGCGATCGACATCGCCAACCAGCAACGCACTGCCGACCTGTTCTTCGCCAACGGCCTGATCCCGAAAAAGGTTGATGTGCAGCAAATAGTCTTCAAGGCTCTAAACCAATGAACATCAACTGTGGGAGCTGGCTTGCCTGCGATAGCGCTGGCCCGGACAGCACATCATTGCCTGACACACAGTCATCGCAGGCAAGCCAGCTCCCACAGTGGAGTGCATTTCAGGTCATGGATTTTCAGCGGCCAGTGCCGCAGTCACGGCAGGCCGTGCGCCAACGCGTTGCATAAACGCCGTCAGCGCCGGCCACGGCTGCAGGTCAATGTCATGAACTGCCGCCCAGCGCAGCAGCACAAACAAATACGCATCCGCTACCGAGTACTGCTCGCCCAGCACATAATCCTGACGCTCCAGCGTCTGCACCAGAAACTCAAAGCGCTTGAACAACTTGGCCACAAACGTGGCTCGCACTTCGCCTTCAATCGCCGGGTTGAAGAAAATCCCCAGCCCGCCGTGAATCTCGCTGGCGATGAAATTCAGCCATTCCTGCAAACGCACGCGCTCCCAACTGCCATTGGCCGGGGCCAACCGGGCGGCGGGTTTCAGGTCGGCCAGGTATTGCAGGATCGCACTGGCTTCGGTGAGTACCTGGCCGTTATCCAGTTGCAGTGCCGCCACATAGCCCTTGGGGTTTATTTGCAGGAAGTCTTCGCCATCGGCAGTGGTTTTGGCTTTGTTATCGACTCGCACCAAGTCGAACGGCAGCGCCAATTCGCGCAGCACGATATGGGGGGCGAGGGAACAGGCATTCGGGGAAAAATACAGTTTCATGTGGGGCTACTCGGTTGAATTTGCGCCAGTCTCGCGGGCATGGCACCTTGCGTAAAATTAAACCTTCAGACCCCATCCATAAGGACAGCTACTGTCATGATGAACCTGATGCACTGGCGCTTGCTGGTGGCCGTGGCTGATCACGGCAGCATTACGGCGGCTGCCGAGCAGGTGGGCATGACCCAGTCCGCGGCCAGCCAGGCCATGGCCAACATGGAAGCAACCTTGGGTGCGCAATTGTTCACGCGCGAGCCGCGCAAGACCTTGCCCACCGCGCTCGGGTTGAGTGTGATCGAACACGCGCGGGTGATGATGGGGGCGTTGCAGGCGATTCGGACCACGGTCGACGACGCTCGGCCGCTGCTGCGGGGGAGTATTCGTATCGCCAGTTTCCCGATGGTGATGGCGGCTTTTCTGACGCCGCTGCTGCAGCGGTTTCGTCAGTTGAACCCCGGTATTGAAGTGACCGCGCTGGATGTCACGGACAGCGAAGTGCTCACCTTGCTCGACGCCGGCCTGATCGACCTGGGCGTGGTGCTCAACCCCAAGCCCGAGCGCAACGCTACCGTATTGGGGCGAGATTGCTGGATGGCCGTGTTGCCGACCCATCATCCCATGGCGCAGCGCCCGGCCAACGCCGGCGTGTCGTTCGAGGAGCTGCTGGAACAACCCTTTGTGCTTGCCACCGGCGGTTGCACCGCCAGTGCCCGCAGCTTGGCCAGCGCTGCGGGCCTGACCCTGCGCGATATTCGCGTGGAAGTACGCGAATGGAACAGCGCCTACAGCCTGGTACGCGAAGGCGTCGGCGTTACGCTGGTGCCTGAAATGGCGCTGCCGGTAAAGCGTAATGGCTTGCGCGTGATGCCGCTGACCGTCCCGCTGTATCGTGAATTTGCGTTGGTTGCCTCAACTACCCGCCCACTGTGCGCGGCTGCGCATGCATTGTTGAAAATGCTGGCTGACTAGTGGCCTTGCATAGCGCGAAGCCCTGTCTATGCTCACCCAGAACCGTTGATGACGTTTGGCATATAAAGCGTTTCGGATGGTTATTTCCCCATGAAGGTTTGCCAGCACGGTTCAAAAAATAAAAGGAATGCGCCTTTCGGGCGCCGGGAATCAAGGGTGATCTGACCATGTTCAACCGCCATCACAAATCCGACCTGCAAGAAATCGAGCGTTTCTCCTGTGCCCTCACCGAAGCCAACGCCAAACTCGCCGCCATCAGCCGTTCCATGGCGATGATCGAGTTCGACCGCAACGGCGTGATCCTCGATGCCAACGACAACTTCTGCACCGCCATGTGCTACAACGTGGAAGAGGTTCGCGGTAAACATCACCGTATTTTCTGCGAAGAGGCCTACACCCACACCGAGGCCTACACCCAGCTATGGCGCGACCTGGCGCGCGGCGAAGCCCTCAGCGGCACCTTCATGCGCCTGAACAAGCGTGGCGAAGAAGTGTGGCTGGAAGCCAGTTATATGCCGGTGCTCGACAGCAACAATCAGGTACAAAGCGTGATCAAAGTGGCCTCGGATATTTCGGCGCGGGTCCACCATGAACATGAGAATCAGAGCCTGATCGACGCCATCAGCCGTTCCATGGCGGTGATCGAGTTCACGCCCCAGGGCCAGATCCTCAGCGCCAATGACAACTTCCTGCGCACCGTGCAGTACTCACGGGAAGAAATCATCGGCCAGCACCACAGCATGTTCTGCCACCGTGCCGAGGTTGAATCGCCGGCCTACAAGGCATTCTGGGCCTCGCTCAACCGTGGCGAATATCACTCCCATCGCTTCGAGCGCAAGAATAAATACGGCAAGACCCTGTTTCTGGAAGCGTCCTATAACCCGATTTTCGACACCAACGGGCGCCTCTACAAAGTGGTGAAGTTCGCCAGCGACATCACCGACCAGGTCACCACCCTGCGCACCGCCGCCGATTCGGCGCATGCCACCTCGGTGCAAAACGACGCCTGCGCGCGCAAAGGCTCGGAGGTGGTGCAGCAAACCGTGCAGATCATTGAAGAGATTTCCAGCGACTTGAACCAGGCGGCCCAGAGTATCGATGCGGTGAGCAAGCAATCGGACATCATCGGCTCCATCGTGCAGACCATCCGCAGCATTGCCGAACAGACCAATATGCTCGCGCTTAACGCCGCCATTGAAGCGGCGCGGGCCGGCGAGCATGGGCGTGGCTTTGCGGTGGTGGCCGATGAAGTGCGCAGTCTGGCCGCACGCACCAGTCAGGCGACGGTGGAGATTGTGGATGTGGTGCGCAAGAACCACGACCTGTCGTTGAGCGCGGTGTCGAGCATGCAGTCGAGCCTCAGCCGCACTGGGCTGGGTGTGGAATTGGCCAATGAAGCGGGGCAGGTGATCCTGGAGATTCAGGAAGGCTCACGGCATGTGGTGGATGCCATCAGCCAGTTCAACTCGACGTTGCAGTTGCAATAGACATCGTTCCCACGCTCCGCGTGGGAATGCCTCACTGGACGCTCCGCGTCCGCTCTTGGGACGCAGAGCGTCCTTGGCTGCATTCCCACGCGGAGCGTGGCGATCGTTCCCACGCTCCGCGTGGGAATGCCTCACTGGACGCTCCGCGTCCGCTCTTGGGACGCAGAGCGTCCTTGGCTGCATTCCCACGCGGAGCGTGGGAACGATCATCAGSGGKGTCGGTTAGATCGCCGYCAGGGTTTCTTTCACTGACTGCGCCGGGTCAGTGGCTTTCGCCGCTACCTGCTGCTCTTGCTGCTGCTTCACCCGCTCAGCCACTTGCTTGGCAATCGCGTCCTGTTTTTCCTGCGGCATCGCCTGCACTTGCGCCTCGGTCAACCCCTGCTCNACCTGCTGCTCTTGCTGCTGCTTCACCCGCTCAGCCACTTGCTTGGCAATCGCGTCCTGTTTTTCCTGCGGCATCGCCTGCACTTGCGCCTCGGTCAACCCCTGCTCCTTGAGCAACTGCTCGCGGATGCGTTCGGCCGATCGTTCCCACGCTCCGCGTGGGAATGCCTCACTGGACGCTCCGCGTCCGCTCTTGGGACGCAGAGCGTCCTTGGCTGCATTCCCACGCGGAGCGTGG
>NZ_LMKI01000010.1:0-137099 GCF_001421425.1 Pseudomonas sp. Leaf15
GCCTGCATGCGGATACTACTGATCAGACTAAATGCCATGCTGCGAGACGGTACAGAATGGCGCTGACGGACGGTAGGTTAAGACAGTTGCTCCCACATTTTGAATTGTGAATACCTTCAAATGTGGGAGCGGGCTTGCTCGCGAAGAGGCCAGCAGCCATAAGCGGTTTTCCGCTCATCACCCAAGAATCATCAGCAACTTTCCGCTCAAAAAAATCTTGTAACCCTTCTATTCCGGGCCTTCATCTGTTTGGCACAGCTCCTGCTATAGCCCAAACCAGGCTGCGTTCGTGCGGCTCCATAAAAACAACTAGATGAAGGATCCTTCAATGGATAACTCCAACGCCCTGCCTCTGGGGTCGGCGGCTGTGCCGGCTAAAGAGCGCACCACTACCAGCCGCATCAAATCGATCTTCAGTGGCTCCGTCGGCAACATGGTCGAGTGGTACGACTGGTACGTCTACGCGGCCTTCTCGCTGTATTTCGCCAAGACGTTCTTCCCTGCCGGTTCTTCCACCGCCCAGTTGATGAAAACCGCCGCCATCTTCGCCGTGGGCTTTATCATGCGCCCCATCGGTGGCTGGCTGATGGGGCTTTACGCTGACTACAAGGGTCGCAAGGCGGCCTTGATGGCCTCGGTATTGCTGATGTGCTTCGGCTCGCTGCTGATCGCGCTGACGCCGGGCTACGACACCATCGGTATCGGCGCGCCGATCCTGCTGGTGTTTGCACGCTTGCTGCAAGGCCTGTCGGTGGGTGGCGAGTACGGCACTTCGGCCACTTACTTGAGTGAGATGGCGACCAAGGAGCGTCGCGGTTTCTTCTCCAGCTTCCAGTACGTGACCCTGATCTCCGGCCAGCTCATCGCCCTGGCGGTATTGATCGTGTTGCAACAAACCCTGACCACCGAGCAGCTGTATGCCTGGGGCTGGCGCATCCCGTTCGCCATCGGCGCGCTGTGCGCGGTGGTCGCGTTGTTCCTGCGGCGTGGCATGGAAGAAACCGAGTCGTTCACCAAAAAGGAAAAAGCCAAGGAAAGCGCGATGCGCACCTTGATGCGTCACCCCAAGGAAGTGATGACCGTGGTCGGCCTGACCATGGGCGGCACCCTGGCCTTCTACACCTACACCACCTACATGCAGAAATACCTGGTGAACACGGTGGGCATGAGCATCTCCGACTCCACCACCATTTCAGCCGCCACCCTGTTCCTGTTCATGTGCCTGCAACCGCTGGTGGGCGGGCTGTCGGACAAGGTTGGCCGCCGGCCGATCCTGATCGCCTTCGGCATCCTCGGCACGCTGTTCACCGTGCCGATCCTCACCACCCTGCACACCATCCAAAGCTGGTGGGGCGCGTTCTTCCTGATCATGGCGGCGCTGATCATCGTCAGCGGCTATACCTCGATCAACGCGGTGGTGAAAGCTGAACTGTTCCCGACCGAGATCCGTGCGCTGGGCGTGGGCCTGCCGTATGCGCTGACCGTGTCGATCTTCGGCGGTACGGCTGAAGTGATTGCGCTGTGGTTCAAGAACATCGGCATGGAGACGGGTTACTACTGGTATGTGACCGCGTGTATCGCGGTGTCGCTGGTGGTTTACGTGACCATGAAAGACACGCGTAAACATTCGCGCATCACCACGGATTAAAGATTTAACGCGGTAAAAAAATGTGGGAGCTGGCTTGCTCGCGAAAGCGTTCTGTCAGTCAATATTTTAGGCGACTGATACTCCGCATTCGCGAGCAAGCCCGCTCCCACATTTTGAATCAGGACAGCTCCGCCACCTCGCGTCGCCCATACCGACGCTGCGCGTACGCCGCCCCGGCAATCATCACCACCAGCACCGCCGCCAGCACCGCCGATGAGCCGATGGTGCCGAAATCCAGCCCGCCTTTTTCGTGAGGTTTGGTGAGGAAGTCGCCCAGGGTCGCGCCAAACGGGCGGGTCAGTACAAATGCCACCCAGAACAGCAGCACTGACGAAATCTGTGTGAAGTATTTGAGTGCGACCACCACCGCAATCGCCGAGCCGATCAGCAAGGCGCCGCCGGCAAAGCCCAAGCCCGAGTCGTCCGCCAGGAAGTCGCCCAACGCAGTGCCCAAGGTGTTGGAGAACAGAATCGCCATCCAGTAAAACAGCTCGCCGCGAAAGGTCTGGACCTTGTTCACGTTCAGCGAGTCGCCGCTCAAGCGCCACAGTGCAAAGATGATCATCAGGATCACGATCAGGATCATCGACCCTGCCGCATAGCCCAGGCCCAACGTGCGGTCCATAAAGTCCGACATGGTGGTGCCGGCCGTGCTGGTGGACAGGATCACGATCCAGTACAGCACCGGGTTGTAGGTTTTCGACCAGAGCTGTGTCAGCAGGGTGACGAGAAACACGCTGATCAGGATCATCGAGCTGATGGCGTAGCCGACGTTAAGGGTCATAGAGAGCAAATCCCCGGCGGTTTCGCCCAGGGTCGTTGCGCAGATTTTCATGACCCAGAACGCCAGGGTGATCTGAGGAAGTTTGTTCATGTGCGAGAAGGCTCCGAAGCTCAGTCTTTCAATCGGCCGACTTAAAGGGGTGCCGACCTGGCGCGCAGACTGAACGTGGGGCTGTGAAAAATAGGTGGGCAATCAATGAAAATTCCATACGCGCGATGGAAATTCACCGCTCTGGATTGCACTATGACGGCCTCCTCCAACGCGCAGCAGGAACCCTGGCCCATGTCCGACGATATCCATTTCTACGAACCCGCCAACGGCCACGGCCTGCCCCATGATCCGTTCAACGCCATCGTCGGGCCACGGCCGATTGGCTGGATTTCGTCACACGACGCCGCTGGCCGTCTGAACCTGGCGCCCTACAGTTTTTTCAATGCGTTCAACTACATTCCGCCGATCATTGGGTTTTCCAGTGTCGGGCGCAAAGACAGCCTCAACAACATCGAACAGACCGGTGAGTTCGTGTGGAACCTGGCAACCCGCCCGCTGGCCGAGCAAATGAACCAGAGTTGCGCGGCCGTCTCGCCGGACGTGAATGAATTCGAGTTATCCTGCCTGACGCCGGTGGCCTCGAAAATCGTCGCGGTGCCACGGGTGGGCGAAAGCCCGGTGTCGTTTGAATGCAAGGTGACGCAGATCATTCAACTGCAGCGTGCCGACAAGGCGTTGGTGCCGAGCTGGCTGGTGCTCGGTGAGGTGGTTGCCGTGCACATTGCCAAGTGGCTGCTCAAGGATGGGGTTTACGACACGGCGGCCGCTGAGCCGATTTTGCGTGGTGGTGGGCCGGCGGATTATTTCCAGTTGGGGCCGGAGGCGCTATTTAAGATGCATCGCCCGCGCTGACTGGAACACTCGCCCAACAAACACAACAGAACCCTGTGGGAACCGGGCTTGCCCGCGATAGCGGTTTGTCAGCCACCTGATGAGTTGGCTGGCAGACCGCTATCGCGGGCAAGCCCGGCTCCCACATTTGATTTTTGATGAGCGATATAAAGTGTTCGGCTTCAGCTTGCGGCTGTTGCCCAAGTCAGTTGACCGTCCTCGTCCACATCGACCAGACATTCAAGTTGCAGCGTCGCTGCATCGTCGGCGTCGGAGGCGGTCTTGAACGTCTGGCCAGCCAGGATCTTGTGAAACTGCGGGGCGCCCATGCCATCGAGTGCCTTGACGGCGACGGCGGCGCTGTAGCCACCCTCTTCTTCACGCACTAATGCAGAAACGGCTTCGTGATGGGCAAATTGTTTACGTGCCATGTTGCAGGTCCCGGCCAATGGAAAGTCGGCCATTCTAACCGCTAACCGGCCAGTTGCAGGTACTCACCGTAAGCATGGGCGGCGGTTGCGTCGGTGAAGGTCTGGAAGTCCATGCTGCGCACGACCATGTCGTTCAACAGCTCGGTAAAGATCATCAAGGCAGGGGAACTGAAGTAGGCGCTCATCGCCTGCTCGCTGCTCCAGAAGCCTGAGACCAGCCATACATCGGGATCGACCTGGGAATGCTGCAACGAGAATTGCAGGCAACCCTGAGCCTGACGGCCCGGTTCGATCAAACTGCTCAAGCGTGCACCGAGTTCGGTGCTGCACCCGGTACGGGCACGGATAAAGGCCATATGGCTCGCGGGAATGGGGGTGGACATGTTCGACTCTCCCGTTGAGAAGTGATGCTCGGCAAGCACTGTGAGGGCGTGTTGCCACAGGATCAAAGATAGCGGCGCGAAGGTGGGCGCAGTTAGTCGATTCCTGCAGGCTTATTGCACAATCCTGCGAGAAGCGTAGATAAGACGTCTGGCCCCCGGGACTTATTCCAACCCTACACTCAATGTTTCAAGCGGATGACAGGCCCTGCTCTTGCCTGATTCACGCTCTATCGCAGGATCAGGCAAGGATTGTGCAGAATCGAAGTAACACCTTTTGCAAAGCCGCCGCTAAGCTGGGCCCATCAAAGCAGTCAGCAGAGGACGCCCCATGTCGTCGCCCGAAACCAAGCCAATGCCCCTCGATGCCGAGATGGAAAAACAACGCGCCGAGCTGGCCAGCATTGTTCACCGTCACACCTGGGAAGATGGCTCCTACGGCACGGCAATTACCTCGCTGTATCTGAACCGCCACAACACGCCCCGCGATTTCATGCCGGTGCTGGTGGAACCCGCCTTGTGCATCCTGGCCAGTGGCAGCAAGGAAGTGCGCCTGGCCGACGAAATCTTTGCCTACGACCCGCTCAATTATCTGGTGTTTTCGGTGGCGATGCCGGTCGCCGGGCGCATCATCGACGCCACACCGCAAGACCCCAACCTGTCGGTGCGCATCAATATCGACCCGGCCCAGCTCACCGCGCTGATCGCCGAGGCAGGCCCGATGGGCGTGCCCTCGCGGCCGACATCCCGTGGCATGTACGTTGACCGCATCGACAACCAACTGCTCGACGCCGTGCTGCGCCTGGCGCGCCTGCTGGATACACCGAAAGACATCGCCATGCTCGCGCCCCTTATCAATCGCGAGATCCTTTATCGCTTGCTACGTGGCCCACAGGGTTACCGGCTGTATGAAATCGCCGTGGCCAACAGTCAGAGCCATCGCGTGAGCCAGGCGATCAAGTGGTTGAACGGCAACTACGAGCAACCGCTGCGCATTGATGACCTGGCCAAGGAAGTGAACCTCAGTGTTTCGACCTTGCACCATCGTTTCAAGGCGATTACGGCGATGAGTCCGCTGCAATACCAGAAGCAACTGCGGTTGCAGGAAGCACGGCGATTGATGATTGCCGAAGGGCTGGAGGCGTCGGCGGCGGGGTATCGGGTAGGGTATGAAAGCCCGTCGCAGTTCAGCCGTGAGTACAGCCGGTTGTTCGGGGCGCCGCCACTGCGGGATTTGGCCCGGCTGCGCCAGAGTATCTGACTCAACCGGGATCAAAATGTGGGAGCCAGCTCCCACAGTTGATAGGTAGTGTTGGTCAGTCCAGGGTTCGGGGCAACTGGAGGGTCACCCGCAAACCGCCTTCGCGCAAATTCTGCAAACTCACTTCCCCGCCATGGCTGTGGGCAATGTTGCGCGCAATCCCCAGGCCCAAGCCATAACCTTGCTGCTGCCCGGCCAGTCGGAAGTGCGGCTCAAACACTTGCTCCAAACGCTGCTCCGGCACCCCGGGGCCTTCGTCATCCACATGCAGGATGAACTCCACGCCATCGTCCTCGATATGCAAATGCGCGTTCTGCCCGTACTTCAGGGCATTGTCGATCAGGTTGCCGATGCAGCGCTTGAGCGCCAGCGGTTTGCCCGGATAAGGGGTCAGCGCCCGGCCGTGCTGGGTGATGCGACCATTACCGTTCGGTGCCAGGTACGGTTCCACCAGGCAATCGAGCACGTGATTGAGGTCGACCGGCTCGATGTTTTCGTGGATGTCGGTGTCTTTGACGCACTGCAACGCGCCCTTGACCAACAGCTCCAGCTCATCCAGGTCGCGGCCGAATTTGGCTTGCAGGTTTTCGTCTTCCAGCAACTCCACGCGCAGGCGCAGGCGCGTGATCGGCGTGCGCAAATCGTGGGAAATCGCGCTGAACAATTGGCTGCGCTCGGTGAGGTAGCGGCTGATGCGTTCGCGCATGGCATTGAATGCACGGCCCACTTCCACCACTTCGCTGCCACCGCCTTCGGCCACCGGCTCCACATCGGCGCCCAGGGACATGTCCCGCGCTGCCCGCGCCAGGCGCTTGAGCGGCCGGCTTTGCCAGTGCACCAGCAGGCCGATAAACAGCAGCAGAAAACCGCTGGTCAGCACGATAAACCACACTTGCTGCGACGGCAGGCCTTGCTCTTCCAAACTGGTGTAGGGCTCGGGTAGCAGCGAGGCGATGTACAGCCATTCGCCGGGGGCCAGCTGGATCTGTGTGACCAGCACCGGCGGGTTCACCGGCTCCAGGGTCAGGGCGTAATGCGCCCAGGAACGCGGCAGCTCATCAAGCTTGAGGCCCGCGTTGAAAATACGCAGGTCCTCGGCGCTGACGAATTCCACCGAGATAAGCACGTCGCTGCCCAGGGTTTGGCGCAGCACTTCATCCACGGCTTGCAGCACCGCCTGCTTGCGCGGGGTCTGCGGCAGAATCTGCATGTCCAGAGGGCGGTCGTTGAGGGTCACCACAAAGCGCGTGCCGCCCATGCTGCGTAGTTGGTCGAGCACCAACGGGCGATAGGCCACCGGCAGCGAGCGAAAGTAACTCACACTGGCCGTCATTGAATGCGCCAGGCTGCGCGCGCTGGTCACCAGGCCTTCGAGCTGGGTGGCGCGCAATTGCGAAACCCAGATCACGCTGGACAGCGCCTGGGCGAACAGCACCACGAGCAAGGTCAGCAGTAACATGCGCCCAAGCAGCGAACGCGGCACCGGAAAGCGCCGGCGGCGCTCGGTCAGTGGTTCAGTGGGCATTGCCGGCAACCACGCTGGCTGCCAGTTGATAACCGCTGCCACGCACCGTGCGGATCAGCCTTGGAGGTTTTTCGGTATCGCGCAGGCGTTGGCGCAGGCGGCTGACGGCCATGTCGACGATACGGTCCAACGGCATCAGGTCGCGGCCACGAGTGGCGTTGCCGATGGTGTCGCGGTCGAGAATCTGTTGCGGGTGATCGAGAAACAGTTTGAGCAAGGCAAAATCGGCGCCGGAGAGAATCACCTCTTCGCCGTCCACGTGAAACAGGCGATGGCTGATCATGTCCAGGCGCCATTCATCGAACACCAGCACGTCGCCGCCGCCCGTGCGTTCCTGGCCAAACTGGGCGCGGCGCAACAGGGCTTTGATTCGCGCTTGCAGCTCGCGGGGGCTGAAAGGTTTGCCGATGTAATCGTCGGCGCCCAGCTCCAGGCCGATCACACGGTCGGCTTCGTCGGAACTGGCGGTCAGCATGATGATCGGCACCTGCGCCTGGCGCGGGTGCTGGCGAATCCAGCGGCAAAGGCTGAAACCGTCTTCGTCCGGCAACATCACATCGAGGATGACCAGGTCGCACGGCGCCTCGTTCATCGCCTGGCGAAACCCCGCGCCATCCGGCACGCCACGCACCTGGAAGCCGGCGCGACTGAGGTAGGTCTGCAGCAATTCGCGGATTTCCTGGTCGTCGTCGACGAGGAGAATCGATTTACTGATTACGCTCACGGGGTCCTCCTTGTTGTTATGGCCAAGCTTACGTCATTTGTTGCGTTTGAGGCCCTATCGCAGGCAAGCCAGCTCCCACAGTTGACTGCATTCCAAGGTTGGAACCCGGTCAACTGTGGGAGCTGGCTTGCCTGCGATGAGGCCATCAGCCCCTACGCAAAAGCCTGCTCAAGCGCGACACCGGCCCCGGTCAACCCGGAATACGGCGCCGTCACCAACCACACCGGAATGCCTTTGAAGTAGTCGCTCATGCAGCCCTTGTCGCTGAAGCTCCTGGCAAAACCGCTGTTGATAAAGAAGTCGGCAAACCTCGGAATCACCCCGCCCACGATGTACACACCACCCCGCCCACCGGTGGTCAGCACGTTGTTACCGGCCACACGGCCCAGCCAGATGCTGAACTGGTTCAACACTTCCATGGCCACCGGGTCGCCGGCCAGGCCCGCTGCCGTGATGGCTTCGGGCGTGTCCAGCACCGGCGTGTGCCCGTCGACCGCACAAATGGCGCGGTATACACGAGGCAGGCCGCCACCGCTCAGCGCGGTCTCGGCGCTCACATGCCCAATCTCGCTGTGAATGTGCTGCCACAACTGGGTTTCACGCGGGCTGCTCAGCGGCAGGTCGACATGGCCGCCCTCCCCCGGCAATGCCGCGTAACGGCCTTCGCCCAAGTCCAGCAAGGTGCCCACACCCAGGCCAGTGCCCGGGCCGATCACCACGGCTGGGCGCAAGGGCTCCGGCGTGCCTTGGCACACCACGCGAAACTCATCGGGTTTGAGCCGCGTCATGCCCAGGGCCATGGCCGTGAAGTCATTGACCAGCAGCAGCTCATCAACCTGCAGGGTTTTGCAAAACGCAGTTTTGCTCAGCCGCCAGTGATTGTTGGTGAACTTGAATTCATCGCCACTCACCGGCCCGGCGACCGACAGGCACACCGCGCCGATGTCCCCGATTTCCAGGCCTTCTTCCTTGAGGTAAACCTTGATGGCTTCCTCAGGGCTGTGGTGGTCTGCGGTGGCATGCACGCGGATCGAATGCAGCTCCTGATCCCGCCACAACGCAAAACGGGCGTTGGTACCACCAATGTCACCGACCAGCGCAAGCTTCACTTAAGCGTCTCCAAGGCAGAGGTAAAGGCGCTGGCGCCCTGCTCTGCGGAGCTTGCGGCCAAGCGCATAAATGCAAACAGCTCGCGACCGGCCCCCACGTTGTTGCCCAACAGGCCCGTGGCAGGCGTGCGCGCTGCAAATTCTTCGGCGTCCACCTTAAGCTCCAAGGTGCCCTTCACGCCATCGACGCGAATGATATCGCCATCTTTGACCCGCGCCAGCGGCCCGCCGCTCTGGGCTTCGGGGTTGACATGAATCGCGGCGGGGATCTTACCCGAGGCGCCGGACATACGCCCGTCTGTTACCAACGCAACTTTGAAGCCACGGTCCTGCAACACGCCGAGGAACGGCGTCATCTTGTGCAGTTCGGGCATGCCGTTGGAGCGCGGCCCCTGGAAGCGCATCACCGCGACAAAGTCTTTTTCCAGCTGGCCGGCCTTGAATGCATCGGCCAGATCCTGCTGATCCTGGAACACCACGGCCGGTGCTTCGACGATCTGATGCTCCGGCGCCACGGCCGAAACCTTCATCACGCCACGGCCGAGGTTGCCTTCCATCACGCGCAAGCCGCCTTCGGGCGAGAACGCACGGGCTACAGGGCGCAGAATGGTTTCGTCGAGGCTTTCGATCGGGCCTTCGCGCCAGATCAGCTCGCCGTCGACCAGGAACGGTTCCTGGGTGTAACGGCTCAGGCCCTTGCCGGCTACGGTGTTGACGTCTTCGTGGAGCAAGCCGGCTTCAAGCAGTTCGCGGATCAGGAACGACATGCCGCCCGCTGCCTGGAAGTGGTTGATGTCGGCCTTGCCGTTTGGATACACGTGGGACAGGGTCGGCACCACCTCGGAGAGGTCGGCCATGTCCTGCCAGGTGAGGATGATGCCCGCCGACATGGCGATGGCCGGCATGTGCAGGGTGTGGTTGGTGGAACCGCCGGTCGCATTGAGGGCGACGATGGAGTTGACGATGGATTTTTCGTCGACGATCTCGCCAATCGGCGTGAAGTCGCCGCTGGCCTTGGTCAGGCGCGTGACCTGGTGCGCGGCTTCGCGGGTCAGCGCGTCACGCAGCGGCGTGTACGGGTTGACGAACGAAGCGCCCGGCAGGTGCAGGCCCATCACTTCCATCAGCAACTGGTTGGTGTTGGCGGTGCCGTAGAAGGTGCAGGTGCCGGGGCTGTGGTAAGACTTCATCTCCGATTCCAGCAGCTCTTCGCGGGTAGCCTTGCCTTCGGCGTAACGCTGGCGCACGTCGGCTTTCTGCTTGTTGGAGATGCCCGACGGCATAGGGCCGCCCGGTACGAAGATCATCGGCAGATGGCCATAGCGCAGGGCGCCCATCATCAGGCCAGGGACGATTTTGTCGCAGATGCCCAGCATCAGCGCGGCATCGAACATGTTGTGGGACAGCGCTACCGCCGTCGACATGGCAATCACTTCGCGGCTCAGCAGGCTCAGCTCCATGCCGGGCTCGCCTTGGGTCACGCCGTCGCACATGGCGGGCGTGCCACCGGCGAACTGGCCGACCGAGCCGACTTCGCGCAGGGCTTTCTTGATTTGTTCAGGGAAATGTTCGTACGGCTGATGCGCCGAGAGCATGTCGTTATATGAAGAAACAATTGCCACGTTGGCGGCATTCATCATGCGCAGACTATTTTTATCTTCAGTGCCGCAACCCGCCACGCCGTGGGCAAAGTTGGCGCATTGCAGCTTGCCGCGCATCGGGCCGTCGCTGGCCGCGCCGCGAATGAGCGCAAGGTAAGCCTCGCGGGTTGCACGACTGCGGGCGATAAGCCGTTCGGTGACCTCAATAACGCGGGGATGCATGTGTAGAACTCCAGGCTAACGGATGTGGCGACCTGAGTGTCTATGCTGATCAAACGCCCGCAGCGCATGGGATGGCAGGGTGTCGTTTGAATCATCGGACCAGTTGATTCAGGTCACTCGTTGTAGATTGAACAAAATATTGCCACTAAAAAGGCTTGTTTTCTATTTTTATGCGAATAATCTTGTAATTCTTACAACAAATCGACGACAGGCACTTTCCAATGACTCTTCGTATCGCAATCAATGGTTTTGGCCGTATCGGCCGTAATGTCCTGCGCGCACTGTATACCCAAGGCTACCGCCAGGATTTGCAGATCGTCGCCATCAATGATCTGGGCGACAGCTCGATCAATGCCCACCTGCTCAAATACGACACCGTGCACGGCACTTTCGAAGCAGAGGTCGCACACGATCAGGAAAGCCTGACCGTCAATGGTGACCGGATTGCCGTCAGTGCCATTCGCAACCCGGCCGACCTGCCGTGGGCCGCACACAAGATCGACGTGGTGTTCGAATGCACCGGTCTGTTCACCGAACGCGACAAGGCTGCCGCCCATATTACCGCCGGCGCGCGCAAGGTGATCATCTCGGCCCCGGCCAAAGGCGCGGACGCCACCGTGGTTTACGGGGTAAACCATGACATTTTGCGTCAATCGCACCAGATCATCTCCAACGCGTCGTGCACCACCAACTGCCTGGCGCCTGTGGCTCAGGTGCTGCATCGCGAGCTGGGCATCGAAAGCGGCCTGATGACCACGATTCACGCCTACACCAACGACCAGAACCTCACCGACGTGTACCACACCGACCCGTACCGCGCGCGTTCGGCCACCCAGAACATGATCCCGAGCAAGACCGGCGCCGCCGAAGCGGTCGGCCTGGTACTGCCGGAACTGGCGGGCAAGCTGACCGGCATGGCCGTGCGGGTGCCGGTGATCAACGTGTCGTTGGTGGACCTCACCGTGACGCTGAAGAAAGAAGCCACGGCCGAGCAAGTCAACGCTCTGCTGAAAGAAGCCAGCCAGCACTCGAAAATCCTCGGCTACAACACCCTGCCGCTGGTTTCGAGCGACTTCAACCATAACCCGCTGTCGTCGATTTTCGATGCCAACCACACCAAGGTCAGCGGCAAGTTGCTGAAGGTACTGGCGTGGTATGACAACGAGTGGGGCTTCTCCAACCGTATGCTGGATAACTGCCTGGCGCTCTGCAACGCCGAGTAATTTCCAATGTGGGAGCGGGCTTGCTCGCGAAGGCGGCGGTTCAGTTGGCATATTTGTTGACTGATGCACCGCATTCGCGAGCAAGCCCGCTCCCACATGGGTTTTGTGCACCTCCTTGCACCTATGCAGGCTCAACGAAATAGCCACTTGCCATTTGAGTTGATGATAAGCATTATCATTAACTGCAAACCGGTCTGGTATCACTGTGAGCCAATCTCGCTTCAACCAAGTCTTTCTCACCCAACGGGTGATTCTGCTACGCACTCTGCAGCGGATGGTGAATAACCACAGCACCGCCGAGGACCTGTTGCAGGAAACCTACCTGCGCGTTACGCGGGCGCTCAGCGAGCGGCCGATCGATCACCTCGAACCCTTCGTCTATCAAACCGCGCGCAACCTGGCGCTGGACCATCTGCGCTCGCGCCGCATCCAGGCCCGCACACTGCAAGAAGATGTGCCGCTGGACGTGCTGCAGAGCGTCGCAGCGCCGATCAGCACGCCCGAAGACGCCACCCAGGCCGAGCAATTGCTCGAACACCTGAGCGTCAGCCTCGGCCAGTTGAGCGCGCGCCAGCAGCAGATTTTCATCCTCAGCCGCCTGCACGGTTGCAGCTACCAGGAGATTGCCGATCAGTTGCAAGTGTCCTTGAGCACGGTGCAAAAGGAACTGAAATTGATCATGGCCATCTGTGTAGGAGTGGCCGAACGGCTGGATCAGCCTTAAGCTTCACCCGACAGAGGTGTCGAACCAGGCTGTAGGAAAGATGAATAGAACGTGGCGAAGACCCGAGGAACACCGTGACGGACCCGAATAAACTGCGCCCCCATGAGCTGGCTCATGAGGTGTTGCAAGACGCGGCCATGGACCAAGCCCTCGACTGGCTGATCGCCTTGCAATGCCCGCAACCCGGGCAGCAAGCCGAGTTCGATGCCTGGCTGGCCAGCGACCCGGCGCACCTGCTCGCCTTCAGCAAGGCCCAGGCCGCCTGGGGCGGCGCGCCGGTTCACAGCGCCGCCGTGGCCCTGGCAGTGCCGCGCAAACCCAGCGCGTGGCGGCGTATCAAGCCGCATTGGAAACCCCTGGCCACCGCCGCTGTGCTGCTGATCGGTCTGTTCAGCTTCAGCAACCTGCCCGTGCGCTTGCAGGCCGACCACCTCACCGTCGTCGGTGAACGCCAGCGCCTGCAATTGGAGGACGGCTCCAAAGTGTTGCTCAACACCAACTCGGCGTTTTCCAGCAGCATCAAGGATCACCAGCGCGTCGCCCGATTGTTTCAGGGCGAAGCTTTTTTTGAGGTGGCGCCCAGCCGTGGCCTGCCGCTGGAGATTGACGCCGGCCCCGTGCGCGCCAGCGTGCGCGACACCGACTTCGCCGTGCGCTACCTCAATGGCGAAGCCCAGGTGCAGGTGCAGCGCGGCGACGTGGACTTGAGCAACACCTTCGACGATGCCCGCGTGCGCCTGAGCGCCGGTGAGAGCATCCGCATCGGCCCCAAAGGCTTCGGCCAACCGGCCAAACTGGATGCCGGTAAAGACTTGGCGTGGGTCCAGGGCCGCCTGGTGTTCGAAAACTGCCCGATGAGCGAAGTGCTCGCCGAGTTGCGTCGCTATTACCCCGGCTGGATCGTCAACACCAACGACAAGCTGGCAAGCGTGGCCGTCACCGGCAATTACCGCCTCGATCAACCGCTGGATGTGGTGCGCTCCCTGGCGCACATCACCTCGGCCAAGCTTTCGGAATACCCGGCGCTGGTCATCTTGAACTAAATGAGAATTATTTTTACTCGATAGCCACCGATGGTTCGTCTCGTTATAGCCAATGCAACTGATTCCTATTTGATCAGCTTGCAACTATAAGATTCGTATCTCCGGAGCGCTCTCGATGTCCTCTCGTTTCAACCGCCGGTCCTCTTCGCCCGTCCTGTCGTTGCTAACCGCCGCCATCCTGCTGGCCAGTGCGCCGGTGATGGCCGCTACTGCCGCCGAACCTGCCGCGCGCAGCCACGGCAATTACAGTTTCAGCATCGAACAGCAGCCCTTGGTGTCGGCGTTGAATGCCTTTACCAGCGTGACCGGCTGGCAAGTCGGCCTGCCGGCAGAACTCGGCCAGGGTGTGTCGTCCCCCGGCGTACGCGGCGCACTTTCGCCGGAAAAGGCCCTGGATCGGCTGTTGCTGGGCACCAACCTGAGCTACCGCAAGCTGGGCAATAACAACATCGTGCTGGAAAAGCGCCCGGCCGGCAGCACGCTCAACCTGCAACAGGTGACCATCAGCGCCACTCGCAGTGAGCAGGACGTCAACAGCGTGCCGAGCACCGTCACCGTGCATGCGCGTGAGGAGCTGGACCGCCAGAACGTGAATACCATCCGTGAGCTGGTACGTTACGAGCCCAACGTGTCGGTGGGCGGCGCAGGCACCCGCGCCAGCAACGCCGGCTACAACATCCGTGGCATCGACGGCGACCGCATCCTCACCCAGGTAGACGGTGTAGAAGTACCGGACAACTTCTTCAACGGCCCGTATGCCAAGACCCGTCGCAACTACGTCGACCCGGAAATCGTCAAGCGCGTAGAGATCCTGCGCGGCCCGGCGTCAGCCCTGTACGGCAGCAGCGCCATCGGCGGCGCAGTGAGCTACTTCACCCTCGACCCGGACGACATCATCAAGCCCGGCCAGGACGTCGGCGCCCGCCTCAAAACCGGCTACAGCTCCGCCGACGACAGCTGGCTGACCTCCGGCACCGTCGCCGGCCGCGTGCAGGACTTCGACGGTTTGCTGCACCTGAGCCAGCGCAATGGCCATGAAATGGAGTCCTACGACGGCAACAACGCCACCGGCCTGGCCCGCACCGGCGCCAACCCGGAAGATGCGCGCACCACCAATATCCTGGCGAAAATGGGCTGGAATTATGGCGATGACAACCGTCTTGGCCTGACCTACGAGAAGTTCAAGGATGATCGCGACGTCGACTTGAAAAACGCAGTGGGCGGACCGTTTATCGGCGGTCGCGGAATGAACCTGTACCGCGCTCGCTCGGGTAACGACACCATCACCCGCGAGCGCTTCGGCCTGGAAAACACCTTCGGCCTCGACTCGCCGATGGCTGACCGTATCAAGACCAGCCTCAATTACCAGATCGCCAAGACCGACCAGAGCACCGCTGAAATCTACCAGCCGGGCCGTCGCGTCATGCGCACCCGTGAGACCCTGTATGAAGAAAAACAGTGGGTCTTCGACGCTCAGTTGGACAAGGCGTTCAGCCTCGGTGAAACCGATCACCAGGTCACCTACGGCACCACCCTCAAGCAGCAGAAAGTCAGTGGTTCGCGCGAAGGCTCGGCCTACTGCCTCGCCGTTGGCTCCGGTTGCACGGCCATCGGCGCGCCCAGCCCGTCTGCCGGCGACAGCGTGAAAAAGTCCAGCGACTTCCCGGACCCGACTATCAACACCTACTCACTCTTCGCCCAGGACCAGATCACCTGGGACAAATGGACCTTCCTGCCCGCCGTGCGTTACGACTACACCCGGCTCAAGCCCAAGCTGACCCAGGAATTCCTCAACACCGTCAACCCGACCGGCGCCTACCCGGTCAGCGACAAAGAAAAAACCTGGCACCGCGTAACGCCAAAATTCGGCCTGACCTACGCGCTGACCGATCAGTACACCTGGTTCGGCCAATACGCCGAGGGTTTCCGCACCCCGTCGGCCAAGGCGCTCTATGGCCGCTTTGAAAACCTCGACCTGGGCTACACCGTCGAGCCAAACCCGAACCTCAAGCCGGAAACCAGCAAGGGCATCGAGACCGGGATTCGCGGCCAGTTCGACGAGGGCTCCTTCGACATCGCGGTGTTCTACAACAAGTACCGCGACTTTATCGACGAAGACGCCTCGGTCGCCGGCGGCGACATCCAAACCTTCGAAGCCAACAACATCAAGCACGCCACTATCAAGGGGATTGAGGCCAAAGGCCGCCTGAACCTCGACGCGTTCGGTGCGCCGCAAGGCCTCTACACCCAGGGCTCGGTGGGCTACACCTACGGCCGTAACGATGACAACGGCGAGCCGCTCAACAGCGTCAACCCGCTTAAAGGCGTATTCGGCCTGGGCTACGAGCAGGAGCAATACGGCGCGTTGGTCAGCTGGACGCTGGTGAAGAAACAGAACCGTGTCGACAGCACCACCTTCCACGCGCCGGACGGCAGCACCAGCGCGCCGTTCAAGACCCCGGGTTTTGGCATCGTCGACCTGACCGGCTTCTACAAAGTCACCAACGACGTGACCATCAACGGCGGTATCTACAACCTCACCGACAAGAAGTACTGGAACTGGGATGACGTGCGCAGCTACGACGGCGTCGGCGAAGCCGGGGTGACCGCGCCCGCCAACCTCGACCGCCTGACCCAGCCGGGTCGCAACTTCGCGATCAACCTGATCTGGGACATCTGACCGCCGCTCTCACCTCGCCGCCCTATATCAGCGGCGAGGTGAGGTTTTTTTACTGTGCCGCGTCTTCTTGTTCGTCTAGTTGATAACAGCTCTCTTTAGAGCACCCAGGCGCTCCCCTTCTCAAGGATTTTTTCGATGACCGCTTCTCCTACCGCAGAACGCCCAAGCCTGCGCTCCCAGCGCCTGAATCAGATCACCCACGCGCCACACACCAAGCTCGACGCGCTGGTCAAAGCCCACGCGCCATTTGAAACCCCCGCCAACTTTGCCCGTTTTGTGGTGGCGCAGTACCTGTTCCAGTCGGAGCTGGTGGCACTGTACAACGACCCCGAGTTGATCAAGATCGTCCCGGACCTGGCTGAGCGCTGCCGCGCCGACGCCGCCAAGCTGGACCTGGCCGACCTGGAAACCGAGGTACCGGCACCGGTTGCCGGCGCCGTAAAAAACCCGAGCAAAGCCGAAGCCCTGGGCTGGCTGTTCGTGTCCGAAGGTTCCAAGCTGGGCGCTGCATTCCTGATCAAGCGCGCCGTGGGCCTGGGCCTGAGCGAAACCTTCGGTGCCCGTCACCTGGGCGAGCCGGCCGGTGGCCGCGCGGAAGGCTGGAAGCGTTTCACCCGCACCCTCGACGGCCTGGAGTTCAGCGCCGAAGAAGAAGCCGCGGCAGAAAAAGGTGCCATCGACGCGTTTGTGCGCTTCACCGTGCTGCTGGAACAGGCGTACGCTAGCGCCCCTGAACTGGCGTAACACTTGAATTGAAATGCAATCAAATGTGGGAGCGGGCTTGCTCGCGAAAGCGGTCGTTCAGCTAATAAATTTGTTGACTGACACACCGCATTCGCGAGCAAGCCCGCTCCCACATTTGGAACTCATTTCAAACTGATTTCTGTGATCACCCGAACCATGACCGGCAAAACCCAATCCACCTCAAAAATCGCCCAGCTGCTCTTCGGCCTGCTGGCCTACGTCAGCCTGGGCATTGGGTTGGTGGCGATTGTCATACCGGGTTTGCCCACCACTGAATTCATCCTGCTGGCCGCCTGGGCTGCAACTAAAAGTTCGCCGCGCTTGAGTGCCTGGCTGGAAAACCACCGGCTGTTCGGACCGATTCTGTTCAACTGGCGCAATGGCAAGATCATCGCGCGCCGGGCCAAAGTCAGCGCCACCGTGAGCATGCTGCTATGCGCCGTGCTGATGCTGGTGATGCTCGATCACGGCTGGCCGATCTACCTGGCGATTGCCGGAATGAGCCTGGGCAACCTGTGGATCTGGTCACGCCCCGAACGGCTTGCAGCCCCCGTATAACGCGGCGTGTAGTCTTTTTCCTACCACTCATCGCCTTTCCCTCATGAAACATCCATTTACGCCGATGTTCCGGACATAGCGCCGAATGGACTTGGCTCGCCCTGCTTGCATTTCAACGAGTCCAATCGCGAGTGAACCTATGTTCGACACCCTCTCCATCCGCTTGAAAATCGTGCTGCTGTCGGGCCTTTGTCTGCTGGGGGTGATAGCGCTGATCATCAGTATCAACCTGTACCAGACCGATCAGAATGACCATTTGATCAGCGATTCAAGTTCGCGAATGCTCACCCAAAACGTTCAACACCTGCTGCAAGCCAAGGCCGCCGAACAAGCGGTGCAGTTACAGAAAACCTTTGGCGAAAACCTTGTGGTGGTCACCGCGCTGGCCGATCACGTC
This sequence comes from Pseudomonas sp. Leaf15, assembly GCF_001421425.1. NCBI lineage: Bacteria > Pseudomonadati > Pseudomonadota > Gammaproteobacteria > Pseudomonadales > Pseudomonadaceae > Pseudomonas > Pseudomonas sp. Leaf15. The sequence goes on from NZ_LMKI01000010.1 coordinate 17,937, forward strand.
AAAGACCTGCGTGCCCTCGCCAACAAACGAGCGCTGGAACCTGGCGCATTGCGAGAAGAGCTCAACCAGAGTGTCAAAACCGCCTTTGAGCGCAACAGCAAGGTACTGGGCATCTGGCTGTCATTCGAACCCAATGGCCTGGATGGCAAAGACAGCGACTTCGTCAACGACAAAACCCGCGTTTCCAATGAAAAAGGCCGTTTCGCCAGCTACTGGAGCCGCGCTGGCGGCGAAGGACTGAACACCGTGATGGTCGAGGATGACCTGACCAAAACCACCCTCAACCTCAGCGGCACGCCCTATAACATCTGGTACACCTGCCCACGAGACACGCGCACGGTGTGCCTGCTCGACCCGTATTCCGATGAGGTGGCCGGCAAGCAGGTGCTGATGACCACTATTTCGCTGCCGCTGATCGTTGATGGCAAAGTCATCGGCGTGGTCGGTATCGACCTGGCGCTCAATACGCTGCAGGCGATGACGGACGCGGCGCAAAAAGAACTGTTCGACGGCGCGGCGCACCTGGAGATTCTGTCCAGCACCGGTTTGATTGCGGCGTACAGCGGCCAGCCGGACAAAGTCGGCAAGAACCTGATCGACACCCTCGGCGCAGAAGGCAAGGAAATCGTGCAACTGCTGGCCAACGATACCCGCACGATCCGTGAGCAAGATGACACGATCCGCGCCGTGTACCCGGTCAAGCCGATTGCCGACGCCAAGGCCTGGGGCGTTGTGATCAAACTGCCCAAGAACGTGATGCTGGCCGACACCTTGAAACTGCAAGACGTGCTCGACAAAGCCCAGGCCTCGGGCACGCTCAAAGCCTTGCTGGTCGGCGCCGCTGCTGCCTTGCTCGGTCTGCTGCTGATCTGGTTGACCGCCACCGGCGTGACCCGGCCAATCAACACCGTTGCGGAGATGCTCAAAAACATCGCCAGCGGCGAAGGCGACCTCACCCAACGCCTGGCCTACGCCAAGAAGGACGAACTGGGCGAGTTGGCAAACTGGTTCAACCGCTTCCTCGACAAGCTGCAACCGACCATTGCGCAGATCAAGCAGAGCATCACCGAAGCGCGTGGCACGGCGGACCAGTCCTCAGCCATCGCCCGCCAGACCAGCGAAGGCATGCAGGTGCAGTTCCGCGAGATCGACCAAGTGGCCACCGCCTCCAATGAAATGAGCGCCACCGCCCATGATGTGGCCAACAGCGCCTCCAACGCTGCCAGCGCTGCCCGTGGCGCAGACCAGTCGGCGCGTGACGGCATGTCGATCATTGAGCAGAGCACCCGCGACATCACCACTTTGGCCGAAGAAGTCAGCAAGGCCGTGACCGAAGTGGAAGCGCTGGCGGTCAACAGCGAACAGATCGGCTCGGTGCTCGAAGTGATCCGCAGCATTGCCGAGCAAACCAACCTGCTGGCCCTGAACGCCGCCATCGAAGCGGCACGCGCCGGAGAAAGCGGGCGCGGGTTTGCGGTGGTGGCCGACGAGGTGCGCAACCTGGCCAAGCGCACCCAGGACTCGGTAGAAGAAATTCGCCTGGTGATCGAGCGCATCCAGAGCGGCACCCGTGGCGTGGTGGCGACCATGCATTCCAGCCAACAGCAGGCCCAAAGCAACGCCGGGCAGATCCATCAAGCCGTGCAGGCACTGGGCAAGATCAGTGATGCAGTGACGGTGATCAGCGACATGAACCTGCAGATCGCCAGCGCCGCCGAACAACAGAGCGCCGTGGCCGAAGAGGTCAACCGCAACGTCTCGGCGATCCGCACCGTGACCGAAACCCTCACCGGCCAGGCCACCGAATCGGCGGCCATCAGCAGCCAGCTGAATGCGCTGGCGAGCCAGCAGATGAAGTTGATGGATCAGTTCAAGGTATAAAACCGATCTTCAACACAATGAAGATCCCTGTGGGAGCTGGCTTGCCCGCGATGGCGGTGGGTCAGTCAGTACATCCATGACTGACAGGCCGTTATCGCAGGCAAGCCAGCCTCCCACAATCAGACGCCAGTCCAGGCCTGAACAAACGCCGCTACATCTTCCTTGGCCGCCGTGCGCGGCGGGTTCTGCGGCGTGCCGAGGTAGAGGAAGCCAATCACTTCCTCATCCGCCGTCAGCCCCAAGCCTTTTGCCACATGGGCCGAGTAGGACAACTCACCGGTGCGCCACACCGCCCCAATCCCCTGTGCATAAGCCGCCAGCAAAATACCGTGGGCCGCACATGCAGCCGCCAGCAGTTGCTCGGATTTAGGCACTTTAAAGTGCTCTTGCAGACGCGCTATCACCACCACCACCAACGGCGCACGCAGCGGCCCATTCTGAGCCTTGTCGATGGCGGCTTGCGGCGCGTCGGCGTCCTGCAGGCGTGCGGCTTCGGCCAACAGCGTGCCCATCTGCTCACGGGCGGCGCCTTCTACGGTGAGGAAGCGCCACGGGCGCAGTTGGCCGTGGTCCGGCGCGCGCATGGCGGCGGCGAACAGCACGTCGCGCTGCTCCTGGGTCGGCGCCGGTTCCAGCAGACGCGGCACGGAAACACGGTTGAGCAAAGCGTCGAGAGCCTGCATTGGCCACCTCCAGAAAAAAATGTGCGGTCATTCTAGCGGGAATGAATCGGATTCCACCAAACGATAATTGCTCTTATTCAATCCGCCCTGCCCTGTTAGACTTTGCGGCCTTATTTTTCGCCTTAGCCGCAGGAAACCCGATGGTCCGTTCGCCTCTTCGTGTGTGTGCAGCATTGCTGGCCTTGAGCCTGGCTGCCTGCGATGACGCGCCCAGGTTCACCAAGGCAGAGCCGGGTGAATCACGGGCGGGCGGCGCGACGACGGTGAACAAGCGCGATCAGAACGCGTTTTCCCTGCCTTCGGCCAACCTGGCACCCACCCGTCGCCTGGATTTCAGCGTCGGCAACAGCTTCTTTCGCAGCCCCTGGGTGATTGCGCCGTCCACCACCACCGCGCGTGATGGCCTGGGCCCGCTGTTCAACACCAACGCTTGCCAGAACTGCCATATCAAGGACGGCCGTGGCCATCCGCCGCTGCCCGACGCGCCGAATGCGGTGTCGATGCTGGTGCGCCTGTCGATTCCGGCTGCACCTGTCGATGCCCGGCTCATCGAGCAGATCGGTGTGGTGCCTGAACCGGTTTACGGTGGGCAACTGCAGGACATGGCCGTGCCGGGCGTGGCACCTGAAGGCAAAGTGCGGGTCGACTACACGCCCGTCAACGTGACCTTCAAGGACGGCAGCGTGGTCGAGTTGCGCAAGCCAAACCTGCAAATCACCCAGCTGGGTTACGGCCCGATGCACCCCGAAACACTTTTCTCGGCGCGGATTGCGCCGCCGATGATCGGCCTGGGCCTGCTCGAAGCCATCAGCGATGCCGACATTCTGCGCAACACCGACGCGAAAACCGCCGACAAGGAAGCCCTCGTCGGTCGCGCCAATTGGGTCTGGGATGACGCGCAGCACCAAACCGTACTCGGGCGTTTTGGCTGGAAAGCCGGGCAACCCAACCTCAATCAACAAAATGTTCACGCGTTTTCTGGTGATATGGGCCTCACCACGTCCCTGAGACCCTTTGATGACTGCACCGACGCCCAAGTCGCCTGCAAACAGGCGCCCAATGGCAATGGCCCCGAGGGCGAGCCGGAAGTCAGCGATAACATCCTGCGCCTGGTGCTGTTCTACACCCGCAACCTCGCCGTGCCGGCACGCCGTGGCGTCAACACGCCGCAGGTGCTCGCCGGCAAAAACCTGTTCTACCAGGCCGGTTGCCAGGGTTGCCATAAGCCGACGTTCACCACGGCGGCCACAGCCGCCGAACCTGAATTGGCCAACCAGGTGATTCGCCCTTACAGCGACCTGCTGTTGCACGACATGGGCGAAGGCCTGGCCGACCACCGCAGCGAGTTCAAGGCCGGCGGCCGCGACTGGCGTACGCCGCCGTTGTGGGGCATTGGCCTGACGCAGGCCGTAAGTGGTCACACCCAGTTTTTGCATGATGGCCGCGCCCGTAACCTGCTCGAAGCCGTGCTCTGGCATGGCGGTGAAGCACAAGCGGCGCAGCAGCATGTGTTGTCCTTTAATGCCGAGCAGCGTGCTGCGTTGCTGGCGTTCCTGAATTCCTTATAAGCATTGCCACACTGACAGAAGGGAGCTCGACATGTTCCGTCCCAAGTTGCTGTTCACCAGCCTTGCCGCCCTCGCCCTTGGCGCCTGCTCGCCCCAGGACCCGCAAGCGGTGACCTCGGCGGCCATCGCCAAGCAAGTGATCCTGCCCACCTACAGCCGCTGGGTTGAAGCCGACCGCCAGCTGGCCGTCAGCGCCCTCGCCTACTGCCAGGGCAAGGAAAGCCTGGAGACGGCCCGCGCCGACTTCCTGCACGCGCAAAAAGCCTGGGCTGAGCTGCAACCGCTGCTGATCGGCCCGCTGGCCGAGGGCAACCGTTCGTGGCAAGTGCAGTTCTGGCCGGACAAGAAAAACCTGGTGGGTCGCCAGGTCGAACAACTGGTCAGCGCCCAGCCGCAGATCGACGGCGCCGCCCTGGCCAAGTCCAGCGTGGTGGTGCAAGGCCTGTCGGCCTACGAATACATCCTCTACGACGCCAAGACCGACGTCGCCGACGAAGCCCAGAAAGCCCGATACTGCCCGCTGCTGGTGGCCATTGGTGAGCGTCAGAAAACCCTGGCCGAAGAGATCCTGGCCAGCTGGAACAGCACCGACGGCATGCTCGCGCAGATGACCAAGTTCCCGAACCAGCGCTACGCCGATTCCCACGAAGCCATCGCTGACCTGCTGCGTGTGCAGGTCACAGCACTGGATACCTTGAAGAAAAAACTCGGCACGCCGATGGGCCGCCAGACCAAGGGCATCCCGCAACCGTTCCAGGCCGATGCCTGGCGCAGCCAGTCGTCCCTGCAAAGCCTGCAAGCCAGCCTGGCGGCGGCGCAGACCGTGTGGGTGGGTGTCGACAACAAAGGCCTGCGCGGCCTGTTGCCGTCCGAGCAGAAGCCATTGGCCGACAAGATCGACGCCGCTTACGCCGCCTCGCTCAAGCTGTTCGCCAGCAACCAGCGCACGCTCAACGAATTGTTGGCCAACGACGCCGGGCGCCAGCAACTCAACGACATTTACGACAGCCTCAACGTCGTCCACCGCCTGCACGAAGGTGATCTGGCCAAGGCGCTGGGCATCCAACTGGGCTTTAACGCTAACGACGGTGACTGATGATGCTCAGGCGACAGGCTTTGGCGGTTGGCAGTGTGCTGCTCAGCGCACTGACGTTGGGTGGCTGGACGCTGTTCAAACAAAAGAAGCAGGCACCGCTGCTGCTGTCGGCCCGCGATGACGCGGACGGCAAGCACTACGCCGTGGGTTTTCGCCTGGACGGCACGCAAGTGTTTGCCACCCAGGTCGGCCAGCGCTGCCATGACATCATCAACCACCCGACACTGCCGATTGCGCTGTTCGTCGCCCGTCGCCCGGGCACCGAGAGTTACCTGATCGACCTGCGTACTGGCACGCTGCTGCAAACCATCACGTCCAATGCCAATCGCCACTTCTATGGCCACGCAGTCATCCATAAGAGCGGCGACTGGCTGTACGCCACCGAAAACGACACCTCCGACCCCGGCCGTGGCCTGCTCGGGGTGTACAAGTTCGAGGGCGAGCGGCTGGTGCACAGCGGCGAAATCTCCACCCATGGCATCGGCCCGCACCAGGTGTCGTGGATGCCCGACGGCGAAACCCTGGTGGTGGCCAACGGCGGCATTCGCACCGAAGCCGAAAGCCGTGTGGAGATGAACCTCAACGCCATGGAACCGAGCCTGGTGCTGATGCACCGCGACGGCAGCCTGATCAGCAAGGAAACCCTGGGCCAACAGATGAACAGCGTGCGCCATATGGGGATTGCCAGCGATGGCACGATCCTCACCGGGCAGCAGTTCATGGGGCCGTCCCAGGAGCGCTCCGAGTTGCTCGCGATCAAGCGCCCGGGGCAGCCGTTCGTGGCGTTCCCGGTGGCCGATGAGCAACTGCAAGCCATGGGGCATTACACCGCCAGCGTCGCCGTGCACAGCGAACTGCGTCTGGTCGCACTGACGGCGCCGCGGGGTAACCGGTTTTTTATCTGGGACATGGACAGCGGTGCGCTGCGTCTGGACGGGCCGTTGCCCGACTGCGCAGGTGTCGGCGCGGTGGCGGATGGCTTTGTCGTCACCTCAGGCCAGGGCCGTTGCCGCTTCTACGATTGCCGCCAGCCGCAGTTGGTGGCCACGCCGCTGGAGCTGCCCTCGGGGCTTTGGGACAACCACTTGCACCTGATAATTTGAGCTAAAAAAAAGGGCCTCGCATCGCAAGGCCCTTTGTCGGGGGTTGGAATCTTTTCAACTCTGCGGCCTCATCCCTTGGGACATGCCGAACATGAACAACAGCAACTCATGATCCGGCTTGGCCGCCACACTGGCTTTGGCAACACGTGGCAGCAGGCATTGCCCGCTGCCCTGCACCGCACTGAGCACTTGTGTGCGAGGTTGTTCCCACGCAGCCAGCGCCAGGGCTGCAATGCCCAACGCGCCGACCAGGAACACACCTCGTGCTATTTCTAGCTTCATCTACTTAAACCCTTGATAGCGCTGCCAAACGCCGTCTCGTAAAAGTAGCTGAGTTTTTCCCAGTCGGTACTGTTCCACGACGAATGGCGGCGCAATTGCAGCATGTCATGGGAGGCGGCCCGATAAGCGGTCAAGCGCTGACGGCACTTCTCGAAATCCAGCAGCGCCACTTCCACCTTGGCCGAGTCGCCTTCGCCGGTCACGCGTACAAAAATATGCTTGATGTACAGGCAACCATGTTGCCAGCGGCCCTTGTGCATGCGCGCCAGGGTGCCCGCCAATTCCTTGAGCATGCGCTCGTGAACCAACTCACCGTACAGCTCACGGCCACCGGCGGCGTACCAGTTTTCGATTTCGTCGAAACCGTCGAGGGACGCGGTCACCAACAAGGCTTTCCATTGGTGCTCGGGGTCGCGGCGCGCGCCGCAGAACACCAGTTCCGGAACGCGTACATCCAGCGAACGCAGGCCTTTGAGGGCGTCACGTTCGCGCAACACGGTCGGGCGTCCGAACGGGTGAAGCCAACTGCGGTAAATATGCCCGGTCTGGCGCTTGCTGTAGAGCAAGCGGCCATTTGGGCTGACCACCCGCTGCACACCGCTTTCACCACCGCGTCGGCGGTTGGGTTCCTCGACCCATTCGCCCTGCTGGCGCCAGAAAAAATCAAATCGTTCTTCGGGAGCTACGTGACTGCCTGATACGCACTCAACTGCCATCCTGTTACCTCTTACGCAATACATAGACTCGCCACATGGCGTAGAGCGGCATGAAGTCCAGGGATTCCTGAACTCGGAAACCGGCTTGCTCAAATTCTGCCTCGACAGTAGCAGCCGGTAACACAAACCGATTTTGGTAACCTTCCTGCTCACCTTTCTTGCGACGTCTGGCTTCGGCGCGCTTGCGTTTCCAAGCCTTGAAATTGCCATCCACCCACAACGAAATAATCACGCTGTCGCGGGTAACCCGCTGAAATTCTTTCAGTATTGCCAGCCTGTGCGCCGGATCACCAATGTGGTGCATCAAACGCATGCAAAAAATACTGTCGACCGCGTTATCGGGCAAATCGATATCAAAGGCAGACGTGTGCAAAGGCCGTACCCGCTTCACCACCTCCGCCGGCTGGGCGACGGTGGCGACCTTCAACATCGACTCCGAATTGTCAGCGCCGATAATCACACGGTTGGGCTTCTCCGCCAACAATGGCCAGAACCGCCCGGCACCGCAAGGCAGGTCCAGCACCAGGCCCGGCTCGCCAGCCATGGCCAACGCGCCGCGCGCCAATTGCTCGTCGCGTTTGTGGGACAGCCGGCGAGCCAGATTGTCCTGATGCTTGAGCAAATAATTCTGCGCGTGCTGATCGTCGTACTTTTCGGAAAAATCGAGCTTGATCGGGGTAGACATCAACGGATCTCCAGTAGCTGATGCCTACAACCTTAAGCAGCAAACTGTGATCAACAGGTCAACCCGTTGTGAAAAACTTGTCCTGTCCAATCCCATACATTTCAAGACTTTACAGATACAAGCAATAGCATGGGGCCATATTCGCCGATTTAGCGGGTTGTCTGGCAGGATAACGGCCAGGTCCATCCTCAGGGTTTGACCTGGCTCAACTCGACATGAAACCGGCAGCCGTTAGGCTCCATGGTGCTCAGGCTGACGCTCCAACCCTGGCTCTCGCAGATGCGTTGCACCAGCGACAAGCCCAGGCCAAGGCCTTCACCGCGCTTTTCGCTGCCGCGCACAAAGGGCTCGAACATCGCTTCACGTTTGTCCTCGGGAATGCCGACCCCCGAGTCCTCGACGATAAAGCCGCTCGGTTCGAGCGTGAGGCGAATAAAGCCTTGCTCGGTGTAGTGCAGCGCATTGCGCAACAGGTTGCCCATCACCGCGTGCAAAAAGGTGGTGTTGTAGCGGGTGTCCAGGGGATTGCCGGGGTTATAGATCAGCTCAAGGCCTTTTTGCTCGATGGGCTCGCGCCAGATGCCGAGTAGATCGTCGGCCACCTGCGTGAGGTTGACCTGCGGCGACATGGCGGCATCGTCGTGTTTGGCACGCGCCAGCATCAGGAAGGTCTGCACCAGTTCGCGCATTTCTTCACAGGCACGCGCGATTCGCAGCACCTGGTTGCGACCACGCTGGTCAATGGCCGGGTTTTCCAGCAGCAGTTCGCAGGAGCTGGCCAGTACCATCAAGGGCGTGCGCAGTTCGTGGCTGACGTCGCTGGTAAACAATTGCTCACGGGACAACGCCGCACGCAGGCGGCCCAGGGTGGCATCGAACGCCACGGCCAGCTCGCCGACTTCATCGGCGGCGTAGTCCGGCGCCAGCGGCGGCGCCAAGCCCAGCAATTGGTCACGATGGCGCACCTGGCGAGCCAGGCGCACCACAGGCGCCATTACCTTGCGGGCCAGCACCCAACCGAGGAACACCGCGAGCGCCAGGCTGAGTACAAAACCCACCAGCACCACGGCAAACAGCACGCGCTCACGCTCTTCGAAATCGCTTTGGTCTTGCAGCAACACATACCGTCGGCCATCCACCACTTCAACCATGGCGTGGTACGACAGCGCTTCGCGGAATACTTCGTGAAACCCCGGTTCCAGGTGCCGCAGGTCTTTGGGCAGCTCGAAATCTCCAGGCCCGCCGCTGAAGTAAAACAGCTGGTCGGGCTCGGGTCGGTGGCTCCAGTCCTCAACGCTGTCCATCAACAACAGGCGCTGGAGGTCGCCGCCTAGGCCTGCCGAAATCAGTTTTTCTTCCACCAGGTGCACGGTTGCAACGATGCCCATGGCGAAGGCCCCCGCCACCAACGCACTCATCAGCGCAAAGGCAATGATGATCCGCTGGGCAAGGCTTTGCTTAAACTCCATCACGGCCCTCGGCCAGGCGATAACCCACACCGTGCACCGTTTGCAGCAACGGTTTGGCGAAGGGTTTATCGATCACTTGGCGCAATTGGTGAACGTGGCTGCGCAGGCTGTCGCTGTCCGGGCAGTCGTCGCCCCACAGGGCTTCTTCGAGGATTTCGCGGCGCAGTACGTGCGGGCTTTTTTGCATCAGCACCGCGAGCAACTTCAAGCCCACCGGGTTGAGCTTGAGCAAGCGCCCTTCGCGGGTGACTTCGAGGGTATCAAGGTCATAGCTCAAATCACCGACTTGCAGGGCACGGCGCCCGCCGCCCTGGGCACGGCGCAACACGGCTTCGATGCGCGCGGCCAGCTCGGACAAGGCAAACGGTTTGAGCAGGTAGTCATCGGCGCCGGACTTGAAGCCCTGCAGCCGGTCATCCAATTGGTCGCGGGCGGTAAGCATGATCACCGGCGTGTCGCGGCGGGCGTCTTCACGCAGGCGTTTGCACAGCGTGTAGCCGTCGATACCAGGCAGCATAATGTCGAGCACGATCAGGTCGTAATGCTCGGTGGCGGCCAGGTGCAGGCCCGATAAACCGTCCTGCGCACAGTCCACGGTGTAGCCTTTTAGCCCCAGGTAGTCGGCCAGGTTGGCCAGAATATCGCGGTTGTCTTCAACCAATAAAATTCGCATGGGCAGTGTCTCCGTACGCGGTAACGGCCTTGTTGGCTCGCGCAGCTTAAGGCCAAGTGTGGCTCAGGGATAGACCTTGAGGCCAGGTCGATAAAGGTTTTCAACCAATTACATATTTCAACAAGTTTTTCACTATAGCTTCACAAACTGATTACAGTGTCAGGTCGAACATCGCGCCCATCGATATAAGGAATATGGACATGGGGTTTTTCAAAACAGCGCCTATGCGCTTTCTGCTGCTCGTCACCGCCACCTGGCTGGTGATTTTCCTGTTGACCCGCAGCGTGCTGCTGATCACCCATCTGGATGAAGTCGGTGGCAATTTGCTGCCGGTGTTTGGCGTGGGTTTGCTCTATGACCTGAGCTTCCTGGTGTATGCCGCCTTGCCGCTGGGCCTGTACCTGCTGCTGTGCCCGCCCGCGCTGTGGCGCCGACGCGGCCATCGCTGGTTCCTGCAAGCGGTGCTCACCGTCAGCGTCTTCGCCATGCTGTTCACTGCAGTCGCTGAATGGTTGTTCTGGGATGAATTCGGTGTGCGCTTCAACTTTATTGCCGTCGACTACCTGGTGTATTCCAAGGAGGTGTTGAACAACCTGCTGGAGTCCTACCCGATCGGCAAGCTGCTCAGTTTGTTAGCGATGCTGGCGATAATAGTAAGCCTGGCCCTGCGCAAGCCGTTCAATGCGGCGATGAACGCCCCGCTCCCGCCAATGCGCGGCCGCTTGCTGAACGCCCTGTGCCTGTTGCTAGCCGCCGGTCTGAGTGTGCAATTGATCAGCCAGAACAGCCCGCGTGCCCAAGGCGGCAACGCCTATATGAACGAATTGGCGAGCAACGGCCCCTACCAATTTTTTGCCGCCTTTCGCAATAACGAACTCGATTACACGCAGTTCTACAAAAGCCTGCCAACCGACGTTGTCGCCAAACAACTGCGCGCAGAACTCAGCGAACCCAATGCGCACTTTATCGGCACAGACCCGCTGGATATCCGCCGCACTATCGACAACCCAGGCACATTGCGCAAACCCAACATCGTGCTGGTGACCATCGAAAGCTTCAGCGCCAAATACATGGGCAGCAATGGCGATGAGAACAACCTGACGCCCAACCTTGATGCGCTGCGCAAACAAAGCCTGTACTTCAATAACTTCTATGCCACCGGCACCCGCACTGACCGTGGGCTGGAAGCGATCACGTTGGCGATTCCACCCACCCCCGGCCGCTCGATCGTCAAGCGCATTGGCCGTGAAAGCGGTTTCGCAAGCCTTGGCCAACAACTCGGTGCCGTCGGTTACGACAGCGTGTTCGTCTACGGCGGGCGCGGTTACTTCGACAATATGAACGCGTTTTTCAGCGGCAACGGTTATCGGGTCGTCGACCAGAGCAGTGTGCCTGAAGCGGAAATTTCGTTTAAGAACGCTTGGGGAATGGCTGATGAAGACCTCTACCGGCAAACCCTGAAACTTGCCGACGCCGACTACGCCAAGCAGCAGCCCTTCCTGCTGCAGCTGATGACCACGTCCAACCACCGCCCCTACACCTACCCGGACGGGCGCATTGATATCAAGTCCGGTAAAGGCCGTGACGGCGCCGTCAAATACACCGACCACGCTATTGGCGAGTTCCTCGAAGCGGCACGCCAGAAACCCTGGTTCGATAACACGATTTTCGTGTTCGTCGCCGACCACACCGCCGGCAGCGCAGGCAAGGAAGACTTGCCGATCACCAACTACCAGATCCCGCTGTTCATCTATGCCCCCAAGCTGATCGAAGCGCGGGAAACCGCACAACTGGCCAGCCAGATCGACCTTGCGCCGACCTTGCTGGGCCTGATCAACCTGAGTTACGAATCGACCTTCTTCGGCCGCAACCTGTTGCAGGACAACCCGCTGCCACCGCGCGTGGTGGTCGGCAACTACCAGTATCTGGGGCTGTTTGACGGCAAGGACCTGGCCATTTTAAGCCCACGCCAGGGCCTGCGTCGCCACGATCAAGCCTTGGGTGAAAGCCAGGAGTTACGCGTGGGCAGTGATGATCCGTTGATCCAACGCGCCATCACCTACTACCAAGCGGCCAGCTATGGCTACACGCAACAGTTGCTGAGCTGGAAGGCGCCGAAGGAAGTGCCCCCTGCGATCAGCGTACGCTGACAGCTGCGCTCTGGCCCTTGCCTACCACAGGGCAAGGGCGTGACACTTGCGCCATCCTCCGGCGATGGCGCCCTTGCATGTCCGACTCCCTGTTGCTGATCGAAGATGACCGCCCATTGGCCGCGCTGACGGCCGAGTTCCTGCGGGCGGAGGGTTTTACCGTCGCCGTGGAGCACCGTGGTGATCGCGCCGCTCAGCGCATTCTTGAGGAAAAACCGGCGCTGTTGATCCTCGACGTGATGTTGCCGGGCATCGACGGGTTTACCCTGTGCCGCCAGATTCGCGACAGCTACCCCGGGTTGATCCTGATGATGACCGCGCTGGATGAAAACGCCGAGCAATTGACCGGTTTCCACGTGGGTGCCGACGATTACGTGGTCAAGCCGGTCGACCCGCTGCTGTTGCTGGCCAGGGTGCGCTCGTTACTGCGCCGTCACCGCCAGGCGCCCAACGCGTCTTATCAGTGGGGCGCGTTTCGATTGGACCTCAACAGTCATTTCGCCTGGCTCGACGGCACGCCGTTGCAGTTCTCGGTGGCCGAGTTCGAATTGCTGGCGATTTTCGCCCGCCACAGTGGCGTGTTGCTGACCCGCGAGAAACTCCTGCAAAGCTTGCGCGGCCTGGAATACGACGGGCTTAACCGCTCGATTGATATGCGTGTGTCGCGCCTGCGCAAAAAGCTGATGAGCCTGGCCTGCCCGGTGACCATCCAGACCATCACGGCCCAAGGCTACCTGTTTGTCGAAATCCCCCAGGCGGCCCAGCATGTTTAAACTGCGCCCCTGGATGGTGGCCGTGGCGGGCGCGGGCTGGACGAGCCTGACCCTTTATCTGCTGTGGCTGTGCACCAACGCCTCGGTGTTTGTCGGCGAAGACAGCTTTTTGCGCTTGATGGCCGGCCCAGGCTACCTGGTGGCCGAACAGCTTAAAGGCGTGCCTGCCGAAAAGCGTGAAGCGCGCATGGACATCCTGCGCGCGCACTTCCAGTACCCGGTAGAGCTGATCCCGTATGACGACGTCGAATTGCCCCCCGAAGCCATGGTCATGCTCGAACATCAGCAGCCGGCGCTGAACAGCGACGAAGACATCAGCTACTTCCCGCTGGACGACGAAACCGTGATCCGCTTCGGCCCTATGTGGGGGAGTGCCGAGGTCAAGGACCTGCTGAAATTCCCGATTTTCTGGATCACCGCCTGCGTCGCAGGCTTGCCGGTGTTGCTGCTGCTCGGCCTCGGTTTGCGCGCGTACCGGCGGCATAACAAGGACCTGGCCACGCTCACCCACTGCCTGGACACCCTGGCACTCAGCCCAAATGTGATGCTGCCCGCCCTGGGCAAGGAATGGACGCCGTTGCTGCTGACTTTGCAACAGCATGCGCGGGACATCAGCGCCATGAGCGAACGCCATCGCGAAGTCTCTCAAGCCGTCTCCCACGAACTGCGCACACCGCTGGCGCGCATGCGTTTCGCCCTTACGTTGCTGAGCAAGAGCGAAGACCCGCCGACCCGCGCACGCCTTCAGGAGCGCTTGCAAACCGATGTCGAAGAACTCGAAGCCCTGGTTCGCGCCAGCCTGGCCTTTGCGCGAATGGCCGGCGCGCCCAGTGATTTGCAGCACGAGCCCATCAACCTGCGTGACTGGCTGCACCAGGAGTTCGCCTTGCTGGATGGGCACCATCGCCAATTGAGCCTGGAAACCGAGCCAGCACAGCTTGAACTGATCGGCGACCGCGCCCTGCTGCACCTGATCGTGCGCAACCTGTTGAGCAACGCCATCACCTATGCGCGTGATCGAGTGTGCGTGAGCGCCACTTATCAGGGTGAGCAGCACGTGGTGCTGCATGTCGACGATGACGGCCCCGGCATATTGGCGGAGAACCGTGAAAAGATTTTCGAGCCCTTCGTGCGGCTTGCCATGGGCGGCGACGAACCCAGTGGCTTCGGCCTCGGCCTGGCGCTGGCCAAGCGCGCAACCCAGTGGCATCACGGTGAGTTGTCGGTAACCCGCAGCCCGCTGGGCGGCGCACGCATGAGCCTGGTACTGCCGTTGCGGCCTCTTTAGAGGCATGCCTTTCAAGGTCTTTGGGCTGATGCATTCAAGTAAGTCGACTCAGAAACGGCACTGGAGAAAAGCAACCCGTGGCGAGCAGGCTTGCCCTGCGTTGGGCTGCGCAGCAGCCCCAGCCCGTTATAACTGACTCACCGAGTTGCCTGATTTGGGGCGGCTTCGCCACCCAACGCAGGGCAAGCCTGCTCGCCACAGTGACAGTGTTCGTCCTTATTGAAGGGTATCGCCGGTTGTAGCGCTGTTACAGCCTGTGACAGCCAAGCCATCCCATCGCCCGTAACCTCGCCAACTGAATCCCCGGTTGGAGAGCCCTTTCATGCATCCCCGTAAGAAGCATTTGCCCACTTTGATGCTGTCGCTGTGCATCGTTGCCGGCGCATTCGTGCCCGGTAATGCGTCGGCCTCGCGCCTGGCGGTGACGGACAAGCCATCACCACGGATGGAAGACAAACACGCTGGCGATCACACCGCCAATACGGCACGTCGGCCAACGGCGCAGGATGCGCTCCTCACCCCACCACCCCGGAGGTGGCCCCGAGCCGCCGGCGTTGAGAAACTCGCGCACCTGCCTGGCCCTGGCTCACTCGACCAAGCTGCTGCACCGCAACCCATGGCACTTGTGCCGGCTGCCCAAGTAACCCTGTCACGGGGCATGACCTTCAGGAAGCTGTTGCGGCGCCGTACATTGGGTTGAGATCAACACAGGCAGCCATGTGGGAGCCGGGCTTGCCCGCGATGCAGGCGACTCGGTATGTCTGGTGCACCGAGGTGATGCCATCGCAGGCAAGCCAGCTCCCACATTCGATCTCCTACATTTTTGGATACTGCACAAAAAAGCCCCGCCTGCATCACTGCAGGCGGGGCTTTTCAGTAGCCGGGTAAGGCTGGCTTACATCATGCCGCCCATGCCACCCATGCCGCCCATGTCAGGCATACCGCCACCGCCTGCGCCTTCAGCCTTTGGCTTGTCGGCGATTGCAGCTTCGGTAGTCAGGATCAGGCTACCGATCGAGGCTGCTGCTTGCAGCGCGGAACGAGTCACCTTGGTAGGGTCCAGGATGCCCATTTCGATCATGTCGCCGTATTCGCCAGTCGCAGCGTTGTAACCGTAGTTACCTTTGCCGTTCTTGACTTCGTTGACTACAACGCTTGGCTCGTCGCCGGAGTTGGCAGCGATCTGACGCAGCGGTGCTTCAACAGCGCGACGCAGAACAGCGATACCGACGTTCTGGTCAGCGTTGTCGCCGGTCAGGTCAGCCAGGGCTTCCAGAGCGCGGATCAGCGCAACGCCACCGCCAGGTACCACGCCTTCTTCAACGGCTGCACGGGTTGCGTGCAGGGCGTCTTCAACGCGGGCTTTCTTCTCTTTCATTTCAACTTCGGAACCGGCGCCAACCTTGATCACTGCAACGCCGCCAGACAGCTTGGCCAGACGCTCTTGCAGTTTTTCACGGTCGTAGTCGGACGAGGTTTCGGCAACCTGGGCACGGATCTGAGTGATGCGAGCCTGGATGTCCTGCTCAACGCCAGCACCGTCAACGATGATGGTGTTTTCTTTGGAGATGGTCACGCGCTTGGCGCTACCCAGGTTTTCCAGGGTGGCGCTTTCCAGGCTCAGGCCGATCTCTTCGGAGATTACGGTACCGCCGGTCAGAACAGCGATGTCCTGCAGCATGGCCTTGCGACGATCGCCGAAGCCTGGGGCCTTGACGGCGGCGACTTTAACGATGCCACGCATGTTGTTCACGACCAGAGTCGCCAGGGCTTCGCCTTCAACGTCTTCGGAAACGATCAGCAGTGGGCGGCCGGCTTTGGCAACGGCTTCCAGCACTGGCAGCATTTCGCGGATGTTCGAGATCTTTTTGTCGACCAGCAGGATCAGCGGGCTGTCCAGCTCGGCAACCATGGTCTCAGGCTTGTTGACGAAGTACGGGGACAGGTAGCCACGGTCGAACTGCATGCCTTCTACAACCGACAGTTCGTTTTCCAGGCCAGTGCCTTCTTCAACGGTGATCACGCCTTCTTTACCGACTTTTTCCATGGCTTCGGCAATGATGTCGCCGATGGAGTTGTCGGAGTTGGCGGAGATGGTGCCTACCTGAGCGATAGCCTTGGTGTCGGCGCATGGCTTGGACAGCTTTTTCAGCTCAGCAACGATGGCGATGGTCGCCTTGTCGATGCCGCGCTTGAGGTCCATCGGGTTCATGCCTGCAGCGACGGCCTTGTAGCCTTCGTTGACGATGGCTTGAGCCAGTACGGTAGCGGTGGTGGTGCCGTCGCCTGCGTCATCGTTGGCACGGGAGGCAACGTCTTTGACTAGCTGCGCGCCCATGTTTTCGAAACGGTCTTCCAGTTCGATTTCTTTGGCTACCGAAACGCCGTCCTTGGTGATAGTCGGAGCGCCGAAGCTCTTCTCGATAACCACGTTACGGCCTTTAGGGCCCAGGGTCGCTTTTACCGCGTCAGCCAGGATGTTGATGCCGGTGAGCATTTTTTTGCGGGCGGAATCGCCGAATTTAACTTCTTTAGCAGCCATGATCGATATTCCTTAAATACTTTGTAGTAACGGGAAAATGAGCGGGGAATCAGTCTTCCAGAACGGCGAGAATTTCGTTCTCAGCCATGACCAGCAGGTCTTCGCCGTCGACTTTCACAGTGTTGCTGCCGGAGTAAGGGCCGAAAACAACCTTGTCACCCACTTTTACGGCCAGCTCACGTACTTGACCGTTTTCCAGCGTCTTGCCCGGGCCTGCAGCGAGAATCACACCGTGGTTGGCTTTTTCAGCAGCCGAACCTGGCAGAACAATACCGCCAGCGGTTTTCTTTTCTTCTTCGCTGCGACGGATTACGACGCGGTCGTGCAGAGGACGAAGCTTGCTCATTGTCGATCTCTCCTAATTGTGTTTTTCATCGGCCGGTATCGATACCGGCAAGTTGTATTCCGGCGGTGCCGGTCGCGCCTCGCCAAGCAAGACGCGGAAGTCTGTCTGGTGTCGCCACCAGAAACCTTGCGGTGACCGTTACATAAGGGCGCATAAGCTTATTACAAGAGGCCGCGACGGAAATTTTTTACGAATGCCGGGCGGCAAAAGCAACACAGCACCCAAAGGCGCCGTGCAGGTCATGCGGTTATTTGCTGTCGCGGTGTTCGAACTCGCCTTCGATCACATCCCCTTCACGCCCCAACGGCTGGCGTGGAGCCGGCCCGCCACGGGGTTGCAGGTCATCGGCGAAGGCGCGCTGGCGGATCGCCGCTTCTTCGGCACGCTGGCGCATCTTGCCGGCCAGCAGCTTGCGGGTGAACGGCAGCAACATCACCAGGCCGACCACATCGCTGATAAAGCCCGGCAGGATCAACAAACCACCGGCCAAAGCCATCATCAGGCCTTCAAGCATGGTCTGTGCAGGCAGTTCGCCGCGGTTCAGGCTTTCACGGGCACGCAGCGCCGTGGCCAGGCCGGCGACGCGCAGCACCAGCACGCCGAGCATCGAGCCGAGAATGATCAACAGCAACGCCGGGAAAAACCCGATGGCACTGCTGACTTGAACGAATACGAACAGCTCCAACACCGGGAACAGCAGAAAGAGCAATAAAAAAGGGCGCATCAAATGGTTCCTCAACGCAAGAATGCCTTGCCAGTCCACCTTAGATGACGTCGCCGTTTCGTGAATTCAAGCGCTGGCGGCTTCTTTTTTCGGCCAGACGTCGGCGTGAGCCAATGAAACCAGGGCTTCGCGCACTTGTGTCGGCGTGTTGCAAGGCTCGGCAAACGGCAGCCAATACAAGGACTGGCCGATACGCAGGTGCATGCCTTCGCTGTCGATACCGGCCAATTGCGCAGGCTCGGTGGTCGGCAGGCCGGTCAGCTCCACATAGTGGGCGATGGCCTTGGTGTGGTCGCTGTTCATGTGCTCGATCATGCTGCGCTCGGCTTTGCCCGCAAACGGGTTGGCCAGGGTGAGCTGGTCAACCCAGTGAATCGCGCCAAAGCCGCCGATGTAACGGTGACGCACCGGCTTGAGCACCCAGAAGTCAAAATCGTGGGCCTTGTGGTAGTTGGCCGAATCCGGGAAGTAGCGGTAATAGCGCTCGGCGGCGGCTTCAATCGCTGCCTCATCCTCAAGCTTTTCGGCTTCGGCCAGGTAGGTCAGGCGCCCTACCGCTTGCACGTCGTCCGCCTCGCGCTCACCCACCAGCAACGAGCACTTGGGGTCTTTTTGCAGGTTGTGCGTGTGCTGGGCGATGCGGCTGATCAGGATGATCGGCTGGCCCTGCGCGTCGAGGCAGTACGGCACCACTGAGCCGAAGGGAAAACCCGGCATGGCTTTGGACAATGTGGAGAGCGCTCCACGGTATTCCTTGAGCAACAGCTCTCGGGCGTTCTTGGCAACCTGCGTGCTCACGGTATGACTCCTCGGGTGTTCAGCCGCCCACAGCCTATGGCGTCTATGGGAATGAATCTCAACACAAGGTAATCAATATCGGCGCGGGTTGCCAGAGTGCCCGTTGCTGGTTTTACCGGGCTGCTTTACCAGGCGACGCCGAAGCCTGCGGTGTAACGGGTCTTGTCCAGGCTGCTTTGCGATTCGCCATTAATGAGGTCACGCTCGGCCTTGAGGTTGAGCGACGCCCACTCGGTGACTTTGTAGCGCAGGCCCATTTCCGCATCCAGGGAGTAATCGGACGGCCCGGCCAGCGGTTTGCCCACTTCACCGTTAGTGAAGAATTCCACGGTCTTGCCCACCAGGTAGCGGTTGTAGCTCCATTTCATGGCCAGGGAATAGAAGTTGCTCTTGCGATCGTCCGAATACTGGTAATCGGTGCGGTTGACCAGCGAGCCGAGGGAGAACGCGCCCAGCTCATCGTCCCAGAACTGGTAGCCAGGGCCAGTACCGACGGTGCGCTGGCGGGACAGGTCTTCAACCTTGTCACGCTTGTAGGTCAGGCGGCCCTGCCAGTACCAATGCTCGGTGATGAAGCGGTCCAGGTCATATTCCAGCGACCAGTTATCAGTGGTGGTCACGTCATCCTGGAACTCGCGGTTGTATTCGCCCTGGGCGGTATGCCGCCACTGGCCGTGACGGGCGGTGGTCTTGAAGTCGATGTCGTAGTCGTTGGTGTCCTTGTCGGCGCGTTTGTAGTCCAGCGCCAGGTCGACATTGCCCTTCCACACCAGGTCTTCGATCACAGGCTTTGGCTTGAGGATCTGCTGGATGCTGGCCAAGTCCACGGTTTTCGGCGCTTCGCCATTGGTCAGGGTGACCTTGCCATCCTCCGCCGCTTTCAGGGATTTGGCCTTTTCACCGGTGTAAGCGTCCTGCTTGACCAGCAGTTCCTGATCGCTTTCCAGGGTCTTGACCTGTTTCCAATCCACTGGGATGGCCCCTGCGTAGTTGGTCTGAATCAGCAATTTGCCACCGTCGAAGACTTTGATCTTGCCGGTCAGGCGGTCACCGTTCTTCAACCAGATGGTGTCGGCGAGCAGGGGCGTGGAGGCGCTGAGAACAGCAAGGCAGAGCAGGGTTCTGGACAACATAAGCGAATTCGAGGCTCGAAAATGGCGAAAAAGGGGCGTTATCGTGTTAGATAGCTTGGACTGACTCAAGGATTTATATTGAGTTCAATTCTCAACGGCATGATTACAGACGTTTCTTACAAAAACACCTCTTTATAAAGACGCGGCGATGCCCACACCCCAGACACCCGAAGACGCCCCCCAAAGCCCCGCAGACATGCGCCGCACGGCCTTGTACCTGACCCTGGCGCAAGTGCCCGAAGGTTGCGTGGTGAGTTACGGCGAGTTGGCGCACCTTGCCGGCCTGGGCCGGGCCGCCCGCTGGGTCGGGCGTACCTTGAGCCAGCTTCCCGAGGACACCCGCCTGCCCTGGCATCGGGTGTTGGGTGCCGGTGGTCGGATAAGTCTGCCGGTGGGCAGTGCTTCAGGCGACGAACAACGTGCGCGTTTGCGCAGTGAAGGCGTCAGTATCCTGAATAATCGCGTTGATATTCAGCGTCATGGCTGGCGCCCGGTAGAGCACAGCGGTTAGAGTGCGCGCTTTGTTTCCGCAAATCTGAGGCAGACTCCAGCCCATGCCCCGTAAAACCTGGCGCGCCGCGCTCGCCGCCTATGCCAGCCCTTCGACGTTAGTCCTGTTGTTGCTCGGCTTCGCCGCCGGCTTGCCTTACATGTTGGTGTTTTCGACGCTTTCCGTGTGGTTGCGCGAGGCCGGTGTGGCCCGCGAGACCATCGGCTATGCGAGCCTGATCGGCCTGGCCTACGCGTTTAAATGGGTCTGGTCGCCGCTGCTCGACCAATGGCGCCTGCCACTGCTCGGCAAACTGGGACGACGTCGCTCCTGGCTGGTACTTGCCCAGACGCTGGTGATCCTCGGGTTGATCGGCATGGGCTTCTGCGACCCGCAAAAGCACTTGTCCTGGCTGATCGCCATTGCCGTTATCGTAGCCTTCGCCTCAGCCACCCAGGACATCGCGGTAGACGCCTATCGCCTGGAAATCGCCGACGACAGCCGCCAGGCTGCGCTGGCTGCCAGCTACATGTCCGGCTATCGCATCGCCGCACTGCTGGCCACCGCCGGCGCGCTGTTCTTTGCCGAAGGTTTCGGTTCCACCGGTTTCAACTATAAACACTCGGCCTGGACCGGCACTTATGTGCTGTTCGGCGTGTTGATGATCCCGGCGCTGCTGACCACCTTCTTCATGCGTGAACCCGATGTGCCACTGCGCACCCAACTGCAGGCCGGGCGCTACAGCTTTGCGCATCAGCTTGTTTCGGTCTTTGTGCTGATCGTGCTGCTGGTGTCGGTCCCGGCGATGTTCACCCAACTGTACAACACCGATTTCGCCAGCGTGCTGTTCCACGGCGTGAGCCTGTGGGAGCTGCTGATGGAAGACCGCGCGTTCCTGCGCGCCATCCTGTACATCATCCTCACCACCCTGTGCCTCTCGGCCATGGGCCGCCGGGGTTTGGCGCCGGTGCTGACGCCGGTCAACGACTTTATCCTGCGTTATCGCTGGCAGGCGCTGCTGCTGCTCGGGCTGATTGCCACCTATCGCATGTCCGACACCGTGATGGGCGTGATGGCCAACGTGTTCTACATCGACCAGGGCTTTACCAAGGACCAGATCGCCGGGGTCAGCAAGATCTTCGGCCTGATCATGACCCTGCTCGGCGCCGGTATGGGCGGCCTGTTGATCGTGCGCTTCGGCATCCTGCCGATCCTGTTTATCGGCGGCATTGCCTCGGCGGCCACCAACCTGCTGTTCGTGATGCTCGCCGACATGGGCCCCGACCTGCAGATGCTGATCTTCACCATCTCCCTGGATAACTTCAGTTCGGGCCTGGCCACTTCGGCGTTTGTCGCCTACCTGTCAAGCCTGACCAACCTCAAGTTCTCTGCCACCCAATACGCGCTGCTCAGCTCGATCATGCTGTTGTTGCCGCGCCTGATTGGTGGCTACTCGGGCGTGATGGTGGAGAAGTTCGGCTATCACAACTTCTTTATCATCACCTGCCTGCTGGGTGTGCCGACGCTGTTCCTGATTGCGCTGCACTGGTTTCAGGAAAGCCGACGGGCGCGATTGAATCCTCCCGCAGAAGACTGACCCACCTCAGTCAATGTGGGGGCTGGCCTGCCTGCGATAGCGATGGTGAATCCAACACCGCTATCGCAGGCACGCCAGTTCCCACACAGGCTCTACTCCAACACAAACACCGCCACGACCTCACGCCTGTACTCCAGCGACAACCGCCCGTACAATCCCAAGTCATTTCAAGTCCAAGCAACCGACAACGGCCTACCATGCGTACCAGTCAATATTTGCTCGCCACACAGAAAGAAACGCCTTCCGACGCGGTTGTGATCAGCCATCAGCTGATGCTGCGCGCCGGTATGATCCGCAAACTGGCCTCCGGCCTGTACACCTGGCTGCCCATGGGCTTGAAGGTGATGCGCAAGGTCGAAGCCATCGTTCGCGAAGAAATGAACGCCGCCGGCTCTCTGGAAGTGTTGATGCCGAGCACCCAACCGGCTGAGCTGTGGCAGGAATCCGGGCGCTGGGAAGAGTACGGCCCTGAGTTGCTGCGCTTCAAGGACCGTCATGGCCGCGACTTCTGCGCCGGCCCGACCCATGAAGAAGTGATCACCGACCTGATGCGCAACGAGCTGAGCAGCTACAAGCAGCTGCCGTTGAACCTGTATCAGATCCAGACCAAGTTCCGTGATGAAATCCGCCCACGCTTCGGCTTGATGCGCGGCCGCGAGTTCATCATGAAGGACGCGTATTCGTTCCACGCAGACCAGGCGTCCTTGCAGGCCACTTATGACCGCATGCACCAGGCCTACTGCAACGTGTTCACGCGCCTGGGCCTGAAATTCCGCCCGGTTGAAGCGGACAACGGTTCCATCGGCGGCGCCGGCTCCCACGAGTTCCACGTGCTGGCCGAGTCCGGCGAAGACGATATCGTGTTCAGCAACGGCTCCGACTACGCGGCGAACATCGAGAAAGCCGAAGCCGTGCCACGGGAAACGTCCCGCCCGGCACCGGCTGAAGAGCTGCGCCTGGTGGACACGCCAGAGACCAAGACCATCGCGGCCCTGGTGGAAAAATTCAACCTGCCAATTGAAAAGACCATCAAGACCCTGATCGTGCGCGCCGAGGAAGAAGGCAAGCTGATCGCCCTGGTGATCCGTGGCGACCACGAACTCAACGAAATCAAGGCTGCCCAGCAACCTGGCGTGGCCAGCCCGCTGGTCATGGCCACCGATGCCGAACTGCGCGACGCCATTGGCGCCGGCGCCGGTTCGCTGGGCCCGCTGAACCTGCCGCTGCCGATCATCATCGACCGTTCGGTCGAGCTGATGAGCGACTTCGGTATCGGTGCCAACATTGATGACAAGCACTACTTCGGCGTGAACTGGGAGCGTGACCTGCCGGTTCCGACCGTGGCCGACCTGCGTAACGTGGTGGCCGGTGACCCAAGCCCGGATGGCAAGGGCACCCTGGAAATCAAGCGTGGCATCGAAGTCGGGCACATCTTCCAGCTGGGCAACAAGTACAGCAAGGCGATGAAGTGCGAAGTGCTGGGCGAGAACGGCAAGCCGATCACCCTGGACATGGGTTGCTACGGCATTGGCGTATCGCGCGTGGTTGCCGCTGCCATCGAGCAGAACAACGACGAGAAAGGCATCATCTGGAGCGACGCCCTGGCACCGTTCCAGATCGCCCTGGTACCGCTGCGCTACGACAACGAGCAAGTACGCGAAGCCACCGACAAACTGTATGCCGAACTGACAGCTGCCGGTTTTGAAGTGCTGCTCGATGAC
This sequence comes from Pseudomonas sp. Leaf15, assembly GCF_001421425.1. Classification (NCBI taxonomy): domain Bacteria; kingdom Pseudomonadati; phylum Pseudomonadota; class Gammaproteobacteria; order Pseudomonadales; family Pseudomonadaceae; genus Pseudomonas; species Pseudomonas sp. Leaf15. The sequence continues at coordinate 41,655 of NZ_LMKI01000010.1, forward strand.
CGAGACAAGAAAACCAGCCCGGGCATCAAGTTCGCCGACATGGAACTGATTGGCATCCCGCACCGTATCGTGGTCAGTGACCGCGGCCTGGCGGATGGCAATCTGGAATACAAAAGCCGGACCGAAGCCGAAGCCCAACCGTTGCCGGTGGCTGACGTGCTGTCTTTCCTTCAGGCGCGTATTCGTCGCTGAAAACCAGATCAAGAGAAGTCATGTTCAAGCGAAACACCAGAGCCCTGGGGGGCGCCGCCTTGTGCGGCGCCCTGCTGGTCAGCGGCTGCGCCAATCAAATGTCGCAACGCAGCGAGCACGAGGAGCGGGTCGAGCGAAAGTTGCTCGATCACAGCCTGCAAATCGATGTAGGCGAACCCAAAGTGCTGGAACTGCCGCAACGCCGGGTTCGCATTCACGAGCAAAAGACCTTTGAGGTCACCGAGTTCGAAGTCACCCGCCGTTACGATCGCTACACCCCCTACCAAGCCTGGCGCAAACTCTATGAGATGCCGTTGGGTGCCGTTGCACTGGTAGCGGGCGCGGGCGCCAACGTGGTGAATATCTTCGCCCTCGGTAACCTGCCCACCAGCATGACGCACGACTGGCTGAGCTACGGCGTGGACGGCATCAACCCGTTCATGAACGTGCAATCCCACGGCCGTGCGCAACAGAACCTGGCGGGTATCGATGAAGTGCAGCGCGACAAGCGCACCGAGTATTCGAGCCTGCCCTGGAGCGAACGCCCGGTGCAAGTCACCGCCGGCAAGCAGACCCATGAGCTGACCACCGACCGCGACGGTGTACTGCGCCTGAACCTGTTGGACAGCCCGTTTGCCGAGCAGGACCTGAACCGCGTCAGCACCTTGAAGATCAGCGTGGAAGATGGCCAGGACGATGTGCATTCCGACTCGACCCTGGCGGTCAGCAACACCCTGCGCGGCAAGTTGCTCGAAGCCCATGGCCTGATCTACGACGACCTGGAAGATGACGAAGTGAGCCAGTGGGTGCACCGGGTCAAACGCCTGTCGGAGCTGGGCCTGGAAGAAGAAGCCAGTGAGCTGGAACAAAGCCTGATCGAATTGACGCGCAATGATCCGGAATTGCAGCAGGAGTTTCTGCAGGCGCTGACCAAGGATGCAGGAAGGCTTGTCGCAGATCCAGGCGCACGCTGAGATTTAAGCAACACCGAAAGACAACTGTGGGAGCTGGCTTGCCTGCGATAGCGGTGTATCAGTTAAAGCATCAATGACTGACACAGCGCTATCGCAGGCAAGCCAGCTCCCACATTTTTTGGATCCGGTTTTTACCAGGGAAATTGCAGCTGCTCGTTACCGATGCTCAAGTCCAGCAACCGCACCCCAATCCCCAACAACCGCACCGGCTTCCCGCCCCGGTTAAACGCTTGCGTCAACAGCTGTTGATAACTCTCCAGATCCCGCCCTGCTCCGGCCTGCTCCAGCGTCGTTTGGGTAAAGTCATGAAACTTCACCTTAACGAACGGCTTGCCAGCACGGTAGCTACTGTCGATACGCGCCATGCGCCCCGCCAGCGTTTCCATCAGTTCAGGCAATTTCGCCAGGCAACTTGAAAGGTCCGGCAGGTCCACGTCGTAGGTATTTTCCACACTGATCGATTGCCGACGGCTGTCGTTCTGCACCACGCGGTCATCAATCCCCCGGGCCAGGCCCCAGAGCCGCTCGCCAAAACTGCCGAATTCACGCACCAGCGCCAGCTTGTTCCACTCGCGCAGTTGCAGGCAGTCTTCGATGCCCAGGCGCGCCAGCTTGTCGGCGGTGACCTTGCCAACCCCGTGCAGCTTTTTCACCGGCAACTGCGACACAAAGTCTTCGATCTGATCCGGGGTGATCACAAACAGGCCATTGGGCTTTTTCCAGTCGCTGGCGATCTTGGCCAGAAACTTGTTCGGCGCCACGCCGGCCGACACGGTGATGTGCAACTGGTTGGAGACGCGCCGGCGGATGTCCTGGGCGATACGCGTGGCACTGCCGCCAAAATGCGGGCTGTCGGACACATCCAGATAGGCTTCGTCCAGCGACAACGGCTCGATCAGATCGGTGTAGTCGCGAAAGATCGTCTGGATTTCCTTCGAGGCTTCTTTATAGGCATCCATGCGCGGCTTGACGATGGTCAGGTCCGGGCACAGCTTCAAGGCGTGACGCGATGACATGGCCGAGCGCACGCCATAGGCCCGCGCCTCATAGTTGCAGGTGGCAATCACCCCGCGCCTGTCTGCCGAGCCGCCGACCGCCAAGGGCTTTTGCGCCAGGCTCGGGTCGTCGCGCATCTCGATGGCGGCGTAGAAGCAATCACAGTCGACGTGGATGATTTTGCGCTGCGTCATATAAACAGAGGGTGTAATCCAACGGGCGGCCAGTATCGCACTCACTCCTGTATATAGCACCAGTAGTTTGAATCTGCCGTTTGAGCGGTAGGAAATTTCCCAGGTGAATTTATTTTCTCAATCGAAAACCAGCCGCCAATAGAGCTGAAACCCTCGGCCAGACTGGCCCCGAGGCCGTTTCAAGCCCACCTTGGAGAGCTAACCGATTGAACCACAAGCGCTTTTCTTCAATTCACAGGTTGACACACCTGCGTTCCTCTGTAGAATGCCGACACACAGACGCGGGATGGAGCAGTCTGGTAGCTCGTCGGGCTCATAACCCGAAGGTCGTCGGTTCAAATCCGGCTCCCGCAACCAAACATCAAAAAAGGCTACTCGANAGACGCGGGATGGAGCAGTCTGGTAGCTCGTCGGGCTCATAACCCGAAGGTCGTCGGTTCAAATCCGGCTCCCGCAACCAAACATCAAAAAAGGCTACTCGAAAGAGTGGCCTTTTTTGTGCGTGCCTGTTTTAGCCCTGTATGAAAATTGTAAGACAGAAAAAACGTTGCCCACCCTGCACTTACCGCACAAGGTGGGCGTGGAGTGACTAATTTCCACTTATTTGACCCATCAGGCTATTAACGGTTGACACCTCGCCGTTGGGCTGTAGAATGCCGCCCACAGACGCGGGATGGAGCAGTCTGGTAGCTCGTCGGGCTCATAACCCGAAGGTCGTCGGTTCAAATCCGGCTCCCGCAACCAAACATCAAAAAAGGCTACTCGANAGACGCGGGATGGAGCAGTCTGGTAGCTCGTCGGGCTCATAACCCGAAGGTCGTCGGTTCAAATCCGGCTCCCGCAACCAAACATCAAAAAAGGCTACTCGAAAGAGTGGCCTTTTTTGTATCCGGTGAAAAAGTTCTTCTGAAACAATGGCATGGCATCTTTCATGAAACCGTATACGGTTTGCAGAGTCCATGTCATTGCAAGCTATGCTCAGTACTCAAGCACGACCCTCTACGACCAATGGCCGCTGTCGCCGCCCCCGGCGATAAGCGTTAATATTTGTAATTATTTTGTCCATAGGGATTGGTAACTTGGCTGGATACCTCCATCCTGTCGCGCACAATCCACGAGGTGATTGATGCGCGCCAACTCGTCTGAACCACAAGACACCGTCACAGCGGAACAACCGATTACTCCCACCCGTTTGCGTTGGCTGGATCTGTTGAGCAAATACCGTCAACCCATTGGGCTGGCCGTCACTCTGCTGTTGTTCGCTATCGCCCTGATCGCCTGCCGACACCTGCTGCTGGAACTCGATCTTTACGCGCTCCACGACTCGATCCTGGAAGTGCCCAAGCCTGCCTTGCTCGGCGCATTTGCCGCCGCGGTCGCCGGTTTCGTCATTCTATTGGGCTATGAATTCTCCGGCGCGCGTTATGCCGGCGTAAAGCTGCCGGCCAAAACCCTGGCCATGGGCGGCTTCACTGCCTTTGCCATCGGCAATGCCATTGGCCTGTCGATGCTCTCCGGTGGCTCGGTGCGCTACCGTTTATATGCACGCCACGGTATCGGCGCTTCGGAAGTGGCCCACATGACCGTGTTCGCCAGCCTGGCCCTGGGCACCGCCCTGCCGCCGCTGGCTGCACTGGCCACCTTGAGCAACTTGCCGGCGGCCTCGACCTACCTGCACTTGTCCCAAGGTTTGCTCGGTGGCATCGCCGGCGCGGTATTGCTGCTGTCAGTCGCACTGTGCATCGGTATTTATCGCCGCCGCCTGCCGGAACAACCCTACCCGGACAACCTGCTGGTCAAGGCCGGGCGTCGTACGCTACGCCTGCCCGGCCGCCGCCTGACCTTCCTGCAACTGATCATTACCGCGCTGGATGTGGCCGCTGCCGCCACCGTCCTTTATATGTTGCTGCCGGAAGCGCCGCCGTTCGGCCCGTTCCTGCTGGTGTACCTGCTGGCCCTGGCGGCCGGTGTACTCAGCCATGTGCCGGGTGGCGTAGGCGTGTTCGAGGCAATTCTGCTGGCCGCGTTTGCCGATAAACTCGGCGCCGCGCCATTGGCCGCCGCCCTGCTGCTGTACCGGATGATCTACGTGGTGCTGCCACTGCTGATCGCCTGTATCTTTCTGCTGGTCAACGAAGCCCAGCGCCTGTTCCAGACCCAGCAAAGCCTGCGGGTTGCATCGGGCCTGGCGGCGCCGGTGCTGGCCGTACTGGTTTTTTTGTCCGGCGTGGTCCTGCTGTTTTCCGGCGCCACGCCGGAAATCGACTCACGCCTGGAAAACATCGGCTTCCTGATTCCCCACCGCCTGATTGATGCCTCGCACTTCGGTGCCAGCCTGATCGGCGTGTTGTGCCTGTTGCTCGCCCAAGGCCTGCGTCGACGTTTGTCGGCGGCGTGGATGCTGACCATGGTGCTGCTGCTGACCGGCGCCCTGCTCTCGCTGCTCAAAGGCTTCGACTGGGAAGAAGCCAGCCTGATGATCATGACGGCGGTGCTGCTGGCGATCTTCCGTCGCTCGTTCTACCGTGCCAGCCGCCTGACTGAACTGCCGTTCTCGCCGCTGTACCTGGTGGCCAGCGTCTGCGTGCTGGGCGCCTCGATCTGGCTGCTGCTGTTTGCCTATCAAGATGTGCCGTACAGCCATCAACTGTGGTGGCAGTTCACCCTGGACGCCAACGCCCCACGGGGCCTGCGTTCGTTGCTGGGTGCGGCGGTGTTGCTGGTCATCGTGTCGTTGACCTGGCTGCTGCGCACGGCGCGCCCGGTCATTCACTTGCCCACGCCGGATGAGCTTGAGCGCGCCACCAAGATCCTGATGGCCTCCTCGCAACCCGACGGCGGCCTGGCGTTGACCGGCGACAAGGCGTTGCTGTTTCACCCCAACGATGAAGCCTTCCTGATGTACGCCCGTCGCGGGCGCAGCCTCGTGGCCTTGTACGACCCGATCGGCCCGACTCAGCCCCGCGCGGAGATGATCTGGCAGTTCCGTGACCTGTGCGACATCCATCACGCGCGCCCCGTGTTCTACCAGGTACGCGCCGAGAACCTGCCGTACTACATGGACATCGGCCTCACCGCGATCAAGCTGGGCGAAGAAGCCCGCGTCGACCTCAAACGCTTTGACCTGGAAGCCAAGGGCAAAGAGATGAAGGACCTGCGCTACACCTGGAACCGTGGCACCCGGGACGGTCTGTCCCTGGAGATCTGCGACCCGGGCAAGGCGCCGATGGATGAGCTCAAAGTTATCTCCGATGCCTGGCTGACCGGCAAGAACGTGCGGGAAAAAGGCTTCTCCCTCGGACGCTTCAGCGACGACTACCTCAAGCACTTTCGCATCGCGATCATTCGCTTCGAAGGGCGCCCGGTGGCCTTCGCCAACCTGCTCGAGACCTACAACCATGACTTGGCCAGTCTCGACTTGATGCGTGCGCACCCGGACGCGCCGAAGCTGACCATGGAATTCATGATGGTTGGCCTGATTCAACATTATAAGAACCATGACTACGCCCGCTTCAGCCTCGGCATGGTGCCGTTGTCGGGCCTGCAACCCCGCCGTGGTGCACCGCTGACCCAACGCTTGGGCTCGATGGTGTTCCGCCGTGGCGAGCAGTTGTATAACTTCCAAGGTTTGCGCCGCTTCAAAGACAAGTTCCAGCCTGACTGGGAACCTCGTTATATGGCCGTGCCCGCAGGACTTGATCCGCTGGTGGCACTGGCCGATACCGCCGCCCTGATTGCGGGCGGCTTGACTGGATTGGTGAAACGCTGATGATTCGACGCTCCTGGCGGTATGTATTGGCCTTAGTAGTGCTGCTCGCGCTGATCGCGGCGGGTGGCTTTTGGTACTGGAACCGCCCTGCCCCGCAACCGACCCTGGAACAACTGCCCCAGGCCGACGGTTCGGTGATGACCCGTGTGACGCCTAACGGCTCGGCCAAGGCCCGCGTGGCCGTGGCCGTAATGGCCGACGAAACCTTGAGCGACAGCCAACTGATTGCCCTGAGCCAGGGCGGCTCGGCGCAAATCGTTCAAGTGATCCTGCCAAAAGATGACTGCAAGTTGCAGGAACAAGCCCTGCAAAGCGCCCTGGCCCAGCTTAAAGGCCCGGCGACGCTGGTCAGCGGCATCGGCCCTGGCGCCGCGCTCGCCTGGCGCTGGCTGGCCACACAGAACGACGACAAGGCCAACGCCATCTCCGTCGGCTTCGCCCTGGTGCAGGAAGGCTGCAAGGATCCACTGCCAAAGACCTCCGCCCACGGCAACTGGCTGGTGGCGTGGAACGATAACCCTGACGATGAAAGCGCCAGTTTCGTCCGCGATACACCGCGCGCGACGACCAGCATCAGCGACTACGACATTCACTACCCGCAAGTGCTGAACAACGAACTGCGCAAGCAATTGGTCGGTTCGGACAACGGCGGCCTGGCGATTCCCGTGGTTGAGGTACCGGCTGGCCAAGCCAAGGACACCGTTACCCTGTTCCTCTCCGGTGATGGCGGCTGGCGTGACCTGGACCGCGATGTGGCCGGTGAAATGGCCAAGATCGGCTACCCGGTGGTCGGCATCGACACCTTGCGCTACTACTGGCAGCACAAGACCCCGGAACAAAGCGCCAAAGACCTCACCGAGCTGATGCAGCACTACCGCCAGAAGTGGGGCACCAAGCGCTTCGTACTGACCGGTTATTCGTTCGGTGCCGACGTGCTGCCGGCGATCTACAACCGCATGCCGGAAAGCGAACAGCAGCGTGTCGACGCAATCATCCTGCTCGCCTTTGCACGCACCGGCAGCTTTGAAATCGAAGTGGAAGGCTGGCTGGGCAACGCCGGCAAAGAAGCCGCCACCGGCCCGGAAATGGCCAAGCTGCCAGCCGATAAAGTGGTGTGCATCTACGGTGCTGAAGAAGTCAACGAGAGTGGCTGCACCGACACCACGGCTGTGGGCGAGGCGGTGAAGCTGCCCGGCGGGCATCACTTTGATGAGAACTACCCGGCGCTGGCTCAGCGCTTGGTGGATATCATTGTGAAGCACCAGGCTAAAGACAAAGCCGAGTAATCCAAGGCTGCCCACAAAGCTGAACGTGGGCACCTCTGTGGGAGCTGGCTTGCCTGCGATAGCATCACCTCGGTCTGTCTGATAGACCGAGGCGTCTGCATCGCAGGCAAGCCAGCTCCCACAGTTGTTTTGCGGTGTGGCTCAGACTCAGCGCGGTTCGATATGCGCAATCATCAGCTGCACAGTCTCATTGCCACGAAACTCGTTCACATCCAGCTTGTAGGCCAACTCCACCCAACGCACTGTCGGGTTCGGCCAGACCTCACGGTCCACACCAAACGCAATGCCGTCGAGCTTCACTGACCCGCATTCGCTCTTGAGCACCACCTTCAGGTGCCGCTCGCCAACCACACGTTGCTCCACCAACTGAAACACACCGTGAAACAACGGCTCGGGAAAGTGCTGGCCCCATGGCCCGGCATGTCGCAGTGCACGCGCCAGTTCCAGGTGAAACTCTTCCACCGCCAATGTGCCGTCGGTCAACAGGCGACCGGTGAGGTCTTCTTCACACAGTTGCCGGCGCACTTCGGCATCAAAGGCTTCGGCAAACAGCGGGAAGTTTTCTTCGCGCAAGGTCAGGCCGGCGGCCATGGCGTGGCCGCCGTATTTGGCGATCAGGTTGGGATGCTGGCTGGCGACCACCGCCAGGGCATCACGGATGTGAAAACCCTGCACAGAGCGCCCTGAGCCCTTGAGCAGGCCATCACCAGCGTCGGCGAAGGCGATGGTCGGGCGGAAATAGCGCTCTTTCATGCGTGACGCCAGAATACCGATCACACCTTGGTGCCATTCAGGGTCGAACAGGCACAAGCCGTATGGCATCGACTCCACCGGCAAGTCCTTGAGCTGGGCCAGGGCCTCGCGCTGCATGCCTTGCTCGATGGATTTGCGATCCTGGTTCATGCCGTCCAGTTGCGCGGCCATTTCCCGTGCCGCCGCCATGTCGCTGGTGAGCAGGCATTCGATGCCCAAGCTCATATCATCCAGGCGCCCCGCCGCATTGAGGCGTGGCCCGAGGATAAAACCGAGGTCGGTGGAGGTGATACGCGCCGCATCGCGCTTGGCCACTTCGAGGATCGCCTTGATCCCCGGCCGCGCACGCCCGGCACGAATACGCTCCAAGCCTTGGTGCACCAGGATGCGGTTGTTGGCATCCAGCGGCACCACGTCAGCCACGCTGCCCAGGGCGACCAGGTCGAGCAGCTCGCCGATGTTCGGCTGCGGTTTGTTGTCGTACCAGCCCAGGCTGCGCAACCGCGCGCGCAGGGCCATCAGCACGTAGAAGATCACACCGACACCGGCCAATGCCTTGCTGGGGAACTCGCAGCCAGGCTGGTTCGGGTTGACGATGGCATCCGCCGCCGGCAATTCATCGCCGGGCAAGTGGTGGTCGGTGACCAAAACCTGCAACCCGGCGGCCTTCGCTGCCGCCACGCCTTCAACGCTGGAGATGCCGTTATCCACAGTGATCAGCAGCTGCGGCTCGCGCTGCAGCGCCACCGCGACGATTTCCGGGGTCAGGCCGTAGCCGTATTCGAAGCGGTTAGGCACCAGGTAATCGACATGGGCCGCACCGAGCAAACGCAGGCCCAACGTGCCCACGGTACTGGCCGTGGCACCATCGGCGTCGAAGTCACCGACGATAAGGATGCGCTGGCGCTGCTCCAGGGCCGTCACCAGCAGGTCTACCGCCGCGTCGATGCCCTTGAGTTGCTGGTAGGGAATCAACCGCGCCAGGCTCTTGTCCAGCTCAGCCTCCGACTGCACCCCGCGGGCGGCGTAGAGACGGGTCAACAGCGGCGGCAATTCACCGAGAAACGGCAGGACAGCGGGCAACGGGCGAGGATCGATACGCATGGGGTGACGGAAGCTTCTCTTCTAATACGACAGTTAAATAACAATTGAGCAATCAACACAGATCAACGGTGGAACCTGTTTGTGGAGCTGGCTTGTGTGGGAGCTGGCTTGCCTGCGATGCAGGCACCTCGGTCCATCAGACATACCGCGGTGATGCTATCGCAGGCAAGCCAGCTCCCACAGAAGCCAGCTTTCACACAAGCCAGCTTTTCACAGTTTTACTTTTCAGCCGCGTTCGCCAACCAGCCACTGCAGTTGCACTTCATGCTGGCCACGATCATCAGTCACAAAAATGGTGCCTTCACTGATCATCACGTCCCACTTGATCACGCGCGGCATGTCCTTGGCCAGGGTCTCGAGGACTTCCTGCGGCACGGCGGCGATGTGGACGTTCTTGAGGTTATTGGCCACCGGCACCACCTTGCCTTCCCATACACGCAGGCTGCCATAGGCCAGCAGGCTGGTGCGCTCGGTGCGGCGCGAGCACCAGGTCAAGCGGTCGGCGTCGGGCTGGCCGACTTCAATCCAGTGCAGCACCCGATCATCCAGGCTTTTTTCCCACAGGGCCGGCTCGTCTACATCTGACAGGCCACGCCCGAACGCCAACTGCTCGTTGTACCAAAGGGCGTAGGCCAGCAGCCGCACGGTCATGCGTTCTTCGGTTTCCGAAGGGTGGCGGGCGATGGTCTGTTTGACGCTCTCGTACACCGAACGGTCGAGGTCGGTGAGGTTGAGTTCGAATTTGTAGGTCGTGGACGGCTGGGCCATGAACGGGCTTCTAAAGACAGGGAAAGGTCGCCAGTCTAACCGATGGGGCAGCCATTGAACGAATACTGCGCTGCATCATGCTTATCCCTGGGCCGCTCGCCTATGTTAAAAGGCATGACACCACCGCCCCTGCTTGCTAAGGATCCTCATGTCGTTTAATGCCAAACCGCTCGCCGGCCTGAAAGTCATCGAACTGGGCACCCTGATCGCCGGCCCGTTTGCCTCACGCATTTGCGCCGAATTCGGTGCCGAAGTGGTCAAGGTTGAATCCCCCGATGGCGGCGACCCGCTGCGCAAGTGGCGCAAGCTGTACGAAGGCACGTCGCTGTGGTGGTTTGTGCAGGCGCGCAATAAAAAGTCGCTGACCCTGAACCTCAAACACCCGGATGGCCTGGCGATTCTTAAACAGCTGCTGGCGGACGCCGACATCCTGATCGAAAACTTTCGCCCCGGTGTGCTGGAAAAACTCGGCTTGAGCTGGGAAACCCTGCACGCGCTGAACCCCAAGCTGGTGATGGTGCGCCTCTCCGGTTTCGGCCAGACCGGGCCGATGAAAGACCAGCCGGGCTTTGGCGCAGTGGGCGAGTCCATGGGCGGTTTGCGCTATATCACCGGGTTCGAAGACCGCCCGCCGGTGCGCACCGGAATTTCCATCGGCGATTCCATTGCGGCCCTGTGGGCAGTGATCGGCGCGCTGATGGCGCTGCGACACCGCGAGGTCAACGGCGGGCTCGGCCAAGTGGTGGATGTGGCGCTGTACGAGGCTATCTTCGCGATGATGGAAAGCATGATCCCGGAGTTCGATGTGTTCGGGTTTATCCGCGAGCGCACCGGCAACATCATGCCCGGCATCACGCCTTCTTCGATTCATACCAGTGCCGACGGCAAGCATGTGCAGATCGGCGCCAATGGCGATGCGATCTTCAAGCGTTTCATGAGCGCCATCGGCCGCGACGACCTGGCCAATGACCCGGCACTGGCCAGCAATGACGGGCGTGACAGCCGCCGTGACGAGCTTTACGGGGTGATTGATCGCTGGGTCAACTCGCTGCCGCTGGAGCAAGTGGTTGAGCAACTGAACAAGGCCGAAGTGCCCGCCAGCCGTATCTACAGTGCCGAAGACATGCTCGGCGACCCGCAGTTTCTGGCCCGGGAAATGTTCCTCAAGGCGCAATTGCCAGGTGGCAAGGACTTCAAAATGCCCGGCATCGTGCCCAAGCTCTCCGAGACGCCAGGCAGTTGCGAATGGGTTGGGCCGCAGTTGGGTGAGCACAACAGCACGGTGCTCAATGAGCTGGGTTACGACGCCGCCGCCATTACCCGTTTGCGTGAGGATGGCGCGATCTGATGGTTCGCCCGTACATCCGTTTGCTGCTTGTAGGCACGTTGCTCGGCTGCCCGCTCTCGGCGCAGGCCGAGGACACGCTGACCTGGCTGCTGCGCGACCTGCCGCCAATGACCATCTTCGAAGGCCCGCAAAAAAACCAGGGCGCACTCGACCAACTGTTGCCGATGCTCAGGGAGCACCTGCCGGAGTATCGTCATCAAGTGATGCACGTCAACCGCGCGCGCGGCATTCAAATGTTGCGTGCTCAATCCCTGACCTGTGACCCATCGCTGCTGTGGACGCCGGAGCGCGCCCAGTACGTGGTGTTTTCCGCCCAGGCATTCGTGACGGTCAGCAATGGGGTGACGATTCAGCGCAGTCAACAGGCGGCCATGGCGCCCTATATCGTCGCGGGTCAGTTTGACCTGCAAGCCTTTCTCAAAGCCCACAAGGCGCGTATCGGCGCCACTGCCGAACGCAGCTACGGCCCAGCCGTCGATGAACAGCTAAAGCACGCTGACCCGCACACCCTGGCCCTGCATTATGGCAATGACGCCCTGGGCAGCCTGTTGCAGATGCAGCGTCTTGGGCGGCTGGAGGCCGTGCTGGGCTACCCGCCGGAAATCCGCTATCACGCCCAGCAACAGGGGATCGCGGCCGAGGACCTGCTGTTCTTTCCCATCAAGGATTCAGCGCCTTACCAGCGTACGCATATCGGCTGCTCCAACACGCCGCAAGGTCGCCAGGCCATACAGCGAATCGATCAGGCGTTGGGTGAGATCCCACTGGAGCAAGTGCAACAGTCCTACGCTTCGTGGTTAGACCCAGCAATGCGTGAACAGTATTTGTTGGATAACCCGAGTTTTTTCTTGAACTCCCCCGAGCCTTGAGCCTGTGCTGGGTAAATCCCAGGCAAAAAGAAACCCCGAAGAGTGGGGAGACACTTCGGGGTTAAACGTGGCCTACAAAGACCAGTACAACAAGCCACAAACACCGGAGCACAATGTTTGCTCTTGTTGTTAAAAAATCTGACCGGGCATGGCGTAGGAAGTTTCGCCAATTAAACAATTCTTCATGCGATCGCGCTGCCGCGAGTCTGTGCGGCGTTGCGCAAGGCGGCAATCACCGAGGGTTCCAGGCGCCCTTCGGCGATTTTAAGGTCGCGCAGCAGGCAATCGACCACATCCACCAGCACGCGCTTATCCGTCAATTGCGCCCGATCGACTTCCCGCTCGACGACAATGGCGCCAGCCGGATTCTTCACGGTCACCAGGCACTCGCCCTGCACACCCGAGGTGGTCAACGTAACCTGATAAGGGCTCAGTGCTTCTTCGAGCAATAGGCTGATACTTTCCATCTCGATCACCACTCAATCATTCGAATAAAGTTCGAAAAACAAAAATGTCACTAAGATGCTGACATTCAAGTGACCCGTGCCCGCAGCAGAAAGTTCGACCTTTTGTTTCGTCGCCTGCCCGAGTCAATCGAGCATGCACGGCAAAGATGACAGAGAGAAAACAACCACCCACAGGCTGGAACCCCAGGATGCCCCTCGGCGCCTGCCTTGAAAGCCGCGTCTGGAGCTGTGCCGACGACCGCCCGATTTTCCGGATGGGCTGGCGCGTGACGAGCGGGCGCACCCTCGATTGCCAGAATGAAAAAGCCCGTCACGAAGACGGGCTTGATCTGCTGCGCAGCAACCGGTGGGTCAGAGTGGCTTGCCGCGATTGCCATGCTGGCTGACAAACGCCTGCACGGCTTTCAGGTCATTGGCCAGCACGGTACAGCGCTCTTCGCGCTCGAACAGGTCAGCCAGGTGCTGAGGCAGTTCCAGCGCCTTGCCAACACCGGCCTTCTCCACCGCTTCCGGGAATTTGACCGGGTGGGCAGTGCCCAGAATCACCATCGGGATGTCCAGGCTGCGACGGCATTCGCGTGCGGCCTTCACACCGATGGCAGTGTGCGGGTCGAGCAGCTCGCCGGTCTGCGCGTAGACCTCGGCGATGGTTTCGCAGGTTTGCGCATCGTCCACGGCCAGGGAGTCGAACAGCTTGCGGGTTTCGGTCCAGCGCTCTTCGTCAACGCTGAAACCGCCACCGCTTTTGAAGGTGTCCATCAAGCCGGCAATCGCCGAACCGTTGCGACCGTGCATGTCGAACAGCAGGCGTTCGAAGTTCGACGAAACCATGATGTCCATCGACGGCGACAGCGTGGCGTGCAGGGTTTCCTTGACGTACTGGTTGCCGCTCATGAAGCGGTGCAGGATGTCGTTGCGGTTGGTGGCGACGATCAACTGATTGATCGGCAAGCCCATGTTGCGCGCCAGGTAACCGGCGAAGATATCGCCAAAATTGCCGGTCGGCACCGAGAACGACACCGAACGCGCCGGGCCGCCCAACTGCAGGGAGGCGTGGAAGTAGTAGACGATCTGGGCCATGATCCGCGCCCAGTTGATCGAGTTCACCGCAACCAGTCGCGTACCTTTGAGGAAGCTCTGGTCAGCGAAGCTGTTCTTGACCATTTCCTGGCAGTCATCGAAGTTGCCTTCGATGGCGATGTTGTGGATGTTCTCGCCAAAGATGGTGGTCATCTGGCGGCGCTGCACTTCCGACACACGCTTGTGCGGGTGCAGGATGAAGATGTCGACGTTTTCGCAGTGCTTGCAACCTTCGATGGCCGCCGAGCCGGTATCACCGGAGGTGGCACCGATGATCACCACACGCTCGCCGCGTTTTTCCAGCACGTAGTCGAGCAGGCGACCCAGCAGTTGCAGGGCGAAGTCCTTGAAGGCCAGGGTCGGGCCGTGAAACAGCTCCAATACCCATTCGTTGCCATTCAGCTGGCGCAGTGGCGCGATGGCGTTGTGGGAAAACACGCCATAGGTTTCTTCCAGAATCTTTTTAAAATCGGCATCCGGAATGCTGCCGGTAACGAACGGGCGCATCACCCGGAACGCCAGTTCGTGGTACGGCAGGCCGGCCCACGAAGCGATTTCTTCCTGAGTGAAACGTGGCAGGTTTTCCGGCACGTACAGGCCGCCGTCAGTGGCAAGGCCGGCAAGCAAAACGTCTTCGAAGTTCAGGGCCGGTGCCTGGCCGCGGGTGCTGATATAACGCATGACTGGCTCCTCTAGAGCATTCTGAACAAGGGCCGCCGAACCTGTGGGGCCCTTGCCGCTAAACGATTAGTTCAGGTGTTCAACACGGATGCGCACCACCGGCCCAACCACGCCCTGCAACGCTTCAAGCGCGGCAATGGCATCGTTGATGTGCTGCTCGAGCACGCGGTGGGTCAGCAGGATCATCGGCACCAGGCCGTCTTGTTCCTCGACTTCTTTCTGCATGATCGACTCGATGTTGATGCCGCGCTCCGAGAGGATGCTGGCCACCTGGGCCAACACGCCTGGATGGTCTTTGGCCTGAATGCGCAGGTAGTAGGCGCTTTCGCAGGCTTCGATCGGCAGGATCGGGTGGGCCGACAGCGAATCCGGCTGGAAGGCCAGGTGCGGCACGCGGTTTTCCGGGTCGCTGGTCATGGCACGAACCACGTCCACCAGGTCGGCGATCACCGACGAAGCAGTCGGCTCCATGCCGGCGCCGGCGCCGTAGAACAAGGTGGAACCGGCGGCGTCACCGTTGACCATCACGGCGTTCATCACGCCATTGACGTTGGCGATCAGGCGGTCGGCCGGGATCAGCGTCGGGTGCACACGCAACTCGATACCAGCCGGGGTGCTGCGCGCCACACCGAGGTGCTTGATGCGGTAGCCCAGGGCTTCGGCGTAGTTCACATCGGCGGTGGTCAGCTTGGTGATGCCTTCGGTGTAGGCCTTGTCGAACTGCAGCGGAATACCAAAGGCGATGGACGCCAAAATGGTCAGCTTGTGCGCTGCGTCGATGCCTTCCACGTCGAAGGTCGGGTCGGCTTCGGCGTAACCCAGGGCTTGGGCTTCGGCCAGCACGTCTTCGAAGGTGCGGCCCTTCTCGCGCATTTCGGTGAGGATGAAGTTGCCGGTGCCGTTGATGATACCGGCCACCCAGTTGATACGGTTGGCGGACAGGCCTTCACGGATCGCCTTGATCACCGGGATGCCACCGGCCACGGCGGCTTCGAACGCAACGATCACGCCCTTCTCGCGCGCCTTGGCAAAAATCTCGTTGCCGTGCACGGCGATCAACGCCTTGTTGGCGGTGACTACGTGCTTGCCATTCTCGATGGCCAGCAGTACCAGGTCACGGGCCACGGTGTAGCCGCCGACCAGCTCGATGACGATATCGATTTCAGGGTTGGTGGCCACGGCGAAGACATCGTTGGTAATCGCAATACCGGTCGTTTGGAACTGAGGCTTTGGCGTACGCGTGGCAATTTGCGCCACTTCAATCCCACGCCCTGCACGGCGGGAAATTTCTTCAGCATTACGCTGAAGTACGTTGAAGGTGCCGCCACCGACGGTCCCTAACCCACAGATGCCTACTTTGACCGGTTTCACTGAAGAACTCCCCATGAAACGGCCGACGCTAGGTCGGCCGTGGAAAACAGCCGCACAACTGCGGCTTTCAATTTGATGGCCCGTCGAACGGTCGGCGGGCCATGATCGTCAAAGGTTCGACGATGCTGGTTTACTTGGCACTGAGCGCCAGTTTGGCAACTTGTGGCGCCGGCTGGTAGCCCGGAATCACTTGGCCGTCAGCCAAAACGATGGCCGGTGTACCGTTCACGCCGATCGACTGGCCGAGGGCGAACTGCTTGGAAACCGGGTTGGCACATTTGGCTGCCTTGATGTCCTTGCCATCGACCATTTTGTCCATGGCCGATTTCTTGTCGGCCGAACACCATACGGCTTGCAGCTGCTCGTCACCCGGCGAACCCAGGCCCTGGCGCGGGAACGCGACGTAGCGCACTTCGATACCGGCCTTGTTCAGCGCAGGCACTTCGGCGTGCAGCTTGTGGCAGTACGGGCACGTGGTGTCGGTGAACACGGTAATGTGGGTCTTGGTCTCGCCAATGGCCGGGTAAACCACGGTTTCAGCCACCGGAATGCCATTGATCAGCTTGGACACGCCCAGGCGCTCGGCTTTCTCGGTCAGGTTGACCGGCTTGCCGTCTTTAAGCTGGAACAGGTAGCCCTGAACGATGTACTGGCCATCGGCGCTGGCGTACAGCACACGGCTGCCCTTGAGCTTGACTTCATACAGGCCGGCCATGGGGCTGGCGCTGATGCTTTCGATCGGGGTGTCGAGCTGAAGGTTGGCCAGGCTCTTGCGAATGGTTTGCTCGGCGGCGTCATCGGCGACAACAAAGGTGGAAACCAACGCAATCGCTGCGGCGGCAATAATCTGGGTCAAGCGCATGGGAACTCCTGAAGGCAGATGCAGGGACGGCTGTGGAACACCGCTTGGAAACGCGGGCAGTGGCCGTCCCCTTTGCTAACCGGCAAAGCCTACCACAGTTGGACCGAGGGGCAGGCTTCAACGGGCAAATTGGGGGTTTTCCGAGATAATTTTATCCGCGCGGGTGGTGCTTGGCGTGCATTTCCTGCAAGCGTGCGCGTGCCACGTGGGTGTAGATCTGGGTGGTGGATAAGTCGCTGTGCCCCAGCAGCATTTGCACCACGCGCAAATCTGCGCCGTGGTTGAGCAAATGCGTGGCGAATGCATGGCGCAAGGTATGCGGCGACAGCGCCTTGCCGATCCCGGCGACCTTGGCCTGGTGCTTGATACGGTGCCAGAAGGTCTGGCGGGTCATCTGCTCGCCGCGCAGGCTGGGGAACAGCACATCACTGGGCCGCCCACCGAGCAGCTCATTGCGGGCGTCACGCATATAGCGCTCCACCCACACAATCGCCTCCTCGCCCATCGGCACCAGTCGTTCCTTGCTGCCCTTGCCCATCACGCGCAGCACGCCCTGGCGCAGGTTGACTTGCTCCAGGGTCAGGCTGATCAGCTCGGTCACGCGCAGGCCGCAGGCATACAAGACTTCCAGCATGGCGCGGTCGCGCTGGCCGATGGCTTCGCTCAGATCGGGCGCGGCGAGCAAGGCGTCCACGTCAGCTTCCGACAAGGATTTAGGCAATGGCCTACCGAGCTGGGGCATATCGATTTGCAGGGTCGGGTCGACGGAAATCAGCTTTTCGCGCAGCAAATAACGATAAAACCCACGCACGCCCGAAAGAAATCGCGCCGTGGAACGCGGCTTGTAGTTCTGTTCCAGGCGCCAGGCCAGGTGATCGAGGATCAACTCACGGCCGGCATTGATCAGTTCGAGGTGTTTTTCCTGCAACCAGCCATTGAACAGGGCCAGGTCGCTGCGGTAGGCCTGGCGGGTGTTGTCCGACAGGCCTTTTTCCAGCCACAGGGCGTCGAGGAAGCGGTCGATCAGAGGGTGGTCGATGGCGGGCATAGAGGCTCAAACTAATTACTGGAGTGTTTGTTAGATCCTATCGCAGGCAAGCCAGCTCCCACATGGGTTTTGTGTGTTGCCTGATAGCCTGATCAACAGCGATCAAATGGGGGAGCTGCCTGCGATAGCGGTCTCGGTTCAGTCCACAAACCCGGGCAGCACCGGCACTGGGCGCTTGTCCGCATCAATCGCGACAAAACTGAACACGCCCTGGATCGCCTTTTCACGGCCATCGGCACTCATGCTCTCGACGAACACTTCAACCTCGACCTTAAGGCTGGTGTTGCCCACTTTGATGACGCGGCCGATCAGCTCGACGATGGAGCCGGCGGGGATCGCATGGTTGAAGTCGATACGGTCGGTGGACACGGTCACCAGTGGCAAGCGGCAAAAGCGCGTGGCGGTGATGAACGACACTTCATCCATCCACGCCAGCGCAGTGCCGCCGAACAGCGTGTTGTGGTGGTTGGTGGTCGGCGGGAACACGGCTTTGGTCACGTGGGTCACGGACAGCTCAGTGCGTCGCTGGATTTCTTCGAGGCGGGTGGTCATGGGCAAATACCGGCAAATAGACAAATTTCAGGCACAAAAAAGCAGCCCGTAGGCTGCTTTTTTCTGCATCGGGAAGCTGGACTTAAGCCAGTTTTTCCTTGATGCGAGCTGCTTTACCGGACAGGTCACGCAGGTAGTACAGCTTGGCTTTACGCACGTCACCGCGACGCTTAACGGCCATGCTGTCGATTTGCGGGCTGTAGGTCTGGAAAGTACGCTCTACGCCAACACCGTTGGAGATTTTACGAACAGTGAAAGCACTGTTCACACCACGGTTACGCTTGGCGATTACCACGCCTTCGAACGCTTGCAGACGCGAACGGTCGCCTTCCTTCACTTTCACCTGAACGACAATAGTGTCGCCCGGGGCAAAGGTAGGGATCTCTTTGGTCATCTGCTCTGCTTCGAGTGCAAGGATGATTTTGTTAGTCATGCTGTGCTCCTAAGGTAAGTCAATGGACCTACCATCGATACGTTGTTAACTATCGTCCCGCGCGAGGATGTATTCCTCGAGCAGCTTCTTCTCTTCTCCAGAAAGCGAGCGGCTTTCCAGAAGATCGGCGCGTCGTTCATAGGTCCGACCAAGGGACTGCTGTAAACGCCAACGCCGGATGTGTGCGTGATTGCCACTTAGCAATACGTCGGGAACACGCTGATCCGCATACACCTCCGGTCGGGTGTAGTGCGGGCAATCCAGCAAACCATCCGTGAAGGAATCTTCCTCCGCGGAGTCCGCATGCCCTAAAGCTCCAGGCAGCAGTCGTGTAACCGCATCTATCAGGACCATCGCCGGCAGCTCGCCGCCAGACAGGACATAGTCCCCAATCGACCACTCTTCATCGACATGCGCTTCAATAAAACGCTCGTCAATGCCTTCATAGCGACCGGCAATCAGGATTAAGGCCTCCTCATTTGCCAGTTCGCGCACGCCAGCCTGTTTCAGCTGACGGCCTTGAGGGGACAGGTAAATTACCTTCGCCTTCTCCCCGGCGGCTGCCTTGGCCTCGACCAACGCATCTTCCAGGGGCTTGATCTTCATCACCATGCCCGGGCCACCGCCAAATGGGCGATCGTCCACAGTGTGATGTCGATCCGTCGTGTAGTCTCGCGGGTTCCAACAGGTAAGCTGCAACAGCCCCTGTTTCACCGCCCGACTGGTGATGCCGTACTCGCTGATGGCGGAGAACATCTCGGGAAACAAACTGATCACTTCAATGCGCAAATTAGCCACGCTTAGAAGTCCGCGTCCCATTCCACCTTCATCTCGCCCGCGGCCAGGTCGACAGCCAACACGCATTGCCCGGTATACGGCAACAGGCGTTCGCGATCATCCAGGCTGCCAGCGCAAGGCTTGACCACCATTACATCATTGGCGCCGGTTTCCAGAAGATGATCGATTTTCCCGAGCAATTGCCCCAGTTGATCAATAACCTTCAGACCTTCCAGCTGGTACCAGTAGTACTCGCCGTCGGTCAATTCAGGGAACAGGTTGCGCGGCACGCAGATCTCATAACCGGCCAGAAGACGAGCTTCTTCACGGTCATCAAGACCCTTGAGCTTTGCGACCAGGAACTTATCGCTCCCGCGTCCACTGACCAGCTCGACCTGTTTCACACTACCTTCGCGCTTGAGCGTCCAGGTTTTGTACTGCAACAGGTTTTCAGTCGGATCAGTAAAGGAATACACCTTCACTTCGCCGCGAACGCCATGAACAGAGTAAATCTTGCCGATAACGATCAAATCATCAGCAACAGCTGGCGTCGCGTTCATATTGCTCAGGCTGCGGCCTTAGCCGAGTCCTTCAACAGTTTTGCAACGCGCTCGGATGGCTGTGCGCCAACGCTCAGCCAGTAGGCTACGCGCTCTTGGTTCACGGACAGACGAACTTCTTGACCACGAGCAACAGGGTTGAAGAAACCAACCTGTTCCTTGTGCGAACCGTCGCGCGGGTTGCGGCTGTCGGTTACGGTCAAGTGGTAAAACGGGCGCTTTTTGGAGCCGCCAAGGGCAAGACGGATTGTTAGCATGTGAACATCGTTCCTGTAGTCGGTGCTGCAAATCTAAATGCACAGCGGGCATAGGTGCCCGAAAGGCCGCATATTCTAAGGAATATCCGGACTTTTGCAAATGTCTTTTTCTGGCGCCTATCAGCGTGCCACTCAGATCTGCTATAGAGCCGTCGGTTAAAACGGCGAGTCAGCTCCCGCTAACCGCGGGTTTGCTGGAGATCCCACGTCCCTGTGGGTCGGAGCGCAAGCAGACTTGCGCTCGAATTCTTTACATTTTCGGCATGCCGCCGCCGGGCAACATACCGCCCATGCCGCGCATCATCTTGGCCATTCCGCCTTTGGCGGAGAATTTCTTCATCATCTTCTGCATCTGCTTGTGCTGCTTGATCAAGCGACCGATGTCCTGCACCTGGGTGCCGGAGCCCATGGCGATCCGGCGTTTGCGCGAACCACTGATCAGCTCAGGGTCGCGGCGCTCAGCCGGGGTCATGGAGTTGATGATGGCTTCCATCTGCTTGAACTGCTTCTCTGCCGCGCCCTGGGCGTTGCCCATTTGCGCCAGGTTCACACCGCCGATGTTCGGCAGCTTGTCCATCAGGCCGCCAAGGCCGCCCATGTTCTTCATCTGTTGCAGCTGGTCACGGAAGTCTTCGAGGTCGAAGCCCTTGCCCTTCTTCAGCTTCTTGGCCAGCTTGTCAGCCTTGTCCTTGTCGAGCGTGGCTTCGGCCTGCTCGATCAGGCTGAGCACATCGCCCATGCCGAGAATGCGTGAGGCGATACGCTCAGGGTGGAACGGCTCGAGCGCTTCGCTCTTCTCGCCCATACCAATGAACTTGATCGGCTTGCCGGTGATGGCGCGTACCGACAGCGCGGCACCGCCACGGGCGTCGCCGTCGACCTTGGTCAGGATCACGCCGGTCAGCGGCAGTGCGTCGCCGAAAGCCTTGGCGGTGTTGGCCGCATCCTGGCCGGTCATGGCGTCGACCACGAACAGCGTTTCGACCGGGTTGATCGCGGCATGCAGCGCCTTGATCTCGCCCATCATCTCTTCGTCGATGTGCAGGCGACCAGCGGTATCGACGATAACCACGTCGATGAACTTCAGCTTGGCTTCTTTAATAGCCGCGTTGGCAATGTCGACCGGCTTCTGGCTCAGGTCAGACGGGAAGAAGGTCACCCCCACTTCGCCTGCGAGCATTTCCAGCTGTTTGATCGCGGCCGGACGATAGACGTCAGCCGATACCACCATCACCGACTTCTTCTTGCGCTCTTTAAGGAAGCGCGCCAGTTTGCCGGCGGTGGTGGTTTTACCCGCGCCCTGCAGACCGGCCATCAGCACGACGGCCGGTGGCACGGCGCTGAGGTTCAAATCTTCGTTGGCTGCGCCCATCAGGCTTTCGAGTTCGGCCTGGACGATCTTCACAAAAGCCTGGCCCGGCGTCAGGCTGCGGGACACTTCGGTGCCCACAGCGCGCTCTTTGACCGAGTTGACGAAGTCCTTGACCACAGGCAAGGCCACGTCGGCTTCCAGCAACGCCATGCGCACTTCACGCAGGGTGTCTTTAATATTGTCCTCGGTCAGCTTGGCCTTGCCGGTGACATGGCGCAGCGTCTGCGAGAGACGGTCAGTCAAGTTTTCAAACATGCGCGATCCTTTCAGGCCCTATTCATCGAAATGCATTGGTGACCGAGGTAATGGCGGCCCAGGCTGTGGTAAATCGCTGTTAAAAACAGCGCTCAGCACGCCTGTGGCGTGGGCAGATCGCGGATTATAGCGAAGACTGCGCCGCTGCACACGCGCTGTCTGGCCCGGGAGTCTTTCGTGCAGCGCAGGTGTGTGCCAAACTCAGCGCCTTTCGGGCTTGTCTATCAGGATTTATGGTCCCCTTGTCACCCAGTTTGCTACCCAGCCTCGCCGCCGCCCTTTTATATGCCGCTGCGACTCTCTATCAGGGCACTCGTCTGGCCCAAGGCGCTAAAGCGGACAAACGTCTGCTGGCAGGCCTGGGCGTCGTTGCCCTGCTGGCCCATGCCGCGAGCCTGTTCACCCACCTGATGACGCCGGTCGGCCTGGGCCTGGACTTTTTCAGTGCCGCCAGCCTGATCGCCGCTGCCGTCATCGCGCTGACGCTGCTGGCCTGCTACCGCATCCCGGTCGAAAACCTGCTGGTGCTGCTATTCCCGCTGGGAATGCTCACTGTGCTGCTGGCGCAATTCACGCCCACCGGCACCGTGCAGGTCATCGACGAAGAACCAGGCATCCTTGCGCACATCCTGCTGTCGATCCTGGCCTACGGCATGTTCACCATCGCGGTGTTCCAGGCATTGCTCGTGCTGCTGCAGGATCACCAGCTTAAAAACAAGCACCCGTCCGGGCTGATCAAGAACTTCCCGCCGCTGCAAACCATGGAAAGCCTGCTGTTTGGGTTCCTCTGGGCCGGCTGGACGCTGCTGTCGCTGTCGCTGATCTCCGGCTGGCTGTTCGTCGAGAACCTGTTCGCCCAGCACCTGGTGCACAAAACCCTGCTGGCGTGCCTGGCGTGGGTGGTGTTCAGCGTGCTGTTGTGGGGGCGTAACCGTCTCGGCTGGCGCGGGCACAAGGCGATCCGCTGGACCCTGGCCGGTTTCTGCCTGCTGATGCTGGCCTACTTCGGCAGCAAGCTGGTTCGCGAATACATCCTGCATATTTGACGGGCAGTAATAATGGACAACTTGCCCCTTGGGCCGATGCTCGCGGTAATCGCCCTGCTGATCTTATGGGCGGCGCTGTTTACCGCCATCGAAGCCGCACAACAACACCTGCTGGCCATACGCCCCGGCACACGCCAAGGGGACAAGGCAGCCGCCCGCCTGAACTTCCCACGTAACAGCCTGATCCTGTGCAACAGCCTGTGTCGCGCGGCCGTGGTGATCCTGTGCACGCTGCTGGCAATTTATGCCTGGGCGCAAAACGGCCCGTGGCTCGGCTGGCTGATCTCCTGCGCCATCCTGCTGATACTCGCCGACTACCTGCCCCGCGCCCTGGCCGTTCGTCACCCCCAAGCCGTGCTGGGTTTCGGTAACACGCTGCTGGGCGTGCCGCTGAAAATCCTTTATCCACTGGCCTGGCTGCTCAATGGCATCAGCCTGCTGTTGTTGCGCCCCTTCGCGCGCAAATCCGGCGTGGTGAAAAAGAGCGACGAACCGTTGCCCGAGCATGACGACGAACCGGAGCCCGAGGCCAACGACAATCGCACACCCGGCCTGCCCGGCATTCACGCCCTGGACAACATCACGGTCAATGACATCCTGGTGCCGCGCAGTGAAGTGGATGGCATCAACCTGGATGACTCGGTCGAAGAAATCATCGAGCAACTGCGCACGTCCCAGCGCACGCGCCTGCCGGTGTTTCACAGCGACATCAACCAGGTGCAAGCGGTGCTCAACACTCGTCAGATCCAGCACCTGCTGCCCGACGCCAGCCTGACCAAAGAAGCCTTGCTCGCCGCCTGCCACGAACCCTACTTCGTGCCGGAAAGCACGCCGCTGCAATTGCAGTTGCTGAACTTCCATAAACAGCAACGACGCCTGGGCATGGTGGTGGACGAATACGGCGAAGTGCTGGGCATCGTTACCCTGGAAGATATCCTCGAAGAAATCGTCGGCGAATTTGAAAGCGACCAGGCGGTGGATAACCCGCACATCGAAGCCCAACCTGATGGCCGCTACATCATAGACGGCGCCGCCTCGATCCGTGAACTGAACAAAAGCCTGGGCTGGCACTTGCCCAGCGACGGCCCCAAGACCCTCAACGGCCTGGTCACCGAGGCGCTGGAGACTATTCCGGACTGCGCGGTGTGCCTGAAAATCGGCCGCTACCGCCTGGAAATCCTCGAAACCGAAGACAACCGCGTGAGCAAGGTGCTGATCTGGCATACCAGCCGCGTGCCGGTGGCTGCATAACTTCTCCTGACACCACTCGATCCAATGTGGGAGCTGGCTTGCCAGCTCCCACAAAAGCCAATCCCCACACAAGCCAGCTCCCACATTTAGATTATTTGCCTGCCAACGCCCCCTTGTTGGATCCGCAAACCCCTTCCTATAATCGGCTCGGCTTACCCAAGCCCCGCCCGACCGCGTGCTATCCGCACTCAGCGCGTCCAGGCAGCGCCTTACCTGTCTGACCGGTGTTTGCTCCCATCCCGAGCCGCCCCGCTTACAACCCTGATCCATGGGTGTTCGACCAATAAAAATCCGCGTAAAAACGCGCAATGACCGTCAGGGATACCTCAATGAGCACCACCTATAACGAGGCCGCCACCGCCGCCCCGCTCAACTCGACCGCACGGGTCGCCACGGCGAGCATCGTCGGCACCGCCATCGAGTTCTACGACTTCTATATCTACGCCACCGCTGCCGCACTGGTGATTGGCCCGGTGTTCTTCCCGCAGACCTCCGGCACCGCGCAGATGCTGGCGTCGTTCCTGACCTTCGGTATCGCCTTTATCGCCCGCCCGCTGGGTTCGGCGCTGTTCGGCCACTTTGGCGACCGCATCGGGCGCAAATCCACGCTGGTGGCCTCGCTGCTGTTGATGGGCGTGTGCACCACGCTGATCGGTTTGCTGCCGGGTTATGACAGCATCGGGGCCTGGGCGCCGATCCTGTTGTGTGTGCTGCGCTTCGGCCAGGGCCTGGGCCTTGGCGGCGAATGGGGCGGCGCGGCGTTGCTGGCCACCGAGAATGCGCCCAAAGGCAAGCGCGCCTGGTTTGGCATGTTCCCGCAACTGGGCCCTTCGATTGGCTTTTTGGCGGCCAACGGCCTGTTCCTGATCCTGGCCATGAGCCTCAACGACGAGCAGTTCCGCAGTTGGGGCTGGCGTATCCCGTTCATCCTCAGCGCAGCGCTGGTGATGGTCGGCCTGTATGCGCGGCTCAAGCTGCACGAAACCCCGGTATTCGCCAATGCCGTGGCCAAAGAGGCGCCGGTGAAAGTGCCGCTGGTAGAGCTGTTCAGCCAGCATTGGCTGCCGGTACTGCTGGGCGCCGCATCGATGGTGGTGTGCTATGCGCTGTTTTACATCACCACCGCGTTTTCCCTGAGCTACGGGGTTTCGACCCTGGGCTACAGCCGTGAGATGTTCCTCGGTTTGCTGTGCTTTGCGGTGCTGTTCATGGGGTTGGCCACGCCGCTGGCAGCCTTGGCCAGCGACCGCTACGGGCGCAAGCCGGTGCTGATCGTCGGCGCGGTGCTGGCGATTTTGTCGGGTTTCACCATGGAGCCGCTGCTGACCCACGGTTCAACCTGGGCGGTGGCGTTGTTCCTGGCGCTGGAACTGTTCCTGATGGGCATCACGTTTGCCCCGATGGGCGCCATGCTGCCGGAGCTGTTTCCGACCCGCGTGCGTTATACCGGCGCTTCGGCGGCGTATAACCTCGGTGGGATTGTCGGCGCGTCGGCCGCACCGTTTTTCGCAACCAAGCTGGTGGCGATGGGTGGGCTGAGTTATGTCGGCGGGTATGTGTCGGCGGCGGCGTTGCTCAGCTTGATTGCTGTGCTGTGCCTGAAAGAGACGCGGGATAATGATTTGAACAAGGTAACCTGAAGCCGATCGTTCCCACGCAGAGCGTGGGAACGATCGGGTTGGGTTTACAGCTCTACAACAACAGCCTTGGAAGCTCGGGTCGCTTTAGCTCGGGCAGCCTCGATCGACTCATCCCGTGCCAACGCCACGCCCATGCGGCGCTGGCCATTCACTTCCGGCTTGCCAAACAAACGCAGCGCCGTGTCCGGCTCGCTCAAGGCCGCACCGAGGTTGGCGAATGCCGTCTGAGTCGACT
The DNA here is from genome assembly GCF_001421425.1 of Pseudomonas sp. Leaf15. Taxonomy (NCBI): domain Bacteria; kingdom Pseudomonadati; phylum Pseudomonadota; class Gammaproteobacteria; order Pseudomonadales; family Pseudomonadaceae; genus Pseudomonas; species Pseudomonas sp. Leaf15. Next base: position 67,795 of record NZ_LMKI01000010.1, read on the forward strand.
GCCCTTCCACCAGAATCACCGCCGAAGCCGAAGGCCCGAACTGGCGGATCAACGGAATCGGCAGGCCCAGGATGGCGCGCGCGTGCAGCGCGAACTGCGACAGGTCCTGGGAAATCAGGGTCACCAAACCGGTGTCATGGGGGCGCGGCGAGACTTCGCTGAACCACACCTGATCGCCCTTGATGAACAACTCCACGCCGAACAGGCCACGGCCACCCAACGCCTCGGTCACGGCTTTGGCAACACGCTCGGATTCAGCCAGGGCAATCGGGCTCATGGCTTGCGGCTGCCAGGATTCCTGATAGTCGCCCTTCTCCTGACGGTGGCCCACTGGCGCACAGAACGTGGTGCCGCCGATGTGGCGCACGGTCAGCAGGGTGATTTCGTAGTCGAAGTCGATAAAGCCTTCGATGATCACGCGGCCTTTGCCGGCACGCCCGCCTTCCTGGGCGTAATCCCAGGCTTTTTGCACATCGTCGGTGCTGCGCAGCAGGCTTTGGCCCTTGCCCGACGAACTCATCACCGGCTTGACCACACACGGGAAGCCCAGGTCTTGCACGGCCTTGCTGTAGTCTTCGAAGGTATCGGCGAAGTGGTACGGCGAGGTCGGCAGGTCCAGTTCTTCGGCGGCCAGGCGGCGAATGCCTTCGCGGTTCATGGTCAGCGAGGTGGCGCGCGCGGTCGGGATCACGGTGAAGCCTTCGGCTTCCAGTTCCACCAGCGTTGCAGTGGCGATGGCTTCGATTTCCGGCACGATGAAGTGCGGCTTTTCGGCCTCGATCACGGCACGCAGGGCGGCGCCGTCGAGCATGTTGATCACGTGGCTGCGGTGCGCCACCTGCATGGCCGGTGCGTTGGCGTAGCGATCCACGGCAATCACTTCAACGCCCAGGCGTTGCAGTTCGATTACCACTTCCTTGCCCAGCTCACCGCAGCCACACAGCAAAACGCGGGTCGCGGTTGGCGACAATGGAGTTCCGATTCGGGTCATCTCAGGTCCTCAGGGGAGCGGATCATGGGGAGAAAGGCCGGCATTTTACATGAACTGTAAAAATTGGCCTCAGTTGGCGACAGCCCGTTTGCGCATGCGCCAGGCCATGATCAGCCACACCACCGTGACCCCGGCAAATTTCGACACCAGCGCGGTGCCGGCCACTGCCGGTGTGAGCGCGCCGATCAGGCCGAAGAAGATAAAGGTATCAAGGGGAATGCTCAGCGCCGAACTTATCCACAGGCGGTCGTGCAGCGGGCGCTTGGTGATGCTGAACACCAGCCAGTCGATGCACTCGGACACCGCAAACGCCGTGGCGCTGGCCAGGGCGATGGACGGGTCGGAGGTGATGTACGACAGCACCAGCGCCGCCAGCATGGCGATGATCGCGCCATGGCCGAAGCGGGTTTGCACCATGTCGCGCAGGATAAACACCAGGCCACCCCAGGCGGACCAGATGACATCCAGGTGCGGAGCGGTGGAGAAAGCGAAGTTGATCAGCACGACGCTGCTGATGTAGGCGATCAGGAAGAGCATGGGGCGAGGACCTGTGGGCAAGGGGCACAGGGTACTTCACATTTGGAAATATGTCGTCTGGGAGGGCCTCTTCGCGAGCAAGCCCGCTCCCACATTTTGACCGCATTCCTACAGGCTATACGCGGTCAAATGTGGGAGCGGGCTTGCTCGCGAAAGCGGTCTGTCAGGCGCCAGATTTGCCCGGAACCATCCACACCAACCCACTCGCCATCGCCCGCTCATGGCACAACCCCAGCACCCCCCGGCGCTCGGCATTGTCCATGCGGCTCCAGCGCGTAATTTCATCCACCGTACGCTGGCAGCCGGTACAAATGTCGTCATCGTCCAGCGCACAAATGCTCACGCACGGCGAGGCGACGGGGCGTTCAACCGGGTTCATTCTTCCTGCTCAGCCAGGTCACGCGCATAGCGCTGCGCGTTATGCACATAGTGCGCGGCGCTGGCTTCGAGCATGCGCTTCTGCGCCTCGGTCAGCTCACGTACCACCTTGCCCGGCGAGCCCATCACCAGCGAGCCATCGGGGATTTCCTTACCTTCGCCAATCAGCGAGTTGGCGCCGATGATGCAATGTTTGCCGATCCTGGCGCCATTGAGGATCACCGCGTTGATGCCGATCAGGCTGTAGTCGTCGACGGTGCAGCCGTGCAGCATGGCGTTATGGCCGATGGTCACGCCGGTGCCCAGGGTCAGCGGGTAGCCCATGTCGGTGTGCATCACGCTGCCGTCTTGCACATTGCTGTTCTTGCCGATCAGGATCAGTTCGTTATCGCCACGCAATACCGCGTTGAACCAGACGTTGGCGCCCTCTTCCAGCTTGACCTTGCCGACCAGCGTGGCATTCGGCGCCACCCAGCTGTGCGGGTGCGTCTCGACGCGGGCGTCGCCCAGGCGGTATTTCATGGTGTGTCCTCACGGCTGGCCATTCAAACGATGGCTTAGATATTGATAAAGCTTTTAGGCGGCTGGTGCAGGCTGATCTGGGCGTCGTCATAGAGCAGGTTGATCAGCTCGACAATCATGATCGCCGTCAGACCCCAGATCTTGTATTCACCAAACCGATAACTGGGCACATACCAACTGCGACCCTGGTAATCGATGCGATGCGTGTGTTCGCGCGGGTCCTGGCGGAAAAACTCCAGCGGCACGCTGAACACGGCGGCGATCTCGGCATCGTTGGCCAGGTATTCGACGTAATCGGGGATCACACCGACGTAGGGCGTAACCCGAATACCGTGCAGGGAAATCAACGGGCTTAACGGGCCGATCACTTCCACCAGACCGGGCGGCAGGCCGATTTCTTCTTCGGCTTCGCGCAACGCAGTAAAAATCAGGTCCGGGTCTTCGGGGTCACGTCGCCCGCCGGGAAACGCCACTTCGCCACCGTGGGTCGACAGGCCGCTGGCGCGCAGGGTCAGGATCAGTTCGGGTTCGTCGCTGCGGGTAATCGGCACCAACACCGCGGCCTCGGGGAAACGCCCATCGGTTTCCAACGTGTGGGGGGTGTGATTGCTTACCCGGCGAAGTAGCTCGTCCAGCATGAGTCATCTCGATCTGTTGGCTACCATGCATCATGCACCAAAGCAGGCGGGCGCCCAACCCCAAAACCACTGGCGTGTCGCTAAACGACAACTTGCAGGGCCCTGCCCACCGAGCCAAGATAGGCGCACTTTCCAGGAACCCCAGCATGAATTTCTGCAGCCAGTGCGGTAAACCGGTTACCCAACGCATTCCCGAAGGCGACGGCCGCCTGCGCTACGTGTGTGATCACTGCTCGACCATTCATTACCAGAACCCCAATATCGTTGCCGGCACCGTGCCGGTGTGGGGCGACAAAGTGCTGCTGTGCCGTCGCGCCATCGAACCGCGCCTGGGTTACTGGACCCTGCCCGCAGGCTTTATGGAAAACGGCGAAACCGTGGAGCAGGCCGCCGCCCGCGAAACCCTGGAAGAAGCCTGCGCCCGCGTGCGCAACCTGAGCATCTATACCCTGATCGATGTGCCGCACATCAGCCAGGTGCATATCTTCTACCGCGCCGAGCTGGTTGACCTGGACTTCGCCGCAGGCCCTGAAAGCCTTGAAGTGAAGCTGTTCGAGGAAGCCGACATCCCTTGGTCCGAGCTGGCTTTCCGCACGGTCGGGCGTACCTTAGAATGCTTCTTCGCTGACCGCAGGCAACAGCTGTTCCCGGTGCGCAGCGAGTCGGTGCCGCCGATGACGCGGCCAGCCAAATAACTCCAGGCAGCACCTTCTACAAGGGAAACCGTTTTAATGCGTTGGTTGCTCGCTCTGATCTGCCTGTCGTTCGCCAGCCTGTCTTGCGCCTCCACGGTGGAAACCCTCGGCGGCAAACCGGTCGAGAAAATCCTGGTGCTCAAGTCCGCCCATCAGTTGCAACTGATCAATGACGGCAAACCGCTCAAGACCTACCGCATCTCGCTCGGCAAAAACCCCAAGGGCACCAAATTGATGGAAGGCGACCGTCGCACGCCAGAGGGTTTCTACTGGATCGACTGGCGCAAGACCAGCGACCGCTTCAACCTGGCCATGCACATCTCCTACCCCAATATCAGCGACTCGGCCCGCGCGCGCCGCGAGGGCGTGAAACCGGGCAGCATGATCATGATCCACGGCACCCCCGACACCGAGGAATACCCGGAACAGTGGTTCCACACCCTGGACTGGACCGACGGTTGCATCGGCATGCGCAACGTGGACATGCGCGAAGTCTGGAACCTGGTCAAAGACGGCACCCTGATCGAGATTCGGCCGTAATCACCTACCGCTCGTAAAATAAGTCAAAAATAATTCAAAAAAAATCCTGCTCACGGCAGCGCCTGCCGGTGAATACCAGTTCACTGCGCGGGCTGCGCAATTCTGCGCGCACTCAAGACCTCTCTAATACCACTTGATACCAGGCACCCTTAATGTGCGCTGAAACAGGCTGCTGCACTGTTTTCGCTGCATTGACATGGTATTTAAGTGGTATTAATTTTCGGCCAATACCGGGCGACAACACTCCAATAACGCATCGGAAACCTGACAGATGAATCCCATACTGGCGCTGCGCCCCGACGACAAACAGTCCACGCCGCTGTACCTGCAATTGGCCCGCAAACTGGAAGCGGCGATCCATGCCGGCGAGTGGAAATCCGAACAGGCCTTGCCGTCGGAACGGGTCCTTAGTGAGCAACTGAATATTTCCCGCGTCACCGCGCGCAAAGCCCTGGAAGTGCTGTTTGCCCAAGGCTTGATTCGCCGCAGCCAGGGTTCCGGGACCTTTATCACCCCGCGTCTGGAGCAACCGCTGTCGCGCCTGTCGGGGTTCAGCGAGATGTTGCGGCTCAAGGGCTTTGGGCCCACGTCCCAGTGGCTGGAGCGCGACATCACCCCGCCGACCCACGAAGAACTGATCCGCCTGGGCCTGTCGCCGACCGACAAAGTGGCGCGGCTCAAACGCCTGCGTAAGGCTGACGACACCGTGATGGCAATTGAAATGACCGCGATGCCCGCCTCCGTGCTGCCAAACCCGCAAGCCATCGGCAATTCGCTGTACGAATACCTGGAAAGCATCGGCAAACCGGTGGTGCGCGCACTGCAACATATCCAGGCGATCAATGCCTGCGATGAATTCGCCAAGCTGGTCGGCATTGCACCGGGCACCGCCATGCTGCTGATGACCCGGGTCGGCTTCACCGCCGACAACACGCCGATTGAAATCACCGACACCTACTGCCGCAACGACTACTACGACTTCGTCGCAGAGCTGCGCCGCAATGACTACTCCGCTGAACCGCGAGTTTAGAGAACTGCCCATGTCCGAAGACAACATCCTCACGCCCGGCGGCTGGATTCGCGGCCGCCTGGTGCACGAACACGGCAAGGTGGTCGCCATCGAAGGCACGCCATGCGACCCGAGCGACAATGACCTGCCCTACCTGCTGCCAGGCTTTATTGACCTGCACGTTCACGGCGGTGGCGGCAAAGACATCATGGAAGGTACCGACGCCTTCGAGACCATCACCCGCACCCACGTGCGCTTTGGCACGACCTCGCTGCTGGCTACCACCATGACAGCGCCGGTGGATGAAATCTCCCGCGTGCTCGGCGAACTCGGCACGTTCTGCGAGCAGCGTCCTACAGGCAGCGCCCGGGTCCTCGGCGTACACCTGGAAGGCCCCTACATCAACCCGGGAAAACTCGGCGCGCAGCCCAACTTTGCCCACACCGCATTGATGGCCGAAGTGGAAGCCTACCTGCGCCTGGCGCCGATCCGGGTGATCACCATCGCCCCGGAAATCGCCGGCCACGATGCCTTGATCCGCGCCCTCAGCGAACGCGGCGTGCGCATGCAAATCGGCCACACCCTGGGCAGCTACGAAGAAGGCGTCGCTGCCCTCGCCGCCGGCGCCACCAGTTTCACGCATTTGTATAACGCCATGAGCCCGCTGCATCACCGCGAACCCGGCATCGTCGGCGCCGCGTTGGCCCACGCCAAGTACGCAGAATTGATCCCGGATTTGCTGCACGTGCATCCCGGCGCCATACGCGTGGCGCTGCGCTCGATCCCGTGCCTGTACTGCGTCACCGATTCCACCGCCGCCGCCGGCATGCCCGACGGCGAATACAAGCTGGGCAGCCACACCGTCACCAAATGCCTGGGCGGCGTGCGCCTGGCCGACGGCACCCTGGCCGGCAGCACCCTGACCATGGACCAGGCGCTGCGCAACCTGGTGAAAATCGGCCTGCCCATCAGCGAAGCCTCACAACGCCTGTCGCAGTTTCCTGCGGACTATTTGGGCCTCGAAGAACGCGGGCGCCTGCAACCCGGCAGCTTTGCCGACTGCGTGCGTTTGGACCGCTCCCTGACACTCACCGACGTAATGGTCGAAGGAGAAACCATTGACTTCAAAAATGCTTGAAGAGGCCCTGGCCTCCTGTGACGCCGTGGAGGCACAACTGCAGCGCCTCAACCCGATGCTGGAGGAAGTTGCCGGGCGCCTGCGCCGCCAGCCACCGCAAGTGGCGATGACCGTCGCCCGTGGCAGTTCGGACCATGCCGCCAGTTACTTTGCCTATCTGGCCATGCAGCATGTGGGCATTCCGGTGGCGTCGTTGCCGATGTCGGTGGTGACCCTGCTGCAAGCGCCGTTAAAGGTCAGCGGCCAGGTGGCGTTCGGTTTCTCCCAGTCGGGGCAAAGCCCGGATTTGGTCAACAGCCTGCGCCTGCTGCGCAAACGCGGGGTTTTGAGCATTTCGATGGTCAACGCCGAAGACTCACCACTGGAAGCCGCGTGTGAATTCCATGTGCCACTGTGTGCCGGGCCGGAGCAGAGTGTCGCCGCGACCAAAAGCTTTATCGCCACTTTAAGCGCCAGCGCGCAGTTGATCGGCCACTGGAACCAGGACCTGTTGCTGCTGCAAGCCTGCCAGGCCTTGCCCGACGGTTTGCGCGAAGCCGCCACCCAGGACTGGACGCCTGCCATCGAAGCCCTGCGCGGCAGCCAACGCCTGATAGTGATCGGCCGTGGCGCCGGTTTTGCCATCGCCCAGGAAGCCGCGCTCAAGCTCAAGGAAACCTCGGCAATCCAGGCCGAAGCCTTCAGCAGCGCCGAGGTGCGCCACGGGCCGATGGCCTTGATCGATGAAAACTACCCACTGCTGGTGTTCGCCCCACGCGGCGCCGAACAAGCCGGGCTGCTGAGCCTGGCCGCCGATATGCGTCAACGCGGCGCCCGCGTGCTGCTGGCCGCGCCGGACGATATCGTCGAACGCGACCTGACCCTGAGCCGCGCCGAACACCCGAGCCTGGACCCGATCCTGGCGATCCAAAGCTTCTACGTGATGGCCGCAGGCCTGGCGGAGGCCCGGGGCATGGACCCGGACCAGCCGCGCCACCTGAGCAAAGTTACCCGCACTCACTGAGTCGCGTTTTCCTGATGAGTACCGTGCCCATGTCCTACAACAATAATGAATTGACCCTAAGCGCCCCACTCAGTGGCCCGGTGCTGAGCCTGGGCAACGTTCCCGATGAAGTGTTCGCCAGTGGCGCCATGGGCGACGGTATTGCCATCGACCCGTTGAACGACTGCCTGCACGCGCCCTGTGATGGCGTGATCATCCACGTTGCGCGCACCGGGCATGCACTGACGATTCGCGCCGACAACGGCGCCGAAATGCTGATGCACGTGGGCATCGACACCGTGGAATTGAACGGCGAAGGTTTTGCCCTGCTGGTCAAGGAAGGCGCACGGGTGAGCCAGGGCCAGGCGTTGGTGCAGTTTGATCTGGACCGCATTGCGCGCCAGTGCAAAAGCCTGGTCAGCCTGATCATCCTGACCAATGGCGAGGGTTTTGAGCTACGGCCGGTGGCAGGAAAAATCGTCAAGGTGGGTGAGCCGTTGCTGCACATTGTTGCGCGCTCGGCAGCGCCGTTGCAGGCGGCTGTGGATAACTCGGTCACCGAAGTGCGTGCCAGCGTGCGCATTACCCACCGTGGCGGCTTGCATGCCCGCCCCGCCGCGCTGGTGCGCAAGGCCGCGCAAGGGTTCAACTGCCATGCAGAGCTGCACTTCGCCGGCAAGTCGGCGCCGTGCGACAGCCTGATTGGCTTGATGGGGTTGGGCATTGGTGAAGGTGATGAAGTGCGCATCACCTGTCGCGGCACGGATTGCGAGGCGGCGCTGCAAGCGTTGGTGGCCGCACTCTCGGTTGCAGTGAGTGAAGAACACCACGCGCCGGTAGCCGTGGCTCCGCGTCGGGCGAACACCGAAGCCGGCGTGTTGCAAGGCGTGTGCGCCGCGCCCGGCCTAGTCTGTGGGCCGCTGTTTCGCCTCACCGGTATCGAACTGCCGCAAGACACGGGCAAGCATGTCGCCGACGAACAGCTGCAGCGCCTGGACACCGCGCTGGAGCACGTGCGCGGCGAAATCCGCAGCACTTTGGAACATGCACGCCAACGCAAGAACGTCGAAGAAGAAGAGATCTTCGCCGCCCACCTGGCGCTGCTGGAAGACCCCACCCTGCTGGACGCCGCCACCGGTGCCATCGAGCAAGGCAGCGCCGCCACCCACGCCTGGCGCGATGCGATCCAGGCGCAATGCGCGGTGTTGCTGGCGTTGGGCAAACCGCTGTTTGCCGAACGTGCCAACGACCTGCGCGACCTGCAACAACGGGTGCTGCGCGCGCTGTTGGGCGAAACCTGGCACTTCGAATTGCCGGCCGGCGCGATTGTCAGCGCCCATGAACTGACCCCCTCCGACCTGCTGCAACTGAGCGCACAAAACGCCGTGGGTATTTGCATGGCCGAAGGCGGCGCAACGTCCCACGTCGCGATTTTGGCCCGAGGCAAAGGCTTGCCCTGTGTGGTCGCGCTGGGCGCCGAAGTGCTCGACGTGCCCCAAGGCCAACGCGTGGTGCTGGACGCGGCCAACGGTCGCCTGGAACTGGCGCCCAGCGACGCGCGCCACGCCGAAGTGCACCAGATTCGCGATGCGCAAAAACTGCGCCGTCAGCAACAACAGGCCCAAGCCCGGCAAGCGGCGCACACCCGCGATGGCGTGAGCATTGAAGTGGCGGCCAATGTCGCCTCCAGTGCCGAGGCCCAAGTGGCGTTTGAAAACGGCGCCGATGGTGTAGGCCTGCTGCGCACCGAATTCCTGTTTGTCGACCGTCGCACCGCGCCGGACGAGCAAGAGCAGCGCCAGGCCTACCAGGCCGTGCTGGATGCCATGGGCGACAAGTCGGTGATCATCCGCACCATCGACGTGGGCGGCGACAAACAGCTCGACTACCTGCCGTTGCCGGTTGAGGCCAACCCGGTGCTGGGCCTGCGCGGCATTCGCCTGGCCCAGGTGCGCCCGGACGTGCTCGACCAGCAACTGCGCGCGCTGCTGCAAGTGTCGCCGCTGGCGCGTTGCCGCATCCTGCTGCCGATGGTCAGCGAGGTGGATGAACTGCTGCAAATCCGCCAGCGCCTGGATGAACTCTGCGCCGAGCTGGAACTGACCCAGCGCCCGGAACTGGGGGTGATGATCGAAGTGCCCGCCGCTGCGCTGATGGCCGAACAACTCGCCGAACACGCGGACTTTTTATCCATCGGCACCAATGACCTGTCCCAGTACACCCTGGCCATGGACCGCGACCACGCGGGCCTCGCCGCACGGGTGGATGCCTTGCACCCGGCGCTGCTGCGCTTGATCGCGCACACCTGCGCAGGCGCCGCCAGGCATGGGCGTTGGGTGGGTGTGTGCGGCGCCCTGGCGTCCGACCCGCTGGCCACGCCGGTGCTGGTTGGCCTGGGTGTGAGTGAACTGTCGGTCAGCCCGCTGCAAATCGGAGAAATCAAGGACCGCGTCCGCCACCTGTACGCGGCGCAATGCCGGCAATTGAGCCAAGACCTGCTCGACCTGAGCAGCGCCAAGGCCGTTCGCCAAGCCTGTCAACACCACTGGCCGCTGAGCTGAAAACAACAAGAATAGGGAGACACGCCATGTACCAACATTTCATCGAAGGCCTGCAACGCCTCGGCCGTGCGCTGATGCTGCCGATCGCGATTCTGCCGATCGCCGGCCTCTTGCTGCGCCTGGGCGACACCGATCTTTTGAACATCGCGGTGATGCACGATGCCGGGCAAGCAATTTTCGCCAACCTGGCGCTGATCTTCGCCATCGGTATTGCCGTGGGTTTTGCCCGCGACAATAACGGCACGGCGGGTTTGGCCGGGGCGATTGGTTACCTGGTGATGATCTCCACGCTCAAGGTGATGGACACCACCATCAACATGGGCATGCTCGCCGGTATCGCCAGCGGCTTGATGGCCGGTGGGCTGTATAACCGCTTCAAGGACATCAAGCTGCCGGAGTACCTGGCCTTCTTTGGTGGGCGACGGTTTGTGCCGATTGTCACCGGGTTTTCGGCGGTCGCTCTGGGGGTAATCTTCGGCCTGATCTGGCCGCCGATTCAGCACGGCATCAACAGTTTCGGCGTGCTGCTGATGGAAAGCGGCAGCTTTGGCGCATTCGTGTTTGGCGTGTTCAACCGCCTGCTGATCGTCACCGGCCTGCACCATATCCTCAACAACATGGCGTGGTTTGTGTTCGGCAGCTTTACCGACCCAACCACCGGCGCCATCGTCACCGGCGACCTGACCCGTTATTTTGCCGGCGACCCGAAAGGCGGCCAGTTCATGACCGGCATGTTCCCGGTCATGCTGTTCGGCCTGCCCGCCGCGTGCCTGGCGATGTACCGCAATGCACTGCCGGAACGGCGCAAGGTCATGGGCGGGATTTTCCTGTCGATGGCGCTGACGTCCTTCCTCACGGGCGTGACCGAGCCGATCGAGTTCGCGTTCATGTTCCTTGCGCCGTTTTTGTACCTGATCCACGCGGTGCTCACCGGCCTGTCGATGGCCGTGACCAATATGCTCAATATCCACCTGGGCTTTACCTTCTCCGGTGGTTTTATCGACATGGTGCTCGGTTGGGGCAAGTCCACCAATGGCTGGCTGGTATTGCCGGTGGGGTTGGCTTACGCGGTGATCTACTACAGCGTGTTCAACTACTGCATTCGCCGGTTCAACCTGAAAACACCGGGGCGTGAAGACATCCAGGTGGTGCAGGCTGAGGTGATGACGGATAACCAGCGGGCCACGGCTTATATCCAGGCACTGGGCGGTGCAGAAAACCTGCTGAGTGTCGGCGCGTGCACTACACGTCTGCGCCTGGACATGGTGGATCGCAACAAAGCGGTGGATGCGCAGTTGAAAGCACTGGGCGCCATGGCCGTGGTTCGGCCGGGTAACGGCGGGAGTTTGCAGGTGGTGGTGGGGCCGATGGCCGACAGCATTGCCGATGAGATTCGCCTGGCGATGCCATCGTTTGTTGCCAGTGCGCCAGTGGCCGCCCAGCCTGTGGATAAGCCGGTTGCAGTGAATGTGCAGGAAGCCGAGAAGTGGCTGAGTGCCTTGGGTGGCCGCGCGAATGTGCGCCAGCTGGAAGCGGTAGCGATGACCCGGTTGCGGGTGGAGCTGGGCGATGATTCAGTGCTGTCTGAAGCGGACCTGACTGCGCTGGGTTGCCAGGGTGTGAGCCAACTGGACAGCGGGGTTTGGCATTTGTTGATTGGTGACAAGGCCACTGGATTGGGTGAAGCACTGGAGCGACTGGTTACCCGCCCAATCAACGCCTGACCGATCGTTCCCACGCTCTGCGTGGGAATGCCGCCCCGGACGCTCCGCGTCCAAGCCGTCGCGCATGGCTCAAGCCCTGCACAAGGGTGACGCGGAGCGTCACAGGATGCATTCCCACGCGGAGCGTGGGAACGATCAATGTGGGAGCTGGCTTGCCTGCGATTGGCCCTTACAGGCGCCTGATTACTTCTGCTCAGGCACCTCAAATAGATCCAACACCCGATCCACCATCAACTGAATACCTTCCAGCATCCGATGAATCCCCAGCACCGCATCACGCTGCGGGCCGTCGATGTCAAAAGCCAGATTGCCTGCCAGTGCTTGAAGTGATGCCAGGTCTTGGGAGGCATTGGCGAGCAGGGTTTCGCTGTTCAGGTTGGGGAGTACGGAGAAGATTTGATCGGTGGGCTGAGAATCAGATGGGGGATTTGGACTGTCTTTGATCATGGTGTGTTTCCTAGTGAGAGTTTAGGAACTACCAGCATCACTTGCAGATGATGGGTGGCAGCTGTGCGCGGGCCTGCAAGACCGAGTCCCACCAGCACCTCGGTAGACCCGAAGGTCTCCCGCACACAGCCGCCATAAATGACGACCATGAAAAAGCGCCGCAATTATAAAGGCGCTTAGGAGTAACTGGTGAGCTTTCGGCGGGCTTGCAGTCCCGATCGCTGAATTGGCAGCGACTGGCAAAGGTTAATAAGGTGAGTTCCTAGGGACAACCTGAAAGCCCTGTGGGAAATCTCCGAGACTTGAAGATATCGCAGACAATAAAAAACCCGGTCCAAGCCGGGTTCTTTGTTTGTAATCTACGCCTAAGCAGACGCCGCACGCTGTTCGGCTTCGTAATGGCGAGTCTGGAAAGGCATCAGCGCTTGAGCCTTCAAACCCAGCCCCTCACTCAACCCCCAAGACACCGCCAGTTCATCACGACGGCTGCGCAGCGCAACAGCGCCTTGTGGTTGCACGTTTTGCTTGGCAGCAGAAGCCGAAAACAATTCGAGCGCCTTTAACGCTTCCATCACCCGGGAATCCGTCGCACATGAAAAGCGCGTGAAGCGCTCAAGCAAGTAACCTGCGCGGCGAACCTCCACCTCACTGGAATGTGCCTTAAGAAAAGCCCTCACCTCGCCCACAAGGTTCGCGTCCGAGTACCAAACCGCTTTTGCTGCACAGACAAGCGCCGCATCATCAGCCTGATTCAAAGGGCTTTTGACCAGCGTATCCAAGGCGGATGAGAGGACGGGCGCGTTAAAAGGCTTCGTCAACTTCAGTCTCCAGGTAGTCGTGCAGAATATTGGTCAGAATGGATACAGGTGATTCTTTGTTGCCAACATACATATCAATCGCCTGCAATGCCAATCGACGGAACTCAGTGGCAAGGATAAAGCCTGCCCTGAGCAACGCCATGATGTCGCTTACATCCTGATCCGTAGCTCTGCCCAATTTGGAGATCGCAATATCGATACAGACAACGCGCCAACTGTGGGAGCTGGCTTGCCTGCGATTGGCCCTTACAAACAGCAAAAAACCCGCTGACCAAACCGGCCCAGCGGGTTTCTTGTATTCACAACTCAACCATCACTTCGCCGCAATGCACTCGATTTCCATGCGGGCATCCCAGGCGAGCTGGTTACCGCCGAAGGCGCTGCGAGCCGGGTACGGCTTTTTGAAATACTCTTTGTACACTTCGTTGAAGGCTGGCCACTCTTTGATATCGGCCAGGAACACGGTGCACTTGACCACATCCTTGAGCTCGTAGCCGTTGGCCGCCAGCGTGGTTTTGATGTTTTCAATCGCCTGGCGCGATTCCGGTACGATGCCGCCTGGCACCACTTTATCGGAGCCGTGAGCGTCGCCGATTTCACCTGCGGTGTAGAACACATTGCCTACTCGCACGCCGTCGGAAAACGGCAGGTTAAAACGCCCCGAATCGTAGAACTGGACGTTACCCTTGGCCTCGGGCTTACCGGCCCACGCGCCACCGACGCCAACCAATAAGGCCGCCAGCGTACCGCCTGCAATCCACTGCACTATCTTCATGAAAGGACACCTTGCTGCTGGGTCTAAGCCCTGGACATCCACACGCTCACGTATGCGGGCGCGCTGTCTCTGGCTCTCCAGCCCAGCAGCACACTATCCGCCCTGGCGACAGCGCCTCTGTAAGGGCTTTCCGGTTTCTGCGCTCAGAAATCCTTACCCAAAAGGCTTTATTCCAGGCACAAAAAACCCGCTGTCCGTCATGGCCCAGCGGGTTTTGTATTTCACAGCCGGCACATCAAAAGTCCGCCAGCTGCCACACCTCATAAGCCGGTGTTTCATACGGATGGCTCAGCTTGAGCGCAGCCACAACCGCCACAATCAACTCATCGGCCACCACCAGCTCAACCTTCCATTCTTCAACCACTTCAACCTGGCCCACCTGCCCGATAAACGGCTGGCTGCCGTCCAACGCGCGGAATTGGCCCTGGCCCAGCACTTGCCAGGCGCAGCTGTCGTAGTCGCCGATACGCCCGCCACCGGCTGCGAAGACGGCGGTTTTCACCGTCTCCACATGGCTGGCGGGCACAAAGAAGGCAAGCTTGTACACCGCCTTAGTTCACCCACACGCGAGCGTTGCGGAACATGCGCATCCAGGCGCCGTCTTCGTTCCACTCTTCCGGGCGCCACGAGTTCTGCACGGCGCGGAACACACGCTCCGGGTGCGGCATCATGATGGTCACGCGGCCGTCGCGGCTGGTAAGGCCGGTGATCCCGCGCGGCGAGCCGTTCGGGTTGGCGGGGTAGCTTTCGGTGACCTTGCCGTGGTTGTCGACGAAACGCATCGCCACGCAACCGGACAGGTCGGCTTCGAGCAAGGCTTCTTCGCTGGAGAATTCCGCGTGGCCTTCACCGTGGGCGATGGCGATTGGCATGCGCGAACCGGCCATGCCTTGCAGGAAGATCGAGTTGGACTCTTGCACCTGCACCATGGCAACACGGGCTTCGAACTGCTCGGAACGGTTGCGCACAAAGTGCGGCCAGAACTCGCTGCCCGGGATCAGTTCGCTGAGGTTGGACATCATCTGGCAACCGTTGCACACACCCAGAGTGAAGCTGTCGTTGCGCTCGAAGAAGCCCTGGAACGCATCACGGGCACGGCTGTTGAACAAGGCCGATTTGGCCCAGCCTTCACCGGCACCCAGCACGTCGCCATAGGAGAAACCGCCGCAGGCGACCAGGCCTTTGAACTCATTGAGGTCAACGCGACCGGCGAGGATATCGCTCATGTGCACGTCGATCGCATTAAAGCCGGCACGGTCGAACGCGGCCGCCATTTCCACCTGGCCGTTGACACCCTGCTCACGCAGTACGGCAACTTGTGGGCGAATGCCTTTCTTGATGTAGGGCGCAGCGATGTCCTGGTTGACGTCGAAGCTGAGCTTGGTGCTCAGGCCCGGGTTGTCTTCTTCCAGGATCACGTCGAATTCCTGCTCGGCGCAGTCGGCGTTATCACGCAGGCGCTGGATCTGGTAGCTGGTCTCGGCCCACTGGCGTTGCAGCAAGCGACGCTGGCCGGCAAACACGGTATCGCCATTGAACGAGATGTTGATTTCGCCATTGTTGATCGGCTGGCCGATCACCGCCACGCAGTCGTCCAGGCCGGCGGCGCTGAATTGAGCGAGTACGTCTGGAGTCGCGTCCTGGCGAACCTGGATCACCGCGCCCAACTCTTCGTTGAACAGGATGCCGTTGATTTCGGCGGCATCCTCGGCAACGCTGTCGAGCACGATGTTCAAGCCGCAGTGACCGGCAAATGCCATTTCGACAACGCTGGTCAGCAAACCGCCGTCGGAACGGTCGTGGTAAGCCAGCAGGTGGCCGTCGGCGTTCAGGCCCTGGATCACGGCGAAGAAGGCTTTGAGGTCTTCGGCGTCATCCACGTCCGGCGCGTGCTTGCCGAGTTTGCCGTGGGTTTGCGCGAGGATCGAGGCGCCCATGCGGTTCTGGCCACGGCCCAGGTCGATCAGGATCAGATCGGTGGTGCCCTTGTCCATGCGCAGTTGCGGGGTCAGGGTCTGGCGGATGTCGGTGACCGGTGCAAAACCGGTCACGATCAGCGACAGCGGCGAGGTGACGCTCTTGTCGGTGCCGTCTTCGTTCCAACGGGTGGCCATGGACATGGAGTCCTTGCCCACCGGAATGGTGATACCCAGTTCCGGGCACAGCTCCATGCCGACAGCCTTGACGGTGTCGTACAGGCGCGCATCTTCACCTGGGTGACCGGCAGCGGACATCCAGTTGGCCGACAGCTTAATGTCGGACAGCTTGCCGATGCGCGATGCGGCGATGTTGGTGAGGGTTTCACCAATGGCCATACGGCCCGACGCCGGGGCGTCCAGCAGGGCCAGCGGCGTACGCTCGCCCATGGCCATGGCTTCACCGGTGTACACGTCAAAGCTGGTGGCGGTGACGGCAACGTCGGCCACCGGCACTTGCCATGGGCCAACCATTTGGTCACGGGCCACCAGGCCGGTGATGGTGCGGTCGCCAATGGTGATCAGGAAGCTTTTGCTCGCCACGGCCGGGTGGTGCAGCACGCGTTCGATGCTGTCGGCCAGTTCCAGCGTGCTTGGGTCGAAGTCATCGCCCAGCTCGGTTTCGCGCACGGCGGAGCGGTGCATACGCGGGGCTTTGCCCAGCAGCACTTCCAGTGGCATGTCGACCGGGCTGTTGCCGAAGTGGCTGTCGGTGACCGTCAGCTGTGGTTCGGCAGTGGCTTCGCCGACCACGGCAAACGGGCAACGCTCACGTTCGCAGATGGCCTGGAAGCGTGCGAAGTCTTCAGGGCCAACGGCCAGTACGTAGCGTTCCTGGGATTCGTTACTCCAGATTTCGTGCGGGGCCATGCCCGGCTCGTCGTTTGGAATGTTGCGCAGTTCGAAACGGCCACCACGGTCGCCATCGTTGACCAGCTCGGGGAAGGCGTTGGACAAACCGCCGGCGCCGACGTCGTGGATGAAGCTGATCGGGTTCTTGTCACCCAACTGCCAGCAACGGTCGATGACTTCCTGGCAGCGGCGTTCCATTTCCGGGTTTTCGCGCTGTACGGAAGCAAAATCCAGGTCTGCCGAGCTGGTGCCGGTGGCCATGGAGGATGCTGCACCGCCGCCCAGGCCGATCAACATCGCCGGGCCGCCGAGGACGATCAGCTTGGAGCCGACCAGAATCTCGCCTTTCTTGACGTGTTCTTCGCGGATGTTGCCCATGCCGCCGGCCAACATGATTGGCTTGTGGTAACCGCGCACTTCATCGCCACGCGGGGTGGTGATGGATTGTTCAAATGTACGGAAGTAGCCGGTGAGTGCCGGGCGCCCGAACTCGTTGTTGAACGCGGCGCCGCCCAGCGGGCCTTCGATCATGATGTCGAGTGCGGTAACGATGCGCTCAGGCTTGCCGTATGGCACTTCCCACGGCTGTTCAAAGCCCGGGATCTGCAGGTTGGACACAGTGAAACCGGTGAGGCCAGCCTTTGGCTTGGCGCCACGGCCGGTGGCGCCTTCGTCACGGATTTCGCCGCCCGAACCTGTGGCTGCGCCCGGGAACGGGGCAATCGCGGTCGGGTGGTTGTGGGTCTCAACCTTCATGAGGATGTGCACCGGCTCCTGCACCGCGCCGTACTGGCGGGTTTCAGGGTCCGGGAAGAAACGGCCGGCAACGGAGCCGACGATCACCGAAGCGTTGTCCTTATAAGCCGACAGAACGCCTTCGCTGTGCATCACGTAGGTGTTTTTGATCATGCCGAACAGGCTTTTTTCCTGGCTTTCGCCGTCAATGTCCCAACTGGCGTTGAAGATCTTGTGACGGCAATGCTCGGAGTTGGCCTGCGCAAACATCATCAGTTCGATGTCGTGCGGGTTGCGCTTCAAGCCGTTGAAGGCGTCGACCAGGTAGTCGATCTCGTCTTCGGCGAGCGCCAGGCCCAGTTCGGTGTTGGCCTTCTCGAGGGCGGCGCGGCCACCGCCGAGCACGTCAATCGCGGTGAGCGGCTTGGGCTCGGCGTGGCTGAACAGGCCGGCGGCCTGTTCCAGCTGGCTGACGATGATCTGGGTCATGCGGTCGTGCAGGCTGCTGGCGATCAGCTCGGCTTCAGCGTCGCTGAACTGGCCAGCCACATAGAAGGCGATGCCACGCTCAAGGCGCTGGATGCTCGACAGGCCGCAGTTACGGGCGATGTCGCTGGCCTTGCTCGACCAGGGCGAGATGGTGCCGAACCGCGGCAGAACCAGGAACAAGCGGCCGGTGGGCTCTTGAACGGGAACGCTGGGGCCGTACTTCAGAAGGCGTGCGAGCACTTGCTGTTCGTCGGCGGTCAAGACGCCGGTAACGTCGGCGAAGTGAGCAAATTCAGCATACAAGCCTGTAACCGCTGGAACCTTTTGGCTCAGTTGCTCAAGGAGTTTGCTGTGGCGAAAGGCAGAAAGGGCAGGAGCGCCGCGCAGGATCAACATCTTCGGGACAGCCTCGGGAAGGGGGTGTGCTTTGAGGCCGTGCATTCTAGCGTAAACCTGCGCCAACGGCACCCGAAACGGCACGGCTGGCCGCTGCCGAACGTCAGTTGGCAGCGATTGCACGCTTTCGGGGCGAAATCCTGGGGTTGGCGCGCAGTTATTTTAACCGTCACAAACCCTCGCGAACCCACGTTTCTGCGGGCTGCAGGCAGGTTTTGCGGGTGCTAGCAGACAAGTCCGCTGCTGTCGAGATATGGCGCCGAGGGCCGTTTGCGTATACTGCGCAGATGTTCTCCCCTACTGCTTTACGCCCGCGATGCGCCAAATGGCTGATCGCAACCGGACTCTTCCTGATGCTCAGCGCCTGTGTTGACAAGCCCAGCACGCTCGAGCGAATCAAGGAGGATGGCGTATTGCGGGTGATTACCCGGAACAGCCCGGCCACGTATTTCCAGGACCGCAACGGTGAAACCGGTTTCGAGTATGAACTGGTCAAGCGTTTTGCCGATGACCTGGGCGTGAAGCTGGAAATCGAGACCGCCGACAACCTGGATGACCTGTTCGGCCAGTTGGGCAAACCCAATGGTCCGGTTCTGGCGGCCGCAGGTTTAGTCAGCAGCGAGCAGCGCGCCCAGCAGGTGCGTTTCTCCCATCCGTACCTGGAAGTCACGCCGCAGATCATCTACCGCAATGGCCAGTCGCGCCCGACCGGCCCGGCAGACCTGGTGGGCAAGAAGATCATGGTGCTCAAGGGCAGCACCCACGCCGAGCAATTGGCCGCGCTTAAAAAGCAGAACCCTGCGATTGAATACGAAGAGTCCGACGCCGTTGAGGTCGTGGACCTGCTGCGCATGGTGGACGAGGGCCAGATCGACCTGACCCTGGTGGACTCCAACGAAGTGGCCATGAACCAGGTGTACTTCCCCAACGTGCGCGTGGCCTTCGACCTCGGCAATGCCAGCAACCAGAGCTGGGCCGTGGCGCCGGGGGAAGACAACAGCCTGCTCAACGAGATCAACAGCTACCTGGACAAGGTCGAGAAAAACGGCACCCTGCAGCGGCTTAAAGACCGTTACTACGGGCATGTCGATGTACTCGGCTATGTGGGCGCCTACACCTTCGCCCAGCATTTGCAGCAACGCCTGCCCAAGTACGAGAAACACTTTCGCACCTACGCCAAGGAAGAAAAGGTCGACTGGCGCCTATTGGCGGCCATCGGCTATCAGGAATCGCTGTGGCAACCGGCCGTCACCTCCAAGACCGGCGTGCGCGGCCTGATGATGTTGACCCAGAACACGGCCCAGGCGATGGGCGTGTCCAACCGCCTGGACGCCAGGCAAAGCATCATGGGCGGCGCCAAGTACCTGGCCAAGATCAAGGATGAGCTGGACGACAGCATTGCCGAGCCGGACCGCACCTGGTTCGCCCTCGCCGCCTATAACGTCGGCACCGGCCACCTGGAAGACGCGCGCACGCTGGCCAAGAAAGACGGCCTGAACCCGAACAAGTGGCTGGACGTGAAGAAGATGCTGCCGCGCCTGTCGCAGAAGCAGTGGTACAGCAAGACCCGCTACGGTTATGCGCGCGGTGGTGAGCCGGTGCATTTTGTCGCGAACATCCGGCGGTATTACGACATTCTCACTTGGGTGACCCAGCCGCAGCTGGAAGGCAACCAGGTGGTGGAAGGCAACCTGCACGTGCCGGGCATCGACAAGACCAAGCCGCCGGAAGATAACCCGCAGTTGTAAATAATCTCTATAAACGCCACAAAACTAATGTGGGAGCGGGCTTGCTCGCGAAAGCGGTGTGTCAGTCGATACATTCAGTGACTGGCACTCCCTCTTCGCGAGCAAGCCCGCTCCCACAGTTGATCCTCGTCGTTTTATAGGCCGGTGAGCAGATGCACGACCCCGCCCGTTAACACCATCACCCCCGCAACACCCGCCGCCTTCAGCGCCTGCGCATCCAGCCGCCCCGCATCCTGCAACTGCACCCGCACCCGCGTCAGTGCCACGCGCTGTTGCGACTTGAGGTTATCCACACCGCCCAATGCGTTCAGCACCTCGGTCGACAACAAGCCCTGCGCCGGCGCCACCACCGTTTCGGCAATCAGATCCGGAGTCAGGGCCTTCCAGAACGCCCTTTGCAATTTCTCGAACATGCTCAGTGCTCCACGACAGGTGAGGTTTCAACGGTGGCCGCGTGGTACAGGCGCAGGGCCTCGCGTACTTGGGCGGCTTCTTCCAGGCCAAGCACCTGGCGGGCGATGACCTGGCAGTCGGCCAGGTCCAGCTCGCGCACGGTGGCCTTGATGGTCGGGATCAGCGGCACGCTGACCGACAGCTCATCCACTCCCAGCCCGATCAACACCGGCACCGCCAGTGCTTCAGACGCCAACGCGCCGCACACGCCGACCCACTTGCCATGGGCATGGGCGGCCTTGACGGTGGTGGCAATCAGGCGCAGCACCGACGGGTGAAAGCTGTCGGCCTGGCTGGCCAGACGCGGGTGGTCTCGGTCCATGGCCAGGGTGTATTGGGTAAGGTCATTGGTGCCGATGGAGAAGAAATCCACATGCGGCGCAAACACATCCGCCATCAGCGCCGCAGACGGTACTTCGATCATGATCCCCAGCTTTGGCAGCTCGGTAAGGCCCAGCGCCGTGGCTTCCTCTTCAAGGATCTTGCGCGCCAGGTGCAGCTCCGACAGCAGGCTGACCATCGGCAGCATGATATGCAGGCGTGCAAAGCCGGCACTCGCCAGGATCGCGCGGAACTGTTCACGCAGCAATTGAGGGCGCTCAAGGCACAGGCGAATACCGCGCAAGCCGAGGAACGGGTTGGTCTCGCGCTCCATCGGCACATAGGCCAAGGGTTTGTCACCGCCCACATCCAGGGTACGCACCACCAGATTGCGCTGGGTGCCCAGGGCTCGGGCGATGGCGCTGTAGGTGCCGGCCTGCTCCTCGGGGCTGGGCGCGCGGTTGCGGTCCAGGTAGAGGAACTCCGAGCGCAGCAGCCCGACGCCTTCACCGCCCAGGGCCAGGGCTTGTTCCACCTCCTGCAACGAGGCGACGTTGGCGGTGACCTCGACGTGATGACCATCGCG
This sequence comes from Pseudomonas sp. Leaf15, assembly GCF_001421425.1. Classification (NCBI taxonomy): domain Bacteria; kingdom Pseudomonadati; phylum Pseudomonadota; class Gammaproteobacteria; order Pseudomonadales; family Pseudomonadaceae; genus Pseudomonas; species Pseudomonas sp. Leaf15. The sequence goes on from NZ_LMKI01000010.1 coordinate 89,106, forward strand.
TGTGATGCCGGGCAAGGCGGCCTGCTCCACTTCACGCTCACGTCGCAGTATGTGTTGCTTGCGCGTAGCCGCCAGTTGCTCGACAGCGGCCAGGTCAGGCTCCAGGTGCAGCTCGCCTTTGTCGGCATCGAGCAGTACCTGCTTGCCGTTGGCCAGCGCCAGCGCCTGTGCCGGGACGCCACACAGCGACGGCAAACCAAGGGCGCGTGCCAGAATCGCCACATGGCTGGTGGCGCCGCCGCCGACGGTGACGAACCCCAACACTTTGCGCGTATCAAGGCCGGCGGTTTGCGAAGGGGTCAGTTGCTCGGCAATCACGATCGCACGATCCGGCAATGCCCAGGCGCTGTCCTCGATACCGAGGATCAACTTCAGCACACGCTGGCCAACATCGGCCAAATCCGCTGCGCGCTCAGCCAACAACGCACTGCCCAGGCCGAGAAACAGCTTGGCGGTCGCGGCCGTGGCGCTGTTCCAGGCAAAGGCGGCGCTCTTGCCTTCGGTGAGCAGGCGATGGGCTTGCTCCAACAGCGTCGGGTCTTCAAGCAGTTCCTGATGGGCACGGAAAATTTCCGCCTGGGCGCTGCCAACCGCTTTGTCTTGCAACACTTGCAGCGCTTCGGTGGCTGCGAGTAAGGCACGGGTCAGTGCGGCGTGTTCAACCGATTCACCCGCGCCCTGCTCCTCGATGTGCAGTTCGGGCTCCGCCACTTGAAACACCTGGCCAAACGCGGAGCCGGGTGAGGCACATACGCCGCGCAACAAGGTCGCCGATGACTCGGGCGGCTGTGTTTCAACTGGCGCAACAGACTCCTCGACTGTCTCACCGCAACCTTGCGCCAGCAGGGTTACCAACGCCTTGATGGCCGCGTCGGCGTCCTCCCCCGCCGCACTCACTTGCAAGGTATCGCCCTGCACGGTTTGCAGCGCCATGATCGCCACCAATGACTTGGCGTTGGCGCTCTGGGTTTGCTTGTGCAGGTAAATGCTGGCGTTGAAACCTTTGGCCGTTTGCGCCAGTACAGCGGCCGGGCGTGCGTGCAAACCGTTGGCATTGGGCAGCGTCAGCGGCTTGGAGAACAGTGCATCGCCCGCCTCCTCGCCCACGGCTTCAGAGGCCTGGCCGGGCGAGACGTGCAGCAGCGGCTGGCCCACGTCCACCGCGCCACTGCCCGGCGTCAGCCACACAAAGGGTTCGCCGCTGACCACCAGCATCAAGGTCAGCAAACTGCGCGCATTGAGCGCCACGTAGTCGGCATCGAACTCGATCAGGGGCTGCCCGACCTCTACCCGCTGGCCTTCCTCGACCAGGCGGGTGAAGCCTTTGCCGGCCAGGTGCACCGTGTCCAGGCCGATATGCATCAGCACCTGTACGCCATTGTCGCCGGTGACGCTGACCGCATGCCCGGTGTCCTGGATATTGCTGATCACCCCGGCCAACGGCGCGCACAGGGTCTGGGAGGTGGGATCGATGCACAGGCCATCGCCGATCATGCGGCTGGCAAACACCGGGTCAGGCACCTGGTCCAGGGCCAGCAGTACCCCGGACAAGGGCGCCAGCAGTTCCAGGGGTTGAGTTGTGGTCATGACTTCACCTGCTGTTTTGTTCTGTAAAAATCATAGGGCGAACGGCGGTCCACTGTGGGAGCTGGCTTGCCTGCGATGTCGGCGACTCGGTGTCTCAGTGAGACCGAGGGGTTGCTATCGCAGGCAAGCCAGCTCCCACCTAAAACGCGTTCACTTAAAACCGAGCTATTTCCACCAGTATTCGACTTGCACACCCACGTTCGAGCCATGCCGTGCCGTGCCGTAGGCGCCGGTGTCGGACAACGCCGAGCCTGCCGCCAGTTCATTCGCCGCGCGCTTGGCCGCTTCGTTCCAGGTTGCATAGGTGTAGTACAACCGCACTTCCGGCCGTGCCCAGAAATCCGGGCCGTTGGGCGACCAGGTCGGGGCGAAGGTGAATTTGCTCAGCTTGCGCGTGCCGCCGGCAGCCTCGACTTGATCATGCCCAAGCTCGGTGACCAGTTTGAACTGTTCGCTGATGGCGTAGGCCGGGCGCACACCGATGGACATCCAGGTCTGGTCCTGGCTGCCAGGGCGAATATCCTTCTGATACACCGCCTCGACCTGCCCGCCGAAACGCGGCGTTACCTGCCAGTCGAAAAACTCCACGGCGCGGTAGCTTTTGCTGCTCTTGTCCAAGGCGGTATCGCCGGTATAACCCAAACCCGTGCCGGGGCCTTCGCCGTACTGCAAGGCGAATTTGTTCTTGCCGCCCAGAAACGGTTTTTGCACATGCTGCGCAGTGATCGCCCAACCGCTGTTGGCCTCACGCCCGCCGGCTTTTTCTATATAGCTCAGGCCAAATTCCAGCTCACCGCCGGGGTTGGTCTTGAAGCCCGCCACGTTGAAGTCGTGACGAGTGGCGTATTCCTTCTGGTACAGGTTGTCCTTGCGCGACAGCGCGTAGCTGTATTTGAGGTCGCCGATTTTGACGTCCTCGACACCACCGCCCGTGGCGCTCTGGTTCCAGTAGTAGAAGTCGGAGATATGGATGTCATTACGCTTGTAGTAACGGCGCCCCGCCCACACCGAGCCGCCATTGAGGCTGGGCAGGTTGGACCACTGCGCATACATCTGCGGCATGCGCGCCGAGCCGTTGTCTTCACCCTGAAACTTCAGGGCTCGGTCGTATTTGTTGTACAGCGAGGCCATGGCATCGACGCTCAGCACCGAGCCGTCGTCGAGGGTCAGCAGGTCCTGGCGCAATTCGAATTCGGCGTACTGCTCGCATTCGTTGCCCAGGCGGTATTTGGATTGCGCCCCCGGCAGTTGGAAACATTGCTGTTTGCCACTGCCCGTTGAAGTCCCCGCGCCGCTGCGCAAGTAGCCGGCAAACTCCAGGGCTTGAACGGCAAAAGGTGCAGTAAGGCATGACGTAATGAGGCCCAGCTTTATTGTTGTTTTCATGAAGCACTCCGGTATTTTTATTATGTTTTTGGGTGAAGCGCCCCCGCACTCCAAAACGGGGGTTGCAGCGGATCTCAGTCCTTGAGGTGCAGCACAAACGATTCATACGGGCGCAACAGCACCGTGCTCGCACGCACAGGGCAGTCGGGGTAGTTACTGATCAGCAGGCGTTGCTCGCTCACCGCGCTAATAACGCCTTCGGGCAGTTGGATTTCGCAGGGCTTGCCATAAAAGTTGTTCAGCACCAGCAAGCGCTCGCCCTGGCCTTCGCGCAGGTACGCCCAGACTTGCAGGTGGTCCTGCAGCAGTTCGCGATAAACGCCGCTCTGAATCAGCGGTTCGTGACGACGCAGGGCGATCAGTGCGCGGTAGTGATGCAGCACCGAATCGGGGTCATCCAGCTGGCTCTCGACGTTGATCTGCGCCGCGTTGGCCGGGATGCCGATCCACGGTTCGCCACGGGTGAAACCGGCATTGGCCTGGGTGTTCCACTGCATCGGCGTGCGGCTGTTGTCGCGTGACTTCTGCATGATCGCCGCCATGCTCGACGCCTCGGACTCACCGGCATCTCGCTTGAGGCGGAAGATGTTCAGGGTCTCGACATCGCGGTACTGCTCGATCTTGTCGAAACCCGGGTTGGTCATGCCCAGCTCTTCGCCCTGGTACACATACGGCGTGCCCTGGAGGAAGTGCAACGCGGTAGCAAGCATCTTGGCCGAGACCACGCGGTACTCGCCGTCGTTGCCAAAACGCGAGACCACCCGCGGCTGGTCGTGGTTACACCAGAACAATGCGTTCCAGCCGCCACCGGCCTGCATGCCCCGTTGCCAGTCGGAGAAAATCCGCTTGAGTTGCAGGAAGTCGAAGTCGGCCTTCACCCACTTTTGCAGGTTCGGGTAATCGACTTTCAGGTGGTGAAAATTGAAGGTCATCGACAGCTCTTTGGACGCCGGATTCGAATAACGAATGCAGTGCTCAAGGCTGGTGGACGACATCTCGCCGACATTGATCAGGTCGTGCCCTTCGAAGACTTCGCGGTGCATTTGCTGCAGGTATTCATGCACGTTCGGGCCGTCGGTGTAGAAGCGCCGGCCATCGCTGTGGTCTTCGGGGAAATCGGCGGGTTTGGAGATCAGGTTGATCACGTCCAGGCGGAAACCGCCCACGCCTTTGTCACGCCAGAAGCGCATCAACTTGAACACCTCGGCGCGCACCTTGGGGTTGTCCCAATTGAGGTCAGCCTGGGTGTGGTCGAACAGGTGCAGGAAGTACTGGCCGGTTTGTGCTTCGTACTCCCAGGCCGAGCCGCCGAACTTGGATTCCCAGTTGTTCGGCTGGTCGCGCCAGATATAGAAGTCACGGTACGGGTTGTCGAGGCTGCTGCGCGCCTGCTGGAACCATTCATGCTCGATGGAGGTGTGGTTGACCACGATGTCGAGCATCAATTTGATGCCGCGCTTGGCCGCTTCGCTGATCAGCAGGTCGCAGTCGGCCATGGTCCCGTAGCTGGGGTCGATGGCGTAGTAGTCGCTGATGTCATAGCCGTTGTCGCGTTGGGGCGAGCGCAGGAACGGAGTGATCCACAGGCAATCCACGCCCAGCCATTTGAGGTAGTCGAGTTTGTCCACGATGCCCAGCAGGTCACCGGTGGCGTTACCCGCGTGGCTGTGGAAGCTTTTGGGGTAGATCTGGTAGATCACCGAGTGTTGCCAGTCTTGCATGGTGGGTTCCTTCAATTAAATTGTGTACTGGCCGTGCGGGCCTCATCGCGGGCAAGCCCGGCTCCCACATTGATGTGTGAACACATTCAAATGTGGGAGCTGGCTTGCCTGCGATAGCGATCGATCAAGCGACGCGATACCCCGGCCGCACAATCTTCATGCTCAACGCACAGGTCAGAACAAACGGCACGACCATGGCGATGACCATCCCGATCACAAAACTGGGGATGAACTGCGGAATGATCGAGATAAACCCAGGCAAGCCACCCACGCCGATGGCCGAGGCCGTCACCTTGTTAAGTGAGAGGAAAATGCTGCCCAGCGCCGAGCCGAGCAGCGCGGCATAGAACGGAAACTTGAAGCGCAGGTTCACGCCAAACATCGCCGGTTCCGTAATGCCGAAATAAGCGGAAATCGCCGAGGTCGAGGCCATGCTTTTGTCCCGCGCGTTGCGGGTCATGTAGAACACGCCCAGTGCGGCGCTGCCCTGGGCCAGGTTGGACATCACGATCATCGGCCAGATAAAGGTGCCGCCCTGGGTGGAGATAAGTTGCAGGTCCACGGCGAGGAACATGTGGTGCATGCCGGTGATCACCAGCGGCGCGTACAACAGGCCGAAAATCGCCCCGCCAACCATCGGCGCCAGGTCAAACAGGGTGACCACGCCTTCGGTGATGAGGATGCCGAGGTGACGGGTCACCGGGCCAATGATTGCCAGCGCCAGTACGCCGGTGACCACGATGGTGGTAATCGGCACCACGAGCAGTTGGATGGCATTAGGCACACGTGCCCGCAGCCATTTCTCGATCACGCTCATCACATAGGCCGCCATCAGGATCGGCAGGATCTGCCCCTGATAACCCACCTTCTCAATCTTGAACCAACCGAAAATATCGAAGTACGGCAGGCTCTGACCATCGAGCCCGGCCACGGCCTTGCCGTAGTTCCAGGCGTTGAGCAGGTCCGGGTGCACCAGCATCAGGCCGAGCACGATGCCGAGGATTTCACTGCCGCCAAAACGCTTGGCCGCCGACCAGCCCACCAGCGCCGGCAGGAACACGAATGAGGTATTGGCCATCAGGTTGATCAGGCTCCACAGGCCATCCAGGTTCGGATACGCCTCCAGCAGCGTCTGGCCCTCGATGAACATGCCCTTGGCGCCCATCAGGTTATTCACGCCCATCAGCAGGCCGGCGATGATCAGCGCGGGCAGGATCGGCATGAACACGTCGGAGAACACACGCACCAGACGCTGCATGGCGTTGGTCTTGTCGGCGCCCTTCTGCTTGACGTCAGCGATGGTCGAAGCCGCAAGCCCCGTCTGCTCACGCAGGGCGGCATAGACCTTTTCCACTTCGCCGGGGCCGATCACCACCTGGAACAGGCCACCGGTGAAGAACGAGCCCTTGACCAGATCGACCTGGTTCAACGCGCTGCTGTTGACCAGGCTCGGGTCCTTGAGCGCCAGGCGCAGGCGGGTCACGCAGTGGGCGGCTTGCTCAACGTTGTCGCTGCCCCCGAGGTTCTCGAGAATCTCGCGGGCAATATTCGAATAGTCGTGGCTCATGCTTGGTTTCCACTTTGGTTTTTTTATTTGAGGGCAGTCATTGGCAGCACGCCGTGGCCAAAAGTACTCGTATGTACGAGTTAAATCAACAACTCGTCTGTACGAGTCACATTAAGTTTAATTTTCCGAATTGGAAGTCAGACATTTCCCTGATTCCACGCAGGTCCAATGGACAAAGCCCACCTCTGCCACTAAGGTTCCTGCCTTGAACGCGCCGTTCACCTTCATCAAGCCGGCACAGAGCCATCCCCATGAGCAAATACAACCAGATCTATACGGATCTGCTTGCCAGCATCACCACTGAACGCCTGCAACGCGGTACGCGCCTTCCCTCTGAAACCGAACTGATGGACGCCTACCAGGCCAGCCGTGGCACGGTGCGCCGCGCCATCGAGCAGTTGCAGGAGCGTGGGTTTGCGCAAAAAATCCACGGCAAGGGCACCTTTGTGTTGTCGCCCAACCCCATCGAGTTCCAGCTGGGCGGCATCGTCAGCTTCCACGAAACCCACGCTGACCTGGGCGATGACGTACGCACCGAAGTAGTCGAATTCAGCCAGTTCCCGCTCGAAGGCGCGCTGCTGCAACACATCGAAGCCGCGCCCGGCGCTCTGATTACCCGTATCAAACGGGTACGGCGCATCGGCGGCAAACGGGTGATCCTGGACATCAACCACTTTGTGGCTGACGTGATTCCGGGCCTGGACCGTGACATCGCCGAGCAGTCGATCTATGCGTTTATCGAACAGACGCTGGCGCTGCAGATCAGCTACGCGCAACGCACCATCGAAGCCCTGCCGCGCAGCAAGGACGACCAGGTGCATCTGGATCTGGATGGGCAAAGCCATGTGATTGTGGTGAGCAACCAGACGTTTTTGCAGGACGGAAGGCAGTTCGAGTACACCGAGTCGCGGCATACGCTGGATAAGTTTTACTTTTCGGATATTGCCCGGCGGTGACGGCTGAGCTAACTATGTAGCCCCTGAAACCCTTGCACCTTTGGGACCCTCGCCGTTCTTTATCGACGGATGAGTCCCATGAGTACCGCTAACTCCCTGCCCAACGCTGCCGACAAGGCGGCCCTCAAGGCCTTGGCCACCCAAGTGGTGCAGGCATGCCCCAGCCTGCACGACAGCGCCCATGAAACCGCCTGCAGCCTCCTGAAAAAGCACGGCGTGACAGACCTGGATCCGGACGATGTTTACTACCATCGATTCAAGTCTGCCCAGAGCAGCACCAAGACCTTTACCGGCTGGGAGCACGTTCTGGAAAAACCCTACGAGTCGACAACCCTGACACAGTTGGTGATTCGGCGCTTTCGCGCCACCGACGTCGACAATGCCGACTTGCTCGACCTCTATGGAGGCTTTTACACCCAAGGCCCGGTGTATGGCGATTTTAACGAAACCAACGAAGTGCACCTGCATGGCAATGAGGTGCTGAAAGACTTCTGGGACATACAATTCGACAGCCTCTACACCCATCAACTGGATGATTTCTGGCACGCTCATGCAGACGATTTTCGGACCCTGGCCAAATGCAATTTTCTCAGCAAAGCCGTCCAAGCCGTTGACCTCAAGCAACTGACGGCCGACGACTTCCAGACCTGCATCAGCGCAGTCGCCTCCAATGTGACGTGGCCGATTACCCGCCAGATGCTGCAGACCGAAGAGACGCCCACCCAAGGCCTGCAGGTCTATGCCCTGGACGTGGACGGCCATGTGGCGTTCAACCTGCTGCGCATCATCGACCCGAAGGGCCGACAGATTCTCTATACCCCGGGTGACACTCCGGCGTTCCAAGTCCTCGAAACCCCGGCAGACATGCACTGGTGGGTCTTGGGCAAAATGAACAATGAACAAAGCCGCAGCGCCTTCCTCTGTCACTTCCCGCTGTCTGACCGCCAGGCCATGCAGGACAACATCACCGACCTGATGAATCGCCTGGTCGGCACCTGGGGCAAGTCCGACCATCATCTGATCAACCGAAAAAACCAAGCGATCACCGCCGATGCCTTCACCTGGCTGAGGGATCGTACCCGCTGGTCAATGTACGACGAGGCGCAGCAACTGCTGACCACTCAGACGCAGCTGCAAAAGAAACTCTGGATAGGCTACCTGAGTGCCGGTTTGAAAGTGTTCGGCCCAATGGCTGCAATCGGCTGGGTGGTGGCATTGCCGGTATTGGGTGCCAGCATTGCACTCACGGGGCTGAACATCGATCAGGCCGTCAATGGCCGTACTCGCGCAGAGCGCAAGGCCGGCGTGACGGCGGCCGTGCTTAACGGCATCGCCATGCTGTTCAACGTGGTGGCCCTGGCCGGGCCTGGCCCGATCACCGAAGTGGGCGCAGAGGTCGATGCCACAGAGGCGGCCGAAATGGCCAAATATAAAGAGGTGTTGCAACCTGATCCTGTCGAAGAGCCGACCGTGGCATCGACGAGCACAGAAGCAGCTCCTTTGCCAGGCCCCGTGGAACCCGCTGCGCCAGAGCCTCAAATACCCTCAGCCTGGAAGCGCCCGCAAGGCCTGGAAGGGGCAACGCCGATGAGCGAGGGAGGACGCTTTCGCAGTATCTATAGCGTCAAAGCCAACCCTTCGACCGTCATCAAGTTCAAGGATGCCGTCTATTACGTGCGCTACGAAGCCGACGTCAATGGCGATGGAAGCTGGGCGATCATTGATCCGCAAAACCCTCACGCGTTTTACGGCTCACGCCCCGTACGACTGAACGCCGCAGGTGAGTGGGAACTCGCCCCACGCCCATCCGACGCCGTCAGGGGAGGCACCCCTGTCGACACGATCACGGCAAGCGAGGACTCAGCCGTGGCCAAAGAAACCATGCCAACGTCCTATGGATCCCCCACCTACAGGCACACACACTCCAGCCTGAGCACACCCTACGACCTCAACAACCTCAGAAACTACGAGGTTGAGATCGCAATGGGCGGCAGGGATGATCGCTTCAAGCGCATCCCCAAGCCTGGCGGAGGCTTTACTGAGTTCTATATGTCAGATTACTCAATCAACCCGGCCCGCACTAGAATCCTCACTGCGGCGCGTAAGTTTTTTTCCCGACCTTTTTTCATTCACACCTTGCCTGAGCGTCCTGTTCTTCCCACGCTCACGCCAGAAATGTCCTCCGTCGAGCTGATCGAAAAGGTCTTCAAAACCACGCAAGGCCTGGTGGTCGCTGAAAGCCCCGGCCGGATCGCCAGCTTGTACCTCCTGATCAAAGACATGCCCGCCCTGGCGCGACAAGGGGTCAAGACGCTGTATCTGAACCGGCTGTTCAACGACCTGCATCAACTGGACCTCGATACGTTTGCCAACACCGGGGAGCTGTCCGACAACCTGCAAGTCTATCTGCGTGAGATGGACTATCGGCTGCCTGTACGCTTCAACACCCAGACGCTGCTCACCACTGCCAGGGATTACGGGATACGCGTCCAGGCCACTGGCTGCCTGGCCAACTACAAGTCCTTCCCTGTCGTGGTGGATGAGCAAATGGCCAAGAACTTTTTGACCAGCGAAATCATCCGCCTGGACCAACTCAAAAACGGCGTCGGCAAATGGGTGGCGCTGACTGAAGCACAAAATACCAACACATTTCGGGGGGTAGCCGGTATCAGTGAAATAAACGGTGGTATCAGCCTGCGCACCGTTGAGGAACTCAATGCCGCCAGCCCCGCGATCAAAATGCGCCTGGGTCCCAAAGTGGTAAATAACGCGGGGCCTATCCCTCCACGGCATCCCAAGCCAGGCGTTCTGGACACGGACTTCGCCCTGCAAGTGCCAGTGACGGAAGTGGCGCTGCCACACCGTTACGCATTCAATGCGCAGGAGATTGAGCGTGTACTCAAAACTCCCGGCGATTATCTTCTGGAGCAAACCCAGTCGGTACTGACACTGATCCACCGCAACCGGCTTAACGCGTTGGTGCGCAGTACCATTCAGAGTACCGCCGACAATGGTTACTTTATTGATGCGACCCAGTTTCCCCGGCTCAAGGGCACCGTCTACGGCTCGTTGACCGAACTGCTCCAGGCCCTGGACAACCAGGGAATGAAGCTCAAGGGGATGCCGTTGATCAAACTGCAGGTTCCGGCAGTGGAGGTGGGCACCAACGCTTTAGCGGCGTCCACCGAACTCTCGGTTTCAGGAACGAGCATGGCTGCAACGGGCAATTCCCAGGCGATGCTGCCAGCGACCAGCGCCCCTGAAATCCCGGCAGCATGGGAAGCCAATGAGATTCTGGAAAGCCAGACACCTCTCAACAGTCCTGGAAAATATCAAGGCATCTACCGTCTGAAATCCGACCCCGCAGAGGCGATACTGCACGATGGCAAGCCGTACTACGTGCGCTATGAAACCTATCGCAACGGCACCAGCGGCTGGGCGATCATCAACCCCCACGCGCCCAACGATGCCGCTGATTCAATTGCGGTTCGGCTCAACGCCTATGGGCTGTGGGAAACGTTTTCACGATAGTCATTGACCAACCCCCTGAAACAACAAAGCCCCGGCAATGCCGGGGCTTTGTTTACTCACGATTCCAGGTGCGGGTCAGGAATCATTCCCACTCAATCGTCGCCGGCGGCTTGCTCGACACGTCATACGTCACGCGCGAAATGCCTTCGATCTCATTGATGATACGGCCGCTGACAGTCTCCAGCAGCTCGTACGGCAGGTGTGCCCAACGCGCGGTCATGAAGTCGATGGTCTCTACGGCACGCAGCGCAACAACCCACGCATAACGACGGCCATCACCCACAACACCCACCGATTTCACCGGCTGGAACACCACGAACGCCTGGCTGACTTTGTGGTACCAGTCGGCTTTGCGCAGTTCTTCGATGAAGATGTGGTCGGCGCGACGCAGCAGGTCGGCGTATTCCTTCTTCACTTCACCCAGGATGCGCACGCCCAGGCCCGGGCCTGGGAATGGGTGACGGTAGACCATGTCGTACGGCAGGCCGAGTTCCAGGCCCAGGCGGCGGACTTCGTCCTTGAACAGTTCGCGCAGTGGTTCTACCAGCTTGAGGTTCATCTCCTCCGGCAGGCCACCCACGTTGTGGTGGGACTTGATCACGTGGGCCTTGCCGCTCTTGGCGCCAGCCGACTCGATCACGTCAGGGTAGATGGTGCCCTGGGCGAGGTACTTGATGTTGTCCAGCTTGTTGGACTGGGCATCGAACACGTCGATGAAGGTGCGGCCGATGATCTTGCGCTTTTTCTCCGGGTCGCTTTCGCCGGCCAGGTTGTTGAGGAACTGGTCCTCGGCGTTGGCGCGGATCACTTTGACGCCCATGTTCTCGGCGAACATGGCCATCACTTGCTCGCCTTCGTGCAGGCGCAGCAGGCCGTTGTCGACGAACACGCACGTCAGCTGGTCGCCGATGGCTTTGTGCAGCAGCGCGGCAACCACGGAGGAGTCAACGCCGCCGGACAGGCCGAGCAGCACGTTGTCGGTGCCGACCTGGGCACGCACGTTGGCGATGGCGTCTTCAGCGATTTTCGACGGGGTCCACAGGGCTTCGCACTGGCAGATGTCGAGGATGAAGCGCGACAGGATGCGCCCGCCTTGCTTGGTGTGGGTCACTTCCGGGTGGAACTGCACGCCGTAGTAGCCGCGCTCGTCGTTGAACATGCCGGCGATCGGGCAACTCGGGGTGCTGGCCAGGATGTGGAAGTCTTCCGGCATCTTGGTGACCTTGTCACCGTGGCTCATCCACACGTCGAGGCCGAACAGGCCGTCGGCGTCGATGTGGTCTTCGATGCCGTCCAGCAGGCGGCTCTTGCCGACCACGTCGACACGGGCATAACCGAATTCACGCAGTTCGGAACCTTCAACCTTGCCGCCCAGTTGCTCGGCCATGGTCTGCATGCCGTAGCAGATACCGAAGACGGGCACGCCCAGGTCGAATACCGCTTGCGGGCAACGCGGGCTGTTGGCTTCGTGCACGGACTCGGGGCCACCGGCAAGGATGACGCCTTTAGGGGCGAATTCGCGGATCGCTTCGTCATCCATGTCGAACGGGTGCAGTTCGCAGTACACGCCGATTTCACGCACGCGGCGGGCGATCAGCTGGGTGTACTGGGAACCGAAGTCGAGGATCAGGATGCGGTGGGCGTGAATGTCGAGGGCCATGAAGTCAGTCTCGTCTAATGAATCAGAAACAACTCGGGGCTGAAAGAACAGCCCCGGTTACTTAACGTTTTGCTGGAAGCCTCAACCTACGCGGTAGTTCGGCGCTTCCTTGGTGATCTGCACATCGTGGACATGGGATTCAGCCATGCCGGCGCCGGTGATCCGTACGAACTCTGGCTTGGTGCGCATTTCTTCGATGTCGGCGCTGCCGGTGTAGCCCATCGAGGAACGCAGGCCGCCCATCAGTTGATGGATGATCGCGCTCAGGGTGCCTTTGTACGGCACACGGCCTTCGATGCCTTCCGGTACGAGCTTCTCGGCGCCTGCCGAAGAGTCCTGGAAGTAGCGGTCGGAAGAGCCTTGCGCCTGGGACATGGCGCCCAGCGAACCCATGCCGCGGTAAGCCTTGTACGAACGGCCCTGGAACAGTTCGATCTCGCCCGGCGCTTCTTCGGTACCGGCGAACATCGAGCCCATCATCACGCAGGAAGCACCGGCGACGATGGCTTTGGACAGGTCACCGGAGAAACGGATGCCGCCGTCGGCGATCAACGGTACGCCAGTGCCTTCAAGGGCAGCAGCCACGTTGGCGATGGCGCTGATTTGCGGCACGCCTACACCGGCGACGATGCGCGTGGTGCAGATGGAACCTGGGCCGATACCGACCTTGACCGCATCGGCGCCGGCTTCGGCCAGGGCCTTGGCGGCTGCGCCGGTGGCGATGTTGCCGCCGATCACTTGTACGTCAGGGAAATTCTGTTTGACCCAGCGCACGCGGTCGATCACACCTTTGGAGTGACCGTGGGCCGTGTCGACCACCACCACGTCAACACCAGCAGCCACCAGGGCCGAAACGCGGTCACCGGTGTCTTTACCGGTGCCGACCGCAGCGCCGACGCGCAGACGACCTTGATCGTCCTTGCTGGCCAGCGGGTAAGCCTTGGCTTTTTCGATGTCGTTGACGGTCATCATGCCTTTGAGGGCGAATTTGTCGTCGACGATCAGCACGCGCTCGATGCGGTGCTTGTGCAGCAGTTCGCGCACATCGTTCTTGTCGGCGCCTTCCTTGACCGTGACGAGGCGCTCTTTAGGCGTCATCACTTCGCGGACGGTGACTTCAAGACGGTTCTCGAAACGCACGTCACGGGAAGTGACGATGCCGACCAGGTCGCCATCGTGCAGTACCGGAACGCCGGAGATGTTGTGCAGGCGGGTCAGGTCGAACAGGTCACGCACGGTGGCGTCAGCTTCGATGGTGATGGGATCTTTCACCACACCGGCTTCGTAACGCTTGACCTTGCGCACTTCGGCAGCTTGCTGCTCGATGGTCATGTTCTTGTGGATGATGCCAATGCCGCCTTCCTGAGCCATGGCGATTGCCAAACGGGCTTCGGTGACGGTGTCCATGGCAGCGGAAACCAGAGGAATATTCAGCTCGATGCCACGGGTTAGGCGGGTCTTGAGACTGACTTCGTTAGGAAGCACCTCGGAATAACCGGGCACTAGGAGAATGTCGTCGAATGTCAGAGCTTCTTGGCTGATACGCAGCATCGCGGGGGCTCCCGAGCGGGAAAATGGAAGCGCGCCATTATATACATGCACCCTGTCGGGCTCAATGTAAAACTCTGACAAACTTGGTAATACTGATAGATGGATAAAACCTGCAGCGCTAGATCGTTCCCACGTTCCGCGTGGGAATGCCGCCAGGGACGCTCCGCGTTCGGGGTCTGCGCAAGGTTGAAGCCCTGCGCTATGGTGACGCGGAGCGTCACGGGATGCATTCCCACGCAGGAGCGTGGGAACGATCGAATTAAAGCTCGACTTTGACCCAACTCATCTTCTGGTCCAGCCAATCGGCAAATTCGTCGATAAAGCTCTGCTTGAACCCCGCCTCCGCCCAGTTATTGAAGATAAACCCCAGGTTGGAAAACCCGCATTCCTGCAGGAACAGAAACCCATTGATATCGTCTTCATGCCCACACAACGGGCAAGTGAAGTTGTCGGTGTGGCCGGGCATCCAGTCTTCGAGGCTTTCGAACAGCGCCTCGCCGACTTCTTTCAGGCACTCCGGGCAGCCGGCTTCTTCGAGAAAACCCTTGGCCGGCGTGTAGATGCAGCGCTTGTAGATGATCTCCAGGCCATTGATCGGCTCGTTGAACGGCAGCGCTTCGGGGTGCAGCACTACGGCGCGGGCGCCGTCGGCCAGGGCGTAGGCCATGCGGTTGCCGGTGCGCCCGCAGGTGGTCAGCTCTTCCTTGATGATGTTCTTGCGCACCAGCCAGCGCACGATGGCCCGGGCGCGGGGTTCGTGGACGGGCAAGGTGGAGATTTTGGGGACAAGGATGCTTTGGGAGTTCATGGGAGTCCTGCGGTGTGGCGACTGCCGCCATCGCGGGCAAGCCCGGCTCCCACATTTGGAATGCATTCACCTGTGGGAGCTGGCTTGCCTGCGATAAGGCCTTGAAGCCTGGCAGCTTAATCCCTGCCCCACACAGGTCAAGTACTCAAATACCGCCCGATCAATGCAATCCCACTGGCCAGCACCAGCCACGTCACCAAGCGCACAAAGGCTTCGCGCGACATGCGCATCGTCAACCTGCGCCCACACCACAGCCCCAGAGCCATCGCCGGCAACAGGCACAGCGCCAACAACAGCAGCGGCAAGTCCGCATACACCCCGGCGACCAGAAACAGGCTCAGGCGCACCACCGTGCTGCAACTGATCAAGGCACTCTGCGTGGCCCGCGCCGCGTCCTTGGGCAAACGGCTGTTGAGGTAGATCGCATACAAAAAGCCGCCGCTGCCGAACAGCGCGCCAAACAACCCGCCGACGGTGCCCATGGGAATCGACCAACCTTTGGAAAGCTGAGCGGGCCGCGCCTTCACCGACAAGCTGTAGATCGCATAGGCGCTGATAAACAGCCCCATCAGCAGCAACAACAGATCCGAATGCAGGTTGAGCAGAAAGATCACACCCAGCGTGCAACCGATGGCCATGCACGGCAGCAACCGCAGCAGCTCGGGCGTGTTCACATCTCGCCGCGATTGCAGCAGATTGCCAAAGGCCGCGACAAAATCCAGCAGCACCAGCAGCGGGATAATCTTCGACAGCGGCATAAACACAATCAGGATCGGCCCCGCCACCAGCGCCGTGCCAAAACCGGCAATGCCGAACACGATGTAGGCCAGCACCACCCCCAGGCCGATGACCAGCCAATCGACACCACTGAACGACCACTGGCTCATCAACTCAACCGGGCTCATGACGTATTCCTTGAAAGAGACAGCCATCACTTTAGCCATCGCCGAGCGTTGCGACTAATATCTTCAAAGCCCTCCACTCATCTCGAAAAGGCATGACGCGTGATATCCACTCGCCAACTGCGCTACTTCGTCGAAATCGCCGACAGCGGCAGCTTCAGCGCCGCCGCCGAGCGTTTGTTCGTGGCGCAATCAGCCCTGAGCCGCCAGATCAAAGAGCTGGAAACCCAGCTGCAAACTTCACTGTTCGAACGCACCGCGCGCCAGCCCCGGCTGACGGCAGCGGGCGAAGCCTTTTACCCGAGGGCGCGCAACCTGCTGAGCGAGCTGCTCAAGGCCAGCGAGATGGCCACCCAGGTTGGCAATGGCCAGCTTGGCACCCTGCGCCTGAGCCATTCGAGCACCGTGCCGATGAGCGGGCCATTGCTGCACGGCATCAGCACCTGGCTGCAGCGTTGCCCCGGCGTATCGATGGATATCGTCAAACTGTCTTCCGAGGCGCAACTTGAAGAAATTGCCGACGGGCGCCTGGAAGTCGGCCTTTTACGTTTACCGGTGCTGCGCCAACGCGAAGGCGTGCGTGTGGTGCCTTTATATAGCGAACAACTGTTGCTGGCTGTGCCGCCCAATCACCCGCTGGCCCGCAGTAATAACCCGATCGAACTGGAGCAACTCAAGGACGAAGCGTTTATCTCGATCCCCCATCCCCAACGCGGCGGCCTGAGTTATCTGTCGGCCGAGCTGTGCATGCGTGCAGGATTTTTCCCCAAGGCAGCGCGAGTGATGTCGCGCAAGACCACGCAATTGCAGCTGATTCAGGCCGGCTTCGGAATTGCCTTGTTACCAAAATCCATGCAGGACATTGCCCCCGCCAACCTGCACTTTTTGCCCCTGGCCGACCCGGACTGCCTCAGCACCGTGGCCTTGGCCTGTGCGCAGAAGCCAAGCGCGCTGGTGGAGCAATTCTGCCAAACCTTGCGCGAATGCCTATAAACTGCCGCCCATGATTAAAGATCGCTCCTCATGATTAAAGATCCGTTTGCCCGCTTGGGCCTGGACCGCGAAGTCCTGACTGTCAGCCAGCTCAACGGCCGCGCGCGGGTGTTGCTGGAAGACGTGTTCACCAATATCTGGGTCGAAGGCGAGATCTCCAACCTCGCCCGCCCGGCTTCCGGCCATGTGTATTTCACCCTCAAGGACAGCGGCGCCCAAGTGCGTTGCGCGCTGTTTCGCAACAATGCCGCTCGAGTACGCCAGGCGTTGAAAGACGGTTTGGCGGTGAAAGTGCGCGGCAAGGTCTCGCTGTTTGAGGGCCGTGGCGACTACCAGTTGATCCTTGATACCGTGGAACCTGCCGGCGATGGCGCGCTGCGTTTGGCCTTTGATGCGCTGAAGGAAAAGCTCAGCGCCGAAGGCCTGTTCAGCGCCGAGCGCAAGGCGCCGCTGCCGGCGCACCCTCGGCGCATTGGCATTATCAGTTCGCCAACCGGCGCGGTGATTCGCGACATCATCAGCGTGTTCCGTCGTCGTGCGCCGAACGTTGAACTGACACTGATTCCCACCGCCGTGCAGGGCCGCGAAGCCATCCCGCAGATTGTGCGCGCGCTGAAACTGGCGGATGCGCGCGGTTTCGACGCGTTGATCCTGGCCCGAGGCGGCGGTTCGCTCGAAGACCTGTGGTGCTTCAATGAAGAGGCCGTGGCCCGCGCGGTGGATGCTTGCGTGACGCCCATCGTCAGTGCGGTCGGCCATGAAACCGATGTGTCGATCTGCGACTTTGTGGCCGACGTACGCGCCCCCACGCCCTCCGCCGCCGCTGAATTGCTCGCGCCAGACGCCAGCCACCTGGTGCGCCAGGTTGAAAACCTGCATCGCCGCCTGGTGATGCTGATGCGCAACCGGCTGAGCCATGATCGCCTGCGTCTGGAAGGCATGGCCCGCCGCCTGCGCCACCCTGGCGAACGTCTGCGCCAACAGGCCCAGCGTTTGGACGACCTGGACATGCGCCTGCGCCGCGCTTTCGAGCGCAGCCTCAATACCCGTCGCGAACGCCTGATCCGCCTGGAAACCCGGCTCGCAGGCCAACACCCCGGCCGTCAACTGGCGTTGCTGCGCCAGCGCCTCGATAGCCTCGCAGAACGCCTGCCCCGCGCCATGCGCGAAGGCCTCAAGGCACGCCGCCTGCAACTGCAAAGCCAGGTGCAGACCCTGCAGGTGGTCAGCCCGCTGGCCACCCTGGGCCGTGGCTACAGCATCTTGCTGGACGAGCGCGGCCAGGCGATCCGCAACGCCGCGCAAACCCACACCGGCCAGCGCCTCACTGCGCGCCTTGGTGAAGGCCAATTGCAGGTGCGGGTGGAAGATAACCACCTGACGCCCGTCACCCTTTCGTTACTGGATTGATTGATGCCACGTTTATTTACCCTGCTGATGCTGTTATGCCTGACCTTTAACGCCCACGCCGACAGCTACATCACGCGGTTGCTGAACAAGCCGGTGCCGGGTGGCGTGGCGGTGGTCGACCTCGGCACTTCGGCCAGCGCGCCCAAAGCCACCTACCTGAACCGGCCGGTGCTGGTGGTCAAGGAACAGAACAACTGGCTGGCGATTGTCGGGATCCCGCTGACCGTCAAACCCGGCACCGAGCGCATCACCAGCGGAGGACAGAACTTGCCGTTTGTGGTGGGCTTCAAGAAATACCCCGAACAGCACATCACCTTGAAGAACAAAAGCCAGGTGAACCCGGCCCCGGCGCAACTCAAGCGCATCGAGGGCGAACTGGCCGTGCAGCTCAAGGCTTACCGCAGTTTCAGCCCGAATACGCCGAGCAACCTGCTGCTGGACAAACCGGTCAACGGGCCGCTGTCGAGCAAGTTCGGCGTGCGCCGCTTCTTTAATGGCGAGGAACGCAACCCGCATTCGGGGCTGGATTTCGCCGTAGGTGCGGGCACCCCGATCAAGACGCCGGCGGCGGGCAAGGTGATCCTCACCGGCAATTACTTCTTCAACGGCAACACGGTGTTCGTCGACCATGGCCAGGGCTTTATCAGCATGTTCTGCCATATGTCGAAGATCGACGTAAAAGTCGGCGACCAATTGGCACGCGGTGCGGTGGTGGGCAAGGTCGGTTCCACGGGCCGTGCAACCGGGCCGCACATGCATTGGAACATTAGCCTTAACGATGCGCGGGTTGACCCGGCGATCTTTATTGGCGCGTTCCAGCCCTGATAAAAATATTCAACCTACCGGCCTCATCGCGGGCAAGCCCGGCTCCCACAGGTGAACGCGAATCCCTGTGGGAGCCGGGCTTGCCTGCGATGAGGCCAGGTCTGCCAGCGCAATTGCGCACCCAATAACTACTGCGCAATAAAAACAAACCACCAACTCAATAACCGCCACAAAATATCGAATACCGGCCAAATAGCAGAACTTATCTCAATTTTTCCCGACTGCTTGCCATCTTTCACCCCGGCGGTTAGGGTTGAGCTTATGAAAACCTCTCACACCCTCATTCAGCTCCGCCAGCACCGCAGCCTGTGCCTCGTCAGCGCACGACTGCCAGGCTGAATCGATCTGCCTCGTCCCAAGCTTCGTCCCCAATAACAGTTTTACGGCAGGCCGCCTTTTCTCGGCCCCTACTACAAAGGATTTCCCGATGAGCATGCTCAAAGACCCGTCTTCGAAGTACCGCGCGTTCCCGACCATCGACATCCCGGACCGCACCTGGCCGTCGAAGACCATCACTGAAGCGCCGATCTGGTGCAGCTCCGACCTGCGTGATGGCAACCAGTCGCTGATCGAGCCAATGGACGCGGCGAAAAAGCTGCGTTTCTGGAAGACCCTGGTGTCTGTCGGCGTGAAGGAAATCGAAGCCTCGTTCCCGGCCGCGTCGCAAACCGACTTCGACTTCGTGCGTACCCTGATCGAAGACAACCACATCCCCGCGGACACCACCATCCAGGTGCTGACCCAGGGCCGTGAAGACTTGATCGCACGTACGTTCGAATCCCTGCGCGGCGCCAAAAAGGCCATCGTGCACTTGTACAACGCCACGTCGCCGTCATTCCGCCGCATCGTGTTCAACCAGGACAAAGACGGCATCAAGGCCATCGCGGTCAACGCGGCCAAGCTGTTCGTCAAATACGCCGCCCAGCAGCCGGAAACCCAGTGGACCTTCGAGTACTCCCCGGAGACCTTCAGCGCCACGGAGCTGGAGTTCGCCAAGGAAGTCTGTGACGCGGTGATCGAGGTGTGGAACCCGACGCCTGAGCACAAGATGATCCTCAACCTGCCAGCCACGGTTGAGTGCGCGACACCCAACATCTATGCCGACCAGATCGAGTGGTTCGGCCGCCATATCAACCGTCGTGACAGCGTGATCATCAGCCTGCACACCCACAACGACCGTGGCACCGGCGTGGCCGCCACCGAGCTGGGCCTGATGGCCGGCGCCGACCGTGTCGAAGGTTGCCTGTTCGGCAACGGCGAGCGTACCGGTAACGTCGACCTCGTGACCGTAGCCTTGAACATGTACACCCAGGGCCTCGACCCGCAGCTGGACTTCTCCGACATCGACGGTGTGCGCAAAGTCGTCGAGGAATGCAACCAGATCCAGGTGCACCCACGTCACCCGTACGTCGGCGACCTGGTGCACACCGCGTTCTCCGGCTCCCACCAGGACGCCATCCGCAAGGGCTTTACCCAGCAGAAAGACGACGCGCTGTGGGAAGTGCCGTACTTGCCGATCGACCCGGCGGACATTGGCCGCAGCTACGAGGCGGTGATCCGCGTAAACAGCCAGTCGGGCAAAGGCGGCATCGCCTACCTGCTGGAACAGGAATACGACATCAGCTTGCCACGCCGCATGCAGATCGAGTTCAGCCAAGTGGTACAGGCCGAAACCGACCGTGTGGGCCTGGAAATGACTGCGCCGCAGATCTACGCCTTGTTGCAACGTGAATACCTGCAAGCCAACACCCCGTACGCGCTGGTCAGCCATCGCCTGCAGGAAGAAAACGGCAACAGCACCGTGGAAGTGGAAGTCTCGGGCAAGGGCCAGGGCGAAACCAACCTGCGCTGGAACGGCAAGGGCTACGGCACCCTGGAAGCGCTGGTTGCGGCGCTGCCAATCAAGGTTGAGATCATGGACTACAACGAACACGCGATCGGCGCCGGCACCAATGCCAAGGCGGCGGCCTACATCGAGCTGCGCGTTAATGGCGAGCGTCCGGTGCACGGCGTGGGGATCGATGAAAACATCACCACAGCGAGCTTTAAGGCGGTGTTCAGTGCGCTGAACCGTTCGTTGAGCCAGTTGGAGGCGAAGGCGGCATAAGCGCTGTCGCGCTAATGCAAAAGGCCCCTGGGTGAGAATCCAGGGGCCTGATCGTTCCCACGCTCTGCGTGGGAATGCCTGCGGTGACGCTCTGCGTCACAACTCTGAAAGCGGACGCAGAGCGTCCGGGGCTGCATTCCCACGCGGAGCGGGGGAACGATCTGTAGGGCCCCATCGCGGGCAAGCCCGGCTCCCACATTTGGAATGCATTCACCTGTGGGAGCGGGCTTGCCCGCGATAGCGGTCTGTCAGACAAACTGAAAGTCATCGGCATCCAGATTTGCCGGAAACTTGGTGCGATAAGCCGCCAACTCTGCCGCATTCAGGCACACCTGAAACACCCCGTCCGCCTCCCCCGCACTCAGCAAGGTCTCACCCTGAAAATCCAGCACCTGGCTGTCTCCGGTGTAGGCAAAGCCTTTGCCATCCGTACCGACGCGATTGACTGCCGCCACGTAACACAGGTTCTCGATAGCCCGCGCCGGTAGCAGGCGGTTCCAGTGCTGACGCCGCGCACCCGGCCAGTTCGCGGTGTACAGCAGCAGGTCGGTGTCCTGGGCATCACGGCTCCACACCGGGAAGCGCAGGTCGTAGCAAATCAATGGGCGTATGCGCCAACCCTTCAACTCGAACTGCACCTGGCGCTCGCCGGGCGTGTAATGGTCGTGCTCGCCCGCCATCCGGAACAGGTGACGCTTGTCGTAGTGCAGCACTTCACCGTCCGGGCGCGCCCACAGCAGGCGGTTCCGGTGACTGCCGTCGGCCGCCTGGATGATCACGCTGCCGGTGATCACCGCGTTGTACCTGGCCGCCTGGGTTTGCAGCCAGAGATGAGTCGGGCCATGTTCCGGCTCGGCGAGGGTTTGTGATTCCATCGAGAAACCGGTGGTGAACATCTCCGGCAGCACAATCAGGTCGGCGCCTTTGGCCTGCTCCAGCAACAGTTCGAAATGTTCGAGGTTGGCCTGACGGTCATGCCATACCAGGCTGGTCTGGACCAAGGCGATATTCAGGTCGGGTAATGCAGTCAAATCACGCATAGTTTCTCCGCCGCGTGTTGCAGCGTCTCCTCGCGTTTGGCAAAGCACAGGCGCACCAGGCGCTGGCCTTGCGGCGGGCTCTGATAGAACACCGAGACGGGGATGGTCGCCACGCCGTGTTCGCGGGTCATCCACAGTGACATGGCGACGTCATCCAGGTCCGGGCGAATCTGTGAGTAATCCACCAGTTGGAAGTAGGTGCCGGCCACCCGGGTAAAGCTGAAACGCGACGGCGCCAGCAGGTCGCAGAACAGATCGCGCTTGGCCTGATAAAAGGCCGGCAATTGCTCGACGTGTTCCGGGTGTTCGGCCATGAAGTCAGCCAAAGCGTACTGCAAAGGGGTCACGCCGCAAAAGTTGACATATTGATGCACCTTGCGCAGCTCGGCGGTCAGGGCCGGGGGTGCGACCACGTAGCCGGTTTTCCAGCCGGTGACGTGGTAAGTCTTGCCGAAGGAGCTGACCACAAACGCCTTCTGATACAACTCTTCATGGGCCAGCACGCTGACATGGGGCACGCCATCGAACACCAGGTGTTCGTACACCTCATCGCTGACCAGATAGATATCGCGGTCGCGGATCAGCTCGGCCAACTGGTCCAGCTCGGCCCGGCTGATCAGGGCGCCGGTGGGGTTGTGTGGCGAGTTGAGGATGATCATGCGCGTGCGCGGTGAGAACGCGGCCTTGATCCTGTCAAAGTCGAGCGCGAAGCCGTGCAGGCTCAATTGCACATGCACGCAGCGGCCACCGGCCAGTTCGACCGACGGCTCGTAGCTGTCGTAGCTGGGGTCGAACACGATGACTTCATCACCGTTGCGGATGACCGCCTGGATCGCGCAAAAGATCGCCTCGGTCGCGCCTGGAGTGATGGTCACTTCGCTGTCGACATCCACTGTGGCGCCATAACTGCGGGCGATCTTGGCCGCCACTTGCTGACGCAGTACCGGCAGGCCGGTCATCGGGGCGTATTGGTTATGGCCGAGGGCGATATGCTTGCCCACGGCATCGAGCAAGCCTTGAGGGCCATTAAAATCGGGAAAGCCCTGGGACAGGTTAAGCGCGCCGGTTTCGGCAGCGAGTTGCGACATGGTGGTGAAAATAGTGGTGCCGACATTCGGCAGCTTGCTGGTGATCATGGAAGCCCCCTTCGGGTGAGCTGCAAGTTTTAAGCTGCAAGCTACAAGCAGGTCAAGCGACAAACTAACGCGCACAAAAAAGGGCTCCAAAGGAGCCCTCTCTTGCAGCTTGTAACTCACAACTTGAAGCTGCTGCTATTTCTTGTCGCGGCGCTTCTTGTCGGCTTTCTTGTGGTGAGTCATCAAACGACGCTTCTTGTTCACCTGACGGTCAGTCAGTGTGTTCTTGTTGCCTTCGTATGGGTTCTCGCCACCCTTGAACTCGATACGGATCGGCGTACCGACCAGTTTCAAGACACGGCGGTAGGTGTTTTCCAGGTAACGCACATAGGACTTGGGCACCTTCTCGATCTGGTTACCGTGGATCACGATAATCGGCGGGTTGGCACCACCCAAGTGGGCGTAACGCAATTTGATCCGGCGGTTGTTGACCATCGGTGGCGCATGCTCGCCAACCGCGTCTTCCAGAATCTGGGTAAGGCGGTTGGTCGGCCAGCGGGTAACCGCGGACTTGAACGAGTTCTGTACGGACGCGTAGAGGTTGCCCACGCCGGTGCCGTGCAGTGCCGAGATAAAGTGGATATCGGCGAACTCGACGAAGAACAGCCGACGTTGCAGCTCGATCTTGACGAAATCGCGCTCGCTCGGCGTCATGCCGTCCCACTTGTTGATCGCGATGACCAAGGCACGACCGGCTTCCAGGGCAAAACCCAGCAAGTTGAGGTCGTGGTCCACCACGCCTTCGCGGGCGTCCATTACGAAGATCACTACGTTGGCGTCTTTGATCGCCTGCAGGGTTTTGACCACCGAGAACTTTTCAACTTCCTCGTGGATCTTGCCGCGCTTGCGCACACCGGCGGTGTCGATCAGCGTGTACTTCTCGTCGTTACGTTCGAACGGGATGTAGATACTGTCGCGGGTAGTACCCGGCTGGTCATACACGATGACCCGGTCTTCACCGAGCATGCGGTTAACCAGGGTCGACTTGCCGACGTTCGGACGGCCGATGATGGCGATCTTGATACCGTCTTTTTCGCTTGGGCCAGGAATGCGCTTGGCTTCCTCGCCTTCGGCAACGATCTCTTCCTCGCCCTCTTCTTCCTCAGCGTCATCCTTGGGGAAGTCGCGCAGGGCGATTTCCAGCATCTGGGTGATGCCGCGACCGTGGGCACCGGCGACCGGGATCGCATCGCCCAGGCCCATCGGGCTGAATTCGGCACGGGCCGCCTCAGGATCGATGTTGTCGATCTTGTTGGCTACCAAATAGGAACGCTTGTTGCGCTTGCGCAGGTGCTCGCCAATCATCTGGTCGGCAGCGGTGTAGCCCGCACGGGCGTCCACCAGGAACAACACGACATCGGCTTCTTCGATTGCGAGCAGCGACTGCTCGGCCATCTTTTCGTCCATGCCATGCTCGTCACCGGAGATACCACCGGTGTCGACAATAATGTAGGAGCGCCCTTGCCACTTTGCCTCACCGTATTGGCGATCACGGGTCAGACCGGACAAGTCGCCAACGATGGCGTCACGAGTCCTGGTCAGGCGGTTGAACAAGGTGGACTTGCCGACGTTAGGTCGGCCCACCAGGGCGATTACGGGAACCATGCGGCTCTCCACTTCGTTATTTCAGAAAATACAAAAGCCGCTGCAAGGCAGCGGCTGGTGCTCGGGGCAGCATAGTCAAATGCCGCATGCCCCGCCGAAGCGGGGCCGCCTGGGTTTTACCCCAAGCATAGTTGCTTACTTGATGGTCAGGGCTTCCAGCTTGCCGCTGTTGCCAAACACGTAAAGCATGTTACCCACAACCAGCGGACGCGCACGCAGACCATCGCTGTCGATACGCTCGCGGCCGACAAAACGACCGTCTACCTGGCTCAGCAGGTGCAGGTAACCTTCGAAGTCACCTACCGCTACGTAGCTGGAGAACACTTCCGGTGCCGACAACTGACGGCGAGCCAGGGAGTCGTTGCTCCACAGTGCAGTAGTGGAACGCTCGTCGACACTTTCAACGGTGCCGGAAGCGAGGCTTACGTAGACGCTCCCAAACCCTTGGGCGACACCGGCGTAGCTGGAAGCATCACGCTGCCAGTTGATGCGGCCGCTTTGCAGGTCCAGCGCCGCAACGCGGCCCTGGTAGGTGGCCACATAAATGGTTTCACCCGACAGCAGCAGGCCGCCGTCGATGTCCACTACGCGGTCCAGTTCGGAGCGACCTTGCGGGATAGCCACACGGGTTTCCCAGGCCGGCACGCCGTTCTGGGTGTCCAGGGCGACCACTTTACCGGTCGACAGGCCAGCAACGGCCAGGTTGTTGGTCACAATCGGACCACTGGTACCGCGCAGGGTCAACACCGCCGGGGTGCTGTCGTACAACCAGCGCTGGTTGCCGGTGGCGGCATCCAGACCGATTACACGGTCATCCTGGGTCTGCACCACGACCACATCGCCATTGGTAGCCGGCGCTGCGAGCACTTCACTGGTCACGCGAGCGCGCCATTTCTCTTCACCCGTTGCCGAGTCCAGAGCCACCACGTCGCCTTTGAGCGTACCGATCAGCACCATGCCGTAGCCGACACCCACACCACCGGAAACCGGCAGTTCGAGGTCTTTCTTCCACTTCACGTCGCCATTCATGCGATCCATGGCCATGACAACACCCGTGGAGTCAGTGGCCACGATGTTGTCGCCGTCGATCGACGGCTGCAACAGGTTGTACAGGTCGCCCTGGCCATCACCGACGGAGCGGCTCCACTGCTTTTGCAGGACCACTTCTTCCTTGAAGCTGGTCAGCTCGGCAGGAGGCAGTTCTTTTTTACTGTTGCTGCTGCAACCCGCGGCCAAAACGGCCAGAGCCAGCAATGCTGCATGTTTCCAACGGATCACGTCACGCATCCCCTTTGGCCAAGTCGTCCAGCTTGATTTGTAAGCCACCGACCGCCGCTTCATCAGACAGCGCCGCCTTGGCTTTTTGGTACGCAGCATGGGCTTCGTCGGTACGACCCAATTGGACCAACAGGTCGCCCTTGAGCTCTTCACGAGTGGCCACAAATGCCTTGTCAGCATCGCCGTCGAGCAGTTTGAGTGCTTCGTCGGCCTTGTTCTGTGCCGCCAATACCTGAGCCAGGCGCTGACGTGCGATTTCACCCAGGGTCGGGTTGGTCGGCTTGTCGGCGATGGCCTTCAGCTCGGTGGCTGCGTCATCCAGCTTGCCGGTGTCGACCGCCACTTTCGCGACGAACAGGCTGCCGTACTGGGCGTAGGCGCTACCGCCAAATTCGTTTTTCAGCTTGCCGGCAAGGTCCGCCACTTGGGCTGGATCAGGCTTGCCGTCCGGCGTCAGTGTGGTTTCCAGCAATTGCTGATAGAGAATCGAGGCGCCTTGAGACTGGTTGGCCTGATATTTGTGCCAGGCTTGCCAGCCGAACACCACCACTAAAGCCAGCAGACCGCCGGTAACCAGGGGCTTGCCGTTACGCTGCCACCAGTCCTTGAACTCGGCCATTTGCTCATCATCAGTACTCGACACCCCAATACTCCTTAATCGCTAAATTCGGCTGTTCGACAGCTTCAACCCTGCACGACGCAGGTGGCCAAGTGCGCGGCGAGCGCATCAAAGGCAATGTTCTGTTGCTCGCCCTGGCCACGCAGGGGTTTGAAACCTATCACTTGCTGGGCCAATTCGTCATCGCCGAGGATCAGCGCATACAACGCGCCGCTCTTGTCGGCCTTCTTGAACTGGCTCTTGAAGCTGCCGGCGCCGGCATTGATCTGCAGGCGCAGGTTCGGCAGTTGGTCACGCACTTTTTCGCTCAGGGCCAGGGCTGCCAGTTCGGCGGCCTCGCCAAAGGCGCAAAGGTACACGTCCACCTGACGGGAGATTTCTTCCGGGATTTGCTCCAGGGTTTCCAGCAGCAGGATCAGCCGCTCGATGCCCATGGCGAAACCTACGCCCGTGGTCGGCTTGCCGCCCATTTGCTCAACCAGGCCGTCGTAACGTCCACCGGCACACACGGTGCCCTGGGCGCCGAGTTTGTCGGTGACCCACTCGAACACGGTCTTGCTGTAGTAGTCGAGACCACGCACCAGCTTGGGATTGAGCACGTAAGGAATACCGGCCGCATCCAGGCGAGCCTTGAGCCCCTCGAAATGCGTGCGGGATTCGTCGTCCAGGTAGTCGGCCATCTTCGGCGCGTCGACCAGTACGGCCTGGGTGTCGGCGTTCTTGGTATCCAGAACACGCAGCGGGTTGGTTTTCAAACGACGTTGGCTGTCTTCGTCCAGTTTGTCCAGGTGGGCGGACAGGTACTCGACCAGGGCTTCGCGATAGCGGCCCCGGGACTCACTGGTGCCCAGGCTGTTGAGTTCAAGCTTGACCGCATCGCGGATGCCCAGTTGGCCCCACAGGCGCCAGGTCAACACGATCAGCTCGGCGTCGATGTCCGGACCGTCCAGGTTGAAGACTTCGCAACCGATCTGGTGGAACTGACGATAGCGGCCTTTCTGTGGGCGCTCGTGGCGGAACATCGGGCCGATGTACCAGAGCTTCTGGGTCTGGCCACCACCGGTGATGCCATGCTCCAGGACCGCGCGCACGCACGCAGCGGTGCCTTCCGGACGAAGGGTCAGGGAGTCGCCGTTGCGATCTTCAAAGGTGTACATCTCTTTTTCGACGATGTCGGTCACTTCACCGATGGAGCGCTTGAACAGCTCGGTGAACTCGACGATCGGCATGCGGATCTGCTTGTAACCGTAGTTATCCAGCAGGCGCGCGACCGTGCTCTCGAAGTAGCGCCACAGCGGCGTCTGCTCCGGCAGGATGTCGTTCATGCCACGAATGGCTTGCAGAGACTTGCTCACATCTAATCCTTAAATTCGTTCTTAGCCGCGCGCGATCAGCGCTGCGTCAGCCGCAACCTTTTCAGCTGCTTTCTCGCGGATCAGCTTTTCCAGATGATCCACGAGATTCTCATTCGTCAGTTTCTGCGACGGCTTGCCGTCGATGTAAATCAGGTTCGGTGTACCGCCAGTCAGGCCCACATGGGCTTCCTTGGCTTCACCCGGCCCATTGACCACACACCCGATCACCGCCACATCCAGCGGCACCAGCAGGTCTTCGAGGCGCAACTCCAGGTCGTTCATGGTTTTCACCACGTCGAAGTTCTGCCGCGAGCAGCTCGGGCAGGCAATGAAGTTGATGCCACGGGAACGCAAACGCAGGGATTTGAGAATGTCGTAGCCGACTTTCACTTCCTCTACGGGGTCTGCCGCCAGGGAGATGCGGATAGTATCGCCAATCCCTTCGGCGAGCAGCATACCGAGACCCACCGCAGATTTCACTGTGCCTGAGCGTAAACCGCCCGCTTCAGTGATACCCAGGTGCAGCGGCTGCACGATTTCCTTGGCCAGCAGGCGGTAGGCTTCTACCGCCATGAACACGTCGGAGGCCTTTACGCTGACCTTGAAGTCCTGGAAATTCAGGCGCTCAAGGTGTTCAACGTGGCGCAATGCCGACTCAACCAGCGCGGCCGGGGTCGGTTCGCCGTACTTTTTCTGCAGGTCTTTTTCCAGGGAACCGGCGTTGACGCCGATGCGGATGGGAATGCCGCGATCACGCGCCGCATCAACCACCGCGCGCACACGGTCTTCGCGACCGATATTGCCCGGATTGATACGCAGGCAGTCCACACCCAACTCGGCCACACGCAGAGCGATCTTGTAGTCGAAGTGAATGTCGGCGACCAGCGGTACCTTGACCAGTTGCTTGATGCGGCCAAAGGCTTCGGCAGCGTCCATGTCCGGCACGGAAACCCGCACGATGTCTACACCGGCGGCTTCCAGACGGTTGATCTGGGCGACAGTTGCGGCCACATCATTGGTGTCGCTGTTGGTCATGCTCTGCACTGCGATAGGGGCATCGCCACCTACCGGCACCGAGCCGACCCAGATCTTGCGCGATACGCGACGTTTGATTGGAGATTCGCCGTGCATGACTATTGTCCCAACTTGAGGCGAGCGGTCTCGCCACTGGTGAACGGCGCCACGTCCACAGGCTGGCCGTTGTAGGCCACTTGGGCGCCACGGGCAAAGCCCAGACGCAGCGTCAAAGGAGGCCTGCCGCCTTGGTCAAGTGTATCTCCCTTACGCTTCAGACCGCTAAACAGCACTTTGCCATTGCCATCGGTGACTTGCGTCCAGCAGTCAGCGATGAAGGTAATCTGGATATGCCCGTCGCCAGCGATCAATGCCGGGGTGGTGGGAGGCGAAATCGCAGCCGGGGCCGGGGCCACTGGTGCGCTGGTCGCTGGGGCCTGCGCCGGAGTAGCCGGAGCAACTGGCGTATGCGCCTGGGCAACCGGGGCAGCCGGTACGGCTGGAGCCGGCACAGCAGCGGTGGCTGCTGGTGCAGTGCCCGCTTCCGGAGCCGGTTGCTCGGTGGTAGCCGGCGCTTCCGAGGCGGCTTGCCCTTGGGCAACGGCCTGGTCTTCCGGCTCATCCAGCGGATGAATCTGGGTGGTGCCGTCGGCGCTTTCGACTTCGACGTGCTCCATGGCGTTGCTGGTCAGGTCCTTGGTGCGCTGGGAGGCCTGGTCTTGCCACCAGACGAAACCGCCACCGACCACGGCAATCAGCAGCAACAGGCTGACAATCCGCAAAATCGTGTGGGAAACCCGCACTGGCTCTTCGATGCGGCCCAGACCATGCACGTTGCTGCCCTGGGAGTCGGTACCGGTGAACTGGTCGAATTCCTGGACCAATACAGTCTGGTCGATGCCCAGCAATTTGGCGTAGGCGCGGATATAGCCGCGGGCGAAGGTATGCCCAGGCAGCTTGTCGAACGCGCCGGCTTCCAGGTTGCCCAGGGACGTGGCGGTCAAATTGAGCTTGAGGGCCACTTCTGCCAGCGACCAACCATTGCTTTCGCGGGCCTGACGCAAGGTCTCGCCTGGGTTTACGCGATTAGCTGCTACAACTTCCGGGTGCGCCGCTTTCATCATTGCTCCGACAGGTATTGCTGATATTCCGGCGTACCGGGATAGAGTCGTTCGAGTTGCTGGCCAAACTGTGCAGCCGTGTCGCGTTCTTCATGAACCGTCGCCAGGCGCACACCGAGCAATAGACTACGTGCATTTTGCCCGCTGAGCAGGCTAAAACGCTCGTAAAAGTCACGTGCCGGCACATAATGCCTGTCTTCGTAAGACAACTCAGCCATTTCGAGCAACGCCCGTGGCTGGCGACTGTTCAGGTGCAGGGCTTTTTCCAGTTGCTGGCGGGCGCTGTCGCGATGGCCCAGGCGTATCGAGGTCACCCCAAGGTTCTCGAACACGCGCGAACGCTCAGGATAAAGGCTATCAGCGCTGGCTTGCTGGAAATAACGGGACGCCTGCTCATAACGTTGCTGCGCAAACAGGAAGCTGCCGTAGTTGTTCAGCAGCCGAGGGTCGGCAGGACGTGCGGCCAGCGCCTTGTGAAAATACGCCTCGGCCAGTTCAGGCTCAGCCTGAGCCTGGAACACCAGGGCCAGTGCGGCATTGGCGTCGGCATCGTCGCCGTCCAGCTCCAGTGCCTTTTTCAACGGCACCTTGGCCTGCTCGCTCATGCCCTGGCGCAGATAACCCAAGCCCAATTGCACATAGGCAATTCGCGCCTCGTCACGGCCTTTGCCGGTTTGCATGGGGCTGTCATAGCCCGATGAAACACAACCGGCCATGAGACCGGTGAAAAGCAACAGCAGCGCGAGGCGCAAGGGCATAGAGGTCCTCTCTCAGATTCGATTCACAGCAATTTGCGGCAAATCTTCGGCGGCGTTAAGTTCGCGCACGGCGATATAACGCTCACTGCGGCGGGTGCGATCCATCACTTGCCCGACCAGTTGGCCACAGGCGGCGTCGATGTCTTCACCACGGGTGGTGCGCACAGTAACGTTGTAGCCGGCCTGGTGCAGTTGATCCTGGAAACGGCGGATGGCGTTGTTGCTCGGCCGCTCGTAGCCAGAATGGGGAAACGGGTTAAACGGAATCAGGTTGATCTTGCACGGGGTGTTCTTGAGCAAC
The DNA here is from genome assembly GCF_001421425.1 of Pseudomonas sp. Leaf15. Taxonomy (NCBI): domain Bacteria; kingdom Pseudomonadati; phylum Pseudomonadota; class Gammaproteobacteria; order Pseudomonadales; family Pseudomonadaceae; genus Pseudomonas; species Pseudomonas sp. Leaf15. Next base: position 120,337 of record NZ_LMKI01000010.1, read on the forward strand.
TCGATCATCTCGACCGCATGCTCAACTTTGTCGTTGATGTCCTTGAGCATGGTGTACTCAATGGTCAACACACGCTTTTCGCCCAAGGTCGCCATGTAGCGCTGGCAAGATTCGAGCAGCATCTTAAGCGGATACTTCTTGTTGATTGGCACCAATTGGTTACGCAATGCGTCATTCGGTGCGTGCAACGACAACGCCAGGGAGACGTCGATGTGCTTGGCCAGCTCATCGATCATCGGCACCACGCCGGAGGTCGACAGGGTCACACGGCGCTTGGAGATGCCGTAGCCCAGGTCGTCCATCATCAAATGCATGGCGGCAACGACGTTGTCGAAGTTCAGCAGCGGCTCACCCATGCCCATCATCACCACGTTGGTGATGGCACGGTCGACGGTTGCCGGGACGCTGCCAAAGGATTTGTTGGCAATCCACACCTGGCCGATGACTTCGGCGGCGGTGAGGTTGCTATTGAAGCCTTGCTTGCCGGTGGAGCAGAAACTGCAGTCCAGGGCACAGCCTGCCTGGGACGAAACGCATAAAGTGCCGCGCTTGCCCTGGGGAATGTAGACGGTCTCGACGCAGCTGCCGGACGCCACGCGCACCACCCACTTACGGGTGCCGTCGGTGGAGATGTCCTCGCTGACAACCTCGGGACCACGGACCTCAGCAATGGCCTTGAGCTTGTCGCGCAGGGCCTTGCTGACGTTCGTCATGGCGTCGAAATCGTCGACACCAAAGTGGTGAATCCACTTCATTACCTGACCGGCACGGAAACGCTTCTCCCCGATTGAGTCGAAGAATTTTTCCATTTCCTGTTGAGTCAGACCCAGCAGGTTGGTTTTAACAGTCGATGTAGTCATGGATTCACCCTCACTCTTTAAGCCGATGCTTAGCGAGCGGTTACTTCAGTAGCAGCGAAAAAGTACGAGATTTCGCGAGCAGCGGCGGCTTCGGAGTCCGAACCGTGAACAGCGTTGGCGTCGATGGACTCAGCGAAGTCAGCACGGATGGTGCCGGCAGCAGCTTCTTTAGGGTTGGTAGCGCCCATCAGCTCACGGTTCAGAGCGATAGCGTTTTCGCCTTCCAGAACCTGAACAACAACAGGGCCGGAGATCATGAAGGCAACCAGGTCGCCGAAGAAGCCACGAGCGCTGTGCTCAGCGTAGAAGCCTTCAGCTTCAGCTTTGGACAGTTGCTTGAGTTTCGAAGCTACAACCTTCAGGCCGGCTTTTTCGAAACGAGTGGTGATCTCGCCGATGACGTTTTTTGCAACAGCGTCAGGCTTGATGATGGAGAAAGTACGTTGAACAGCCATGGTGTAACTCCAGAAACGGTAATTTACGAAAAATTAAACCCGCGAATTATACGCGGGTTATTGGGTATTGCCTAACTGCGTAAAAAGGCGGCTCAGTCTGCTTCTTCGATCCACAGGCCTTGAATCGCCTCCAGGACCTTTTCGCCACCCCGGTCAGGGATGTCGTCGAATTCCGGCAGCGCCATTACGAGGTCGCGCAACTTGACGAAGTTCACGGTAAGAGGATTGACCTCAGGATGAGCTTCAGCAAGTTGTATAGCGATTTCTTGTACATCAACCCATTTCAGGCTCATGACATTTCCTTGAATCAATGCGGCGCTTCGGCCGCATGGTTGAGGGAATACTTCGGAATTTCGACGGTGATGTCTTCGGTCCCGACCTTTGCCTGACAGCTTAGGCGAGAAGTCGCTTCAAGGCCCCAGGCGCGATCCAGAAAGTCCTCTTCCAGCTCGTCCGCTTCTTCGAGAGAGTTGAAACCCTCGCGAATTACGCAGTGGCAGGTCGTGCAGGCGCAGACACCGCCGCAGGCGCTTTCGATCTCGATATGGTTGTCATGGGCAACTTCGAGGATGGACTTGCCGGTCTCAGCCTCCACGACCATACCGTCCGGGCAATGCTCGGCGTGTGGCAGAAAAATGACCTGCGGCATTAATTATTCCTCGATTTCATTCAGATTGCGCCCGGCCAGTGCGGCTTTCACCGTCTGATCCATGCGGCGGGCGGCAAAGGCATCAGTCACTTGCGACAGGCGCTTGGTCTGCTGCTCGATGGCGTAACCATCGTTGCCTTTCATCAGTTCGGCCAGTTCCTGCATTTGCAGGTCGATAACCATGCGCTCTTCAGCATCCAGCAAACGCTCGCCATCGGCTTCCAGGGCGCCCTGCACGGCTTCGAGCAGGCGCTGGGCATCGACTTGCTGCTCGCGCAGCACGCGGGCGACCTTGTCGTCACCGGCATACTGGAACGAATCCTTGAGCATCTTGGCGATTTCGCCGTCGGTGAGGCCGTAGGACGGCTTGACCTGAATGCTGGCTTCAACGCCCGAGGCCAATTCACGCGCTGCTACGCTGAGCAGGCCATCGGCGTCGACCTGGAAGGTCACGCGAATTTTCGCCGCACCGGCCACCATCGCCGGGATGCCACGCAGTTCAAAGCGCGCCAGGGAGCGGCAGTCGCTGATCAGTTCGCGCTCGCCTTGCAGCACATGAATCATCATGGCCGTCTGGCCATCTTTGTACGTGGTGAAATCCTGAGCGCGTGCGACGGGGATGGTGGTGTTGCGTGGAATCACCTTCTCCATCAGGCCGCCCATGGTTTCCAGCCCCAGGGACAGCGGGATCACGTCGAGCAACAGCAGTTCGCCACCATCGCGCTTGTTGCCGGCCAGGGTATCGGCCTGGATAGCGGCGCCGATGGCGACTACTTGGTCCGGGTCGATTTCTGTCAGTGGCTGGCGGCCAAACGCTTCTGCAACCGCTTCGCGAACGCGTGGGACGCGCGTCGAACCGCCGACCATAACCACCGCAGCCACGTCTTCCAGCTCGATACCGGAATCACGCACAGCCCGACGGCACGCCTTGAGGCTACGAGCGACCATTGGTTCGATCAGCGCATCAAAGGCTTCGCGAGTCAGTTGGGCCGACCAGCTGCCGTAGGAGACTTCAACAGAATCAGCATCAGTCAGTGCTTCCTTGGCCGCACAGGCGGTTTGCAGCAAGTTGCGCTGCGCGCCCGGGTCCAAGTCAGCCGACAAATCGGCGCTGGTGATGATCCAGCCGGCAATGGCATGGTCAAAGTCATCGCCACCCAGGGCGCTGTCGCCACCGGTGGCCAGCACTTCAAACACACCGCCGGTCAGGCGCAGGATCGAAATATCAAAGGTGCCGCCGCCCAGGTCATAAATTGCCACCAGGCCTTCAGCGTGCTGGTCCAGGCCATAGGCCACCGCCGCTGCGGTCGGCTCGTTGAGCAAGCGCAGCACGTTCAGACCCGCCAGCTTCGCGGCGTCCTTGGTGGCTTGACGCTGTGCGTCGTCGAAATAGGCAGGAACGGTGATCACTGCGCCGACCAGTTCGCCGCCCAAGGTATTTTCTGCGCGCTGACGCAGCACCTTGAGGATATCGGCCGACACTTCCACCGGGCTTTTCGGGCCCTGGACGGTGTCGATGAACGGCATATGGGATTCGCCGCCAACAAAGCGGTATGGCAGCTGCTCACCCAATTGCTTGACGTCGGACAGACCGCGGCCCATCAAGCGTTTAACCGACAGTACGGTATTCAACGGGTCACTTGACGCCGCCAACTTGGCCGACTCACCGACTTCAGTGCGATCAGCGTGATAACGCACAGCGGAGGGCAGGATCACCTGGCCATTAGCGTCGGGCAACGGCTCGGACAGGCCGCTGCGCAAGGCAGCAACCAGGGAATTGGTGGTGCCCAGGTCAATCCCGACCGCCAGGCGACGCTGGTGCGGTTGAGGGCTTTGGCCGGGTTCGGCGATTTGCAGTAGGGCCATGGTAATCAGGTCTTATCTGTCTATCAGGCGTGCATCACGGGCAGCACTGGGTTAATCGTCGAGGCGCTCTTCTAGCTGGCGCACTTCGTAGGTGAGCTTGTCGAGGAACTGCATGCGCCGCATCAGGCGTTCGGCCTGTTCACGTTGCGCTGCATCATCCCAACAGGCTGCGAAGCTTTCGTTGAGCTCATCCTGGGCCGTTTTCAGACGACGCTTGAAGACCGCGACACCGGCTATATCAGCCTCGTCCTGCAAGTCTTCGAGTTCTTCGCGCCACTGCATCTGCTGCATCAGGAAGTCCGGGTCGTGCACCGTGACTTCGATCGGCAACTCACCGCCGTTCAACGCGAGCAGGTAGCGCGCGCGTTTGGGCGGGTTTTTCAGCGTCTGATAGGCTTCGTTGAGGCTGGCCGATTGCTCCAGCGCCAGGCGCTGCTCACGCTCGGAAGCGTCAGCAAAACGGTCCGGATGCACCGCACGCGCCAACTCTCGGTAACGCGTGGCAAGCTGCTCAAGGTCCAGCCGAAAGCTCGGCTGCAGCTCGAATAAAGCGAAATGACAAGGAGTACCCACGAATAGCCTCAGATGTTGAAGCTTTCGCCGCAGCCACATTCACCGCGCACGTTGGGGTTGTTGAACTTGAAGCCTTCGTTCAACCCTTCCTTGACGAAATCGAGTTCGGTGCCGTCCAGGTAAGTCAGGCTTTTAGGGTCGATGATCACTTTCTCGCCGTGACTTTCGAACACCTGGTCTTCCTCAACCACCTCGTCGACAAACTCCAGCACGTAGGCAAGGCCGGAACAGCCCGTGGTGCGAACACCCAGACGAATCCCCTCACCTTTACCGCGCCCATTCAGGGAGCGGCGAATGTGCTGCGCAGCCGCTTCTGTCATGCTGATAGCCATCGTTGACTCCTTACTCGTCGCCAAATGCTTAGATCAAGCCTTTCTTCTGCTTGTAGTCGCGAACGGCCGCCTTGATGGCGTCTTCTGCGAGTACGGAGCAGTGAATTTTCACCGGCGGCAGCGCCAGTTCTTCGGCCAACTGGGTGTTGCTGATGGTGACAGCCTCATCCAGGGTCTTGCCTTTCATCCACTCGGTAGCGAGGGAGCTGGAGGCAATGGCGGAACCGCAGCCGTAAGTCTTGAACTTGGCGTCTTCGATAACGCCTGCGTCGTTGACCTTGATTTGCAGGCGCATCACATCGCCGCACGCCGGAGCGCCGACCATGCCGGTGCCGACATCAGGGTCTTCCGCGTTCATCTTGCCGACGTTGCGCGGGTTTTCGTAGTGGTCGATGACCTTTTCGCTGTAAGCCATGGTACTGAATCCTCACTCATCAGGGCCGCTCTGGAACCCTGTAAAAACGCCTGCGTTTTCCGCCACGTTCTTACAGAGCTTGGGTGGCGGCTTCTATATTTAGTGTGCCGCCCACTCGATCTTGGAGATATCGACACCGTCTTTGTACATGTCCCACAGCGGCGACAGAACGCGCAGCTTGTTGACGGCTTCGCAGACTTTCTGCGCGGCGTAGTCGACTTGCTCTTCGGTGGTGAAGCGGCCGAAGGTAAAGCGGATCGAGCTGTGTGCCAGTTCGTCGTTGCGGCCCAGGGCGCGCAGAACGTACGAAGGCTCTAGGGACGCCGAGGTACAGGCCGAACCGGACGAAACCGCCAGGTCCTTGAGCGCCATGATCAGCGACTCGCCTTCGACGTAGTTGAAGCTCAAATTCAGGTTGTGCGGTACACGGGCGGTCATGCTGCCATTGATGTACAGCTCTTCAAGGTTCTCGACCTGCTTGTAAAAGCGATCGCTCAGGGCTTTGATGCGAATGTTTTCGGCAGCCATGTCTTCTTTGGCTACACGGAAGGCTTCGCCCATGCCGACGATCTGGTGAGTGGCCAGGGTGCCCGAACGCATGCCGCGCTCGTGACCGCCGCCGTGCATGGTCGCTTCGATGCGCACGCGAGGTTTGCGGCTCACGTACAGCGCGCCAATGCCTTTAGGGCCGTAGGTTTTGTGGGCAGAGAACGACATCAGGTCGACTTTCAGCTTGGACAGGTCGATATCAACCTTGCCGGTGGACTGAGCAGCGTCGACGTGCAGCAGAATGCCTTTGGAGCGCGTCAGCTCGCCAATGGCTGCGATGTCGTTGATGGTGCCGATTTCGTTGTTCACGTGGATAACGGAAACCAGGATGGTGTCTTCACGCAGGGCCGCTTCAATCATGGCCGGGGTGACGATACCGTCGGTGGTTGGCTCAAGGTAGGTAACCTCGAAACCTTCACGCTCCAGTTGGCGCATGGTGTCGAGGACAGCCTTGTGCTCAATCTTGGTGGTGATCAGGTGCTTGCCTTTGGTCGCGTAGAAATGCGCCGCGCCCTTGATTGCCAGGTTGTCGGACTCGGTAGCACCGGAGGTCCAGACGATTTCCCGTGGGTCGGCGCCCACCAGGTCGGCGACTTGGCGACGAGCGTTCTCGACCGCTTCCTCGGCTTTCCAGCCGAATACGTGGGAACGGGAGGCTGGGTTGCCGAAGTTTCCGTCAACCAGCAGGCACTCGCTCATCTTTTGCGCGACACGCGGATCAACCGGGGTGGTCGCTGAGTAATCAAGGTAAATCGGCAATTTCATGGACTTTCTCCTAAATCAGGCTGGCTGGCGTGCCGTTAGCTCTTCGGCTGTCACTCGACGGCGGACGCTTCAATCTTGTCCAGACGCGGCGCCTTGGTGTTGCAACGGCGCTGGTCCTGACGCTGGGCTACTTCTTGCACCTCACGGCGAGTCACAAGATCAGCCAAGCTGATACCACTCAAAAACTCATGGATCTGCAGGCTCAAGTCACACCACAAGTGGTGCGTCAGGCAGGTGTCGCCGGCGTGGCAGTCACCCAAACCCTGGCATTTGGTGGCATCGACGGATTCGTTCACCGCGTCGATCACCTGAGCTACCTGGATGCCCTGCATATCGCGGGACAATTGATAGCCGCCACCCGGCCCACGCACGCTGGAAACCAAGTTGCTGCGGCGCAATTTGGCGAACAGCTGCTCGAGATAGGACAGGGAAATGCCTTGGCGCTCGGAGATATCGGCCAGGGACACCGGCCCAGTTTGCGCGTGCAAGGCCAGGTCAAGCATGGCGGTCACCGCGTATCGGCCTTTTGTAGTCAGTCTCATGGACAAGTACCAAGGTGTTTCAGAATGGGGGCAAGTATGCGATTCCCGAGTATTTAAGTCAACTATAAGACCTAGTACTTTAGTCAGGATTACCCGTAAAAAGGGCGCGCGAATAATAGCAGGGTGGGGTGGGGACGAACAGCGGGAACCGGGCCACGACTCAATCTCAAGACCAATGGAAGCCAAATGTGGGAGCTGGCTTGCCTGCGATAGCGGTGGGTCAGCCCCCCCCTAAATGAGCTGGCAGACCGCTATCGCAGGCAAGCCAGCTCCCACAGAAGGTTTTATCGAGCTTAAGATTTAGCCAGTCTTGGTGGTGGCAGCTTCAACCTTGATCTCGGCGAAGTCTTCTTCGCGCAGCTCAGGCAGGTCTTTCGCACAGTAGCTGCTGCCCAGCTCCTTCAATGCGCCACACATACCGTCCAGCTTGCCATCCACGGCCTGCAGGTGGTCGAGCAACTGGCCAATGGCACGCGCCACCGGGTCGGGCATGTCTTCGCTGACACCGTAGGCATCAAAACCGATCTTCTCGGCCATGGCTTTGCGCTTGGCCTCCTGCTCGTCACCGAGTTCCGGCTTGACGATGATGCGCCCGGGAATCCCCACCACCGTCGCGCCAGGCGGTACGGCCTTGGTCACCACCGCATTGGAGCCCACCTTGGCACCGGCGCCGACAGTGAACGGGCCAAGCACTTTGGCGCCCGCCCCCACCACGACGCCATCGCCCAGTGTCGGGTGACGCTTGCCTTTATTCCAACTCGTGCCGCCCAGGGTCACGCCCTGATACAGCGTCACGTCATCACCGATTTCGGCGGTTTCGCCAATCACGATGCCCATGCCATGGTCGATAAAGAAGCGACGACCGACCTTGGCGCCCGGGTGAATCTCGATTCCGGTCAACCAGCGCCCAAAGTTCGACACCAGCCGCGCCAACCACTTCCAGCCCATGCCCCACAAGACACCGGACAGGCGGTGAATCCAGATCGCGTGCATGCCCGGGTAGCAGGTCAGCACTTCAAAGGCGTTGCGCGCCGCCGGGTCACGGTGGAAAACACTCTGGATATCTTCTCGCAAACGCTCGAACATTTTTAATCCTTCCGCTTAAGAAGCTCACCACGGGCCGCTTTCTGGGTTTCCGTGAGGATGCCACGCAATATATTCATTTCTGCCCGGCTGACCGAGCTACGGCCGTACAAGCGACGCAGGCGTGCCATTAAGTGCCGTGGCTTTTCCGGGTCGAGGAATTCGATGGCCACCAGGGTTTGCTCCAGGTGCTCATAGAATCGCTCCAGCTCGTCCATGGTGGCCAGCTCGCCACTTTTGGTCGATGCCACTTCATCCTTCTCGACCTTGCTCGGCTGGCCTTCAGCAGCCAGCCAGGCCATGCGCACTTCGTAACTCAACACCTGCACCGCTGCCCCGAGGTTCAGCGAGCTGAACTCAGGATCTGATGGAATGTGCACGTGGTAATGACATCGCTGCAGCTCTTCGTTGGTCAGGCCGGAATCTTCACGACCAAATACCAAGGCGATTTCTGCACCACCCGCAGCCTCCTCCACCACTTTGGTGCCGCACTCACGCGGATCCAGCAATGGCCAGGGGATTCGACGGTCGCGGGCGCTGGTGCCGAGCACCAGGTTGCAGCCGACCAAGGCGTCTTCCAAGGTGGCGACGACCTGGGCTTTTTCAAGGATGTCATTGGCGCCGGATGCGCGGGCATCGGCCTCGTGGTGCGGGAACACACGCGGCTCGACCAGCACCAGGCGCGTCAGCCCCATGTTTTTCATGGCTCGCGCCACCCCGCCGATGTTGCCGGGATGACTGGTATTGACGAGGACGACACGGATGTTTTGCAGCAAGGGAGGCGCTCTCGGACACAGGAAAGGGGAGCAAATCTTACAGAACAGCCTAAGGTTATGCCATGAAAGCTAACGTCGTCCTTCACCTGAAGAAAGTTTCTGCTAGAATGCCCGGCTTTCTTTAACAACCTTAGGTGACACATCCATGCAGCCCATGCTGAATATCGCGCTGCGCGCCGCCCGCAGCGCCAGTGAATTGATCTTCCGCTCCATCGAGCGCCTGGATACCATCAAGGTCGACGAAAAAGACGCCAAGGATTATGTATCCGAGGTGGACCGCGCCGCCGAGCAAAAAATCATCGACGCGCTGCGCAAGGCCTACCCTACCCACGGCATCCTCGGTGAAGAAACCGGCTTGCACAAAGGCAGCGGCGAAGGCGAAGACTACCTGTGGATCATCGACCCACTGGATGGCACCACCAACTTCCTGCGCGGCATCCCACACTTTGCAGTCAGCATCGCCTGCAAATACCGTGGCCGCCTGGAACACGCCGTCGTACTCGACCCGGTTCGCCAGGAAGAATTTACCGCCAGCCGTGGCCGTGGCGCCCAGCTGAACGGTCGTCGCCTGCGTGTCAGCGGCCGTACCAGCCTGGACGGCGCCCTGCTGGGCACTGGCTTCCCGTTCCGTGACGACCAGATGGACAACCTGGAAAACTACCTGGGCATGTTCCGCGCCCTGGTTGGCCAGACCGCCGGCATCCGCCGCGCCGGTGCTGCCAGCCTGGACCTGGCGTATGTTGCCGCCGGTCGTTTTGATGCGTTCTGGGAGTCGGGCCTGTCCGAGTGGGACATGGCTGCAGGCGCCCTGCTGATCCAGGAAGCTGGCGGCCTGGTGAGCGACTTCACCGGCGGTCACGATTTCCTGGAGAAAGGCCACGTAGTTGCCGGCAACACCAAATGCTTCAAGGCGGTACTGACGGCGATCCAGCCGCACCTGCCGGCTTCGCTGAAGCGTTAAGCGAGCGAGCACAAAAAAGCACCCCTAGGGGTGCTTTTTTGTGCCTGGGATTTGGTATCTCAACAGCCAACACAATCCAATGTGGGAGCTGGCTTGCCTGCCCCCACACTTGGATTGATGTCAGACTTATTGCTGGTTCTGACCCAGGATCAGACGACCTTCCTTATCCACTGGAATCTGGCCGCCCGGATCACGATCCATACGCACGGAACCTTCCTTACCGTCCAGGTTGTAGCGCACGTCGTAACCGACCACCTTGTCACTGATGTCATTGACCGTGCTGCAACGCTGCTGCGTGGTGGTATAGGTATCGCGATTCTGCATACCTTCCTGCACCTTGTTACCGGCGTAACCGCCACCAACCGCACCGGCTACAGTAGCCAGCTTCTTGCCATTACCGCCACCGACCTGGTTGCCCAACAGGCCACCGGCCAGCGCACCGACCACGGTGCCGACGATTTGATGCTGATCCTGCACCGGCTTCTGCCGGGTCACGGTGACGTCCTTGCAGACCTCACGAGGGGTTTTGATCTGGGTTTTCACCGGCTGCACTGCCAGCACTTGCGCATACTCAGGGCCGCTTTTTACCAGGCTGTAGGTGGCAACAGCACCCCCGGCAGTCACACCGACAGCACCCAATACCGCACCAACCAGTAACGACTTGTTCACGTGAACCTCCTGACCATCACAAGCGGACCGAAACGTCCGCGCTATACCCAGCCTTGGAGCAAAAAAAAAGGCACGAGTTCAATACTCGTGCCTTATTTGTAACAGCGTATCAACGATCGCCCATCAAGGACGGTCGTCGACCTCCTTGCCGGTAGCGGCAGGCGGGATCAAGTCTTCGCTGTTGAGGTTCAGCCAGATCAGCACCACGTTCGCGATGTAGATCGACGAGTAGGTACCCGCCAGAACGCCGATGAACAGCGCCAGGGAGAAGCCCCACAGGTTGTCGCCACCGAAGATCATCAGCGCAGCGATCGCCAGCAAGGTGGAGATCGACGTCGCCATGGTCCGCAGCAGGGTCTGGGTGGTGGAAATGTTGATGTTCTCGATCAGCGTAGCCTTGCGCAGTACGCGGAAGTTCTCACGAACGCGGTCGAATACCACGATGGTGTCGTTGAGCGAGTAACCAATGATCGCCAACACCGCCGCCAACACCGTCAGGTCGAAGGTGATCTGGAAGTACGCCAGGATACCCACGGTGACGATAACGTCGTGGATCAGCGACACAATCGCGCCGACGCCGAACTTCCACTGAAAGCGGAACGCCAGGTAGACCATGATGCCGGCCAACGCCATCAGCATGCCGAGGCCGCCTTGGTCGCGCAGCTCTTCACCCACCTGCGGGCCTACGAACTCGACACGCTTGACCGACGCCGGGTTGTCACCGCCGACCTTCTGCAAGGCTTCAGCTACCTGATGACCCAACTGCGGGTCTTCGCCCGGCATACGCACCAGCAGGTCGGTGGTAGCACCAAAGCTCTGCACGATGGCTTCGTGATAGCCGGCCTTGACCAGCTCGCTGCGCACCAGGGTAACGTCGGCCGGCTTCTCGTAGGTCAGCTCGATGAGCGTACCGCCGGTGAAGTCCAGACCGTAGTTCAGGCCCTTATGGAACCAGCTGAACAACGCCAGAACGGTAAGGAGCACTGTGGCGCCGAACGCAATGTTGCGAACGCCCATGAAGTTGATTGTACGTAACATGGCAGCCCCTTAAATCCACAACTTCTTGAAGTCACGTCCGCCAAAGATCAGGTTGACCATTGCGCGGGTCACCATGATGGCCGTGAACATCGAGGTAAAGATACCGAGGGACATGGTCACCGCAAAACCTTTGACGGGGCCGGTGCCCATGGCAAAGAGAATCCCGCCGACCAGCAGAGTGGTCAGGTTGGAGTCGAGAATCGCGGTAAATGCCCGGCCGAAGCCTTCGTTGATTGCACGTTGTACGGTCATGCCCGCCGCGATCTCTTCACGAATCCGCGAGAAGATCAGTACGTTGGCGTCTACCGCCATACCCATGGTGAGTACGATACCGGCGATACCTGGCAGGGTCAGCGTTGCGCCCAGCAGCGACATCAGTGCCAGCAGCATCACCATGTTGCCCGCCAGCGCCACGGTGGCGATGACGCCAAAGAAGCGGTAGATGGCGATGATGAACAGGGATACGAACAGCATGCCCCACAAGGCCGCGTCGATACCCTTGGTGATGTTGTCGGCACCCAGGCTCGGGCCAATGGTGCGCTCTTCAGCGAAGTACATCGGCGCCGCCAGGCCACCCGCACGCAGCAGCAGTGCCAGCTCGGACGACTCGCCCTGGCCATTCAGGCCAGTGATGCGGAATTGAGCACCCAGCGGCGACTGGATGGTCGCCAGGCTGATGATCTTCTTCTCTTCCTTGAAGGTCTGCACCGGCACGTCTTTCTCGACACCGTCGACCATTTGCTTGGTGTAGGTGGTGACCGGGCGTTGCTCGATGAAGATCACCGCCATGCTGCGACCGACGTTGCTGCGCGTGGCGCGGCTCATCAGGTCACCGCCATGGCCATCCAGACGGATGTTCACTTCCGGAGTACCGTGCTGCGAATCGAAACCCGCCTTGGCGTCAGTCACCTGATCACCGGTGATGATCAAGCCACGCTCGATCAGCGCTGGAGGACGGTTGCCTTCGCGGAACTCGAATTCTTCGGCAGTCGCGCGAGTCGCACCCGGCTCAGCCGCCAGACGGAATTCCAGGTTGGCGGTTTTACCCAGGATACGCTTGGCTTCAGCGGTATCCTGTACGCCTGGCAGTTCAACCACGATGCGGTTGGCGCCCTGACGCTGCACGATCGGCTCAGCCACACCCAGCTCGTTGACGCGGTTACGGACCGTGGTCAAGTTCTGCTTGATGGAATATTCGCGGATTTCCGCGATCTTGGCCGGGCTCATGGCCAGACGCAGTACAGCCTGACCGTTCAGGTCAGCCGGCACGATGTCGAAATCATTGAAGTTCTTGCGCACCAGGGCACGGGCCTGTTCGCGGGTCGCTTCATCAGAGAAGCCCAGCTGGATGGCACCGTTGAGCTGCGGCAGGCTGCGATAACGCACCTTCTCTTTGCGCAGCAGGCTCTTCACGTCGCCTTCGTAGACTTTCAGGCGCGCGTCGAGGGCTTTGTCCATGTCGACTTCCAGCAGGAAGTGCACACCACCGGACAAGTCCAGACCCAGCTTCATCGGGTGCGCGCCAATGCTGCGCAGCCATTTCGGCGTAGTCTGTGCCAGGTTGAGCGCGACTACGTAGTCGTCACCCATGGCCTTGCGCACGACGTCTTTGGCCGGCAATTGGTCTTCGGCCTTGGTCAGGCGCAACAAACCGCCTTTCGCATCAGACGCCAGGGTTGCCGCTTTTACCTGGATACCGGCGTCGGTGAGCGCTTTGCTCGCACGGTCCAAGTCAGCCTGATTGACCTGCAGCGTAGTGCTGGCGCCAGTGATCTGGATCGCAGGGTCATCAGGATAAAGATTGGGAGCGGAATAAATAAAACCGATCGCCAGCACCGCCAGGATCAGTACGTATTTCCACAGAGGGTATTTGTTCAGCATCACGCCGCCCGCTTATAACGCGGGGCGCCTTGCGCGCCCCGTCGATTGGTAAAGGTTGTTACTTAGATCGCTTTGAGCGTGCCTTTTGGCAGCGTGGCGGCGATGGCGCCCTTCTGGAACTTCATTTCTACGGTGTCGGAGACTTCCAGAACCACGAAAGCATCGGAAACCTTGGTGATCTTGCCGGCGATACCGCCAGTGGTCACCACTTCGTCGCCTTTCTGCAGGCTGCCCAGCAGGTTTTTCTGCTCTTTGGCGCGCTTGGCCTGTGGACGCCAGATCATCAGGTAGAAGATGACCAGGAAGCCGACCAGGAAAATCCACTCGAAACCACCGCCCATAGGGCCGGCAGCGGCAGGCGCAGCGGCGTCAGCCATGGCATTAGAGATAAAAAAGCTCATTTAGCACTCCAGTTGCAAATAGTGAATCTTAGGGTCGGAAAACTCAGTCCAAGGGCGGCACAGGGAGCCCGCGCTTGGCATAGAAGGCATCGACGAAGGCGGCCAATGTACCCTGTTGAATAGCCTCGCGCAAACCAGCCATCAGGACTTGGTAGTGACGCAAATTGTGGATGGTATTCAACATGCTACCCAGCATTTCCCCGCACTTGTCCAGATGGTGCAGATAAGCACGCGAGAAGTTCTGGCAGGTGTAGCAGTCACAGGTGGGATCGAGCGGCGAATCATCATGGCGATGGAACGCGTTACGGATCTTCAGCACGCCTGTATCGATGAACAGATGCCCATTGCGGGCATTACGGGTTGGCATCACGCAATCGAACATGTCCACACCGCGGCGCACACCCTCTACGAGATCTTCCGGTTTGCCAACGCCCATAAGGTAACGAGGTTTGTCAGCGGGCATCAGGCCCGGCAGGTAATCCAGCACCTTGATCATCTCGTGCTTGGGCTCACCCACCGACAGACCGCCGATGGCCAGGCCGTCAAAGCCGATTTTGTCGAGGCCTTCCAGCGAGCGCTTGCGCAGGCTTTCGTGCATGCCACCCTGGACGATACCGAACAGCGCAGCGGTGTTATCGCCGTGGGCGTTTTTCGAGCGCTGAGCCCAACGCAACGACAGTTCCATGGAGATACGCGCGACATCTTCATCCGCTGGATAAGGCGTGCACTCGTCAAAAATCATCACGATGTCGGAGCCAAGATCACGCTGCACCTGCATCGACTCTTCAGGGCCCATGAACACTTTGGAACCGTCCACCGGTGAGGCGAACGTCACGCCCTCTTCCTTGATCTTGCGCATGGCACCCAGGCTGAACACCTGGAAACCACCGGAGTCGGTGAGGATCGGGCCTTGCCACTTCATGAAGTCATGCAGGTCGCCATGCTTCTTGATCACTTCCGTGCCCGGGCGCAGCCACAGGTGGAAGGTGTTGCCCAGGATGATCTCGGCGCCAGTGGCGACGATGTCGCGCGGCAGCATGCCTTTTACCGTGCCGTAAGTGCCCACGGGCATGAAGGCCGGGGTTTCGACGGTGCCACGCGGGAACGTGAGGCGACCACGACGAGCCTTGCCATCCGTGGCCAACAATTCAAACGACATACGACTCATAGTTGCTCCTCATGGCCCGCTTCTTTAGGAGCAGTCGGCGCAGGGTTACGGGTGATAAACATCGCATCACCGTAGCTGAAAAAACGGTATCCATTATCGATGGCGGCTTTATACGCCGCCATTGTTTCGGGATAACCCGCGAAGGCCGACACCAGCATCAACAGCGTGGATTCCGGCAAATGGAAATTGGTCACCAGGCAATCGACCACATGGAACGGCCGGCCCGGAAAAATAAAGATATCGGTGTCGCCACTGAACGGCTTGAGCACACCATCGCGCGCGGCACTCTCCAGCGAGCGCACGCTGGTGGTGCCCACCGCCACAACACGACCGCCGCGCGCCTTGCACGCAGCCACCGCATCCACGACGTCCTGGCTGACTTCCAGCCATTCACTGTGCATATGGTGGTCTTCGATGTTATCCACACGCACCGGCTGAAACGTGCCGGCCCCCACGTGCAGGGTCACATAAGCGCTTTCGACACCCTTGGCGGCGATGGCATCCAGCAGCGGCTGGTCGAAGTGCAGGCCGGCCGTTGGCGCGGCCACGGCGCCGAGGCGCTGGGAGTACACCGTCTGGTAGCGCTCGCGGTCCGAGTCTTCGTCGGGGCGGTCGATATAAGGAGGCAGCGGCATATGGCCGACACGCTCCAAAAGCGGCAACACTTCTTCGGCAAACTTGAGCTCGAACAACGCATCATGGCGCGCAACCATCTCGGCTTCGCCACCGCCATCGATAAGGATGCTCGAGCCGGGTTTCGGCGACTTGCTGGAGCGCACATGGGCCAGCACGCGATGGCTGTCCAGCACCCGCTCCACCAGAATTTCCAGCTTGCCGCCGGACGCTTTCTGGCCAAACAGCCGTGCCGGAATCACCCGGGTATTGTTAAACACCATCAAATCGCCTGGGCGTAAATGCTCAAGCAAATCAGTGAATTGACGGTGTGCAAGGGCACCGCTCACCCCGTCCAGGGTCAGCAGTCGACTGGCGCGACGCTCGGCCAAAGGGTGGCGAGCGATCAGCGAATCAGGGAGCTCAAAAGTAAAGTCAGCAACGCGCATGATGGGGTTCGTCTAGCAGGGCCGGGAAGTCTAGCGGAAATAGTGAAAATAGACCATGAAACGTGATTGACCAACGGTAATCTCATCTCTATACTTCGCCGCCATTGAGCCCTGATGGCGGAATTGGTAGACGCGGCGGATTCAAAATCCGTTTTCGAAAGGAGTGGGAGTTCGAGTCTCCCTCGGGGCACCATCTTAAAGAAAGACCTTGAATTTCAAGGTCTTTTTTTTCGTCTGTAGAAAAGTGAGATTCCAGCGCTGGCCGCCGCAATGGCGCCCAGAAGGCAAAATCATGAAAGAACAAGCCCTATGACCATAAGCCCTTTCAAAACCTCATGAGCGCCTTCAGAGGCCGTCGGAGCGTTGCGATTATCCTACCGCCCTCGACCTGAATAACGACCTTGCACGATCTGATGAACCTGGGATGCAGCAGAGCGTCGGCACCCATGTCGATATGAGCATCGAGCCAGTCTTCTGGAATGGCAAGGAGGCGAGCTTCTGGAGGCGTCCTGACGCGTGCTGTGCACCCGTTAGTGCGCATTGATGGTGGCTTTTTCGCGGAATAGCTTGCGGGACACTTTTCGAGCGCGCAAAACAAAACCCCATCTGCTTTCGCAAATGGGGTTTCGGAATTTAATCTTGACGATGACCTACTCTCACATGGGGAAACCCCACACTACCATCGGCGATGCATCGTTTCACTACTGAGTTCGGGATGG
>NZ_LMKI01000011.1:0-93413 GCF_001421425.1 Pseudomonas sp. Leaf15
CACGATGACCGCGCACGCTTGGTGCAGCGCATTGATCCGGACGGCGCTGAACACTTCAAGTCTTATGACGACAAGGGCCGGCTGACGGTCGAGCAGGATCCGCTTGGGGCGGTGACGGCGTATCAGTACGACGACGCCGGGCGCTTGGTGGCGCTGTTTCCGGGGGACGATGAGCCGACGTCCTACGAGCATGACAACGGTTTCGTGCGGGTTGTACGCCGTGGTGAGGCTGTTTGGAAGTATGAGCGTAACGATCAGGGNTGTTTCCGGGGGACGATGAGCCGACGTCCTACGAGCATGACAACGGTTTCGTGCGGGTTGTACGCCGTGGTGAGGCTGTTTGGAAGTATGAGCGTAACGATCAGGGCGACGTCATTCGCAAGACCGATCCYGACGGCAATRTYACGGACTACAGCTACAACAAATATGGGCARCTGACGGGGGTTTGGTTTCCCGATAACAGTTGCCATCGGCTGGTCTGGAATGAGCGGGGGCAGYTGYTTGAGGAGCTGCTGCCCAATGGCGGTATCAAGCGTTATCGCTATGACGACCTTGGTCGGCAGGTTGYCCGCGAGGATGAACAGGGAGCGCTGACCCAGTATCAGTGGGACAGCGTGGGTCGGTTGATTCGTGTCGTACTTCCAGGCGGCGCGACGCGCGAATACAGCTACAACGCTTACGGAAAAATCACCGCCGAACACGACGAACTCGGCCACGTCACGTATCAGTGGGACAGCGTGGGTCGGTTGATTCGTGTCGTACTTCCAGGCGGCGCGACGCGCGAATACAGCTACAACGCTTACGGAAAAATCACCGCCGAACACGACGAACTCGGCCACGTCACCCGTTACGAATATGCCGACGGCCTGCACTTGATCAGCCGCCGTATCAATGCCGACGGCAGCCAGGTCAAGTACCGCTACGACAATGCCCGCCTGCTGCTGACCTCGATCGAAAACGAGGCAGGCGAAACCTACCGGCTCGATTACCACCCCAACGGCCTGATCCAGCAGGAAATCGGCTTTGACGGCCAGCGCACGGCCTATGTGTATGACCTCAACGGCAACCTGGCGGAAAAAACCGAACACGGCGACGACGGCAGTCAGCTCGTTACCCGTTACAAGCGAGACCACGCCGGGCGCCTCGTAAGAAAAACCCTGCCAGACGGCAACATTGTCGACTATGCCTACGACCGCCAAGGCAATCTCCTCAGCGTCGACGATGGCCACTGGGCGCTGGCCTACGAATACGACCCACAAAACCGCCTCACTGCCGAACACCAAGGCTGGGGCACWTTGCGCTATGGCTACGATGCCTGCGGCCAACTTAAAAACCTGCGCCTGCCGGACAACAACCGCCTCACCTTTAACCACGACAAAGGCGGCCACCTTTCCAACTTAAAAACCTGCGCCTGCCGGACAACAACCGCCTCACCTTTAACCACGACAAAGGCGGCCACCTTTCCACCGTCRARCTGAAYGGCGAAACCCTCACCTCSCACCTGTTCAAAACCGGCCGCGAACACCAACGCCAACAAGGCCARCTCCTCAGCCACTACCACTAYGACGACCAGAACCGCCTGCACGCCCACGCCGTCAGCCAACAGCAACACACGCTTTACCAACGCCAATACGACTACGACACCGCCGGCAACCTCACCCGCCTGCTCGACACCCGCAAAGGCGAACACCACTACCACTACGACCCCCTCGCCCGCCTGACCCGCGCCGACCACTCGCAAGACGTACAGGAACGCTTCGGCCACGACCCGGCCGGCAACCTGCTCATGCAAGACCGCCCCGGCCCGGACATCGTGGCCGGGAATCGGTTGATGATTCAGGGCGATCATCGGCAACCTGCTCATGCAAGACCGCCCCGGCCCGGACATCGTGGCCGGGAATCGGTTGATGATTCAGGGCGATCATCATTACGACTATGACGCCTTCGGCAATTTGATCCGCCAGCGACGTGGCAAGGGGCATCAACTCGTCACCGAGTACCGTTACGACTGCCAGCATCGGTTGATAGGGATCACACAGCCCAACGCGCAAATCGCCAGCTATCGCTATGACCCGTTTGGGCGGCGGATCAGCAAAACGGTGGACGGGAAAACCACGGAGTTTTTCTGGCAAGGCGACAAGCTGGTTGCAGAACACCACGCGGATCGGCATCGCAGCTATATCTACGAGCCAGACAGTTTTGGGCCATTGGTACTGCTGGAAGGTTTTGGCCCACAAGAAACAAAGCCCTTTCACTACCAACTCGACCACCTCGGCACGCCGCAGGAACTGACCAACCCCGAAGGCGAAATCGTCTGGTCCGCGCACTACCGCGCCTACGGCGAAATCGCCCGCCTAGACGTCAGAAAAATCGACAACCCGCTGCGCTTCCAGGGCCAATATTTCGACGCGGAAAGCGGGCTGCACTACAACCGCCATCGCTACTACAATCCAGATATTGGTCGCTACCTGACGCCGGACCCGGTGAAGCTGGCGGGTGGGATTAATGCTTACCGGTATGTGCCTAACCCTACGGGGTGGGTGGATCCGTTAGGTTTGAACTCGTGCCCTGGTGAGGATGGCTGTAAATCAAAATCTGAAGCGGTAGACATCGCCAAAGCGAAAGTAAATAAAGGAGAGCCCGAACAGCCGGCCAGCAACAGCGAATACTTATTCCGTGGCGATGACAAAACTCCAGAGCGTATTTTTCAATATGGATTTAAAAGCAAGGGCGACAGCAATGACTTATACTTGCACGCGCTCGACAGCAACAACCCACCGAGCAACTTCATAAGTACTTCTCCTTCGAAACTTATCGGAATTGATTTTGCGACCCAATACAAAACTCGAAAAGGCTTTCTCTACGCGCTAAAAAAGATTCCCGGTCGTGACGTTAACAAAGAATTAGGAAAATTAGCACCTTTTGACAATGAAACCGAAATAGCTATACAAAGCAAGATAAATACAGAAGACATTTTGGGTGCGACGCCTATGAAACGAGATGGCAGCTATGTGGGATATTCGATTCCAAACCCAAACAGGAAAGTAAAATGAAAACAAAAAAAATTAAATCCATAATAAATAACGTAGAAAAATACGTCACTTTCAAATATGACTCCACCCATATAAAGTTGAAATTTTCTGAAGCAGATAATTTCACGAAAGTGTACACAGCAGAAGACATATACCAATGCTTGGCAAAAGTTAGAGCAGACTTCCCCCATATAAAATTTCTTTGTAAAGGTGCGAAAATCAATGTTAGGCCTTCTAGCATGGCCTCGCAGATGAGTGGAGGAATGGTTGCTTATGAATTGACTCTTGGGAAACGCGCTACACGAGAAGACTTGGTCAACATATTTGACTTTGAAGAACATAACCTCACGAGCGACCCAAACGAGCAATATAATTTTTACAAAAAATGGATAACGTCTATAGGTGCAGATCGGACTGAAACCGCTGATCCAAAAGACAGTAACGACTGATGAAGTCAGTCAATACCAACGCTGTGGTGAGATACTCACCCGCCACAGGCACACAAACCAAAATCAGATCCCGGCCAACGCTATGATCTGGATTTTGGTGAAGCCAGCGTCGTCAAGGGCGGCGGCTACGTGTTTGCCGAGGGTGACCTAAGCCGCGTCGTTGTCTATATGAGCGCCGTGCATCACACCGCAATGACCGTAGTCGGTGTATTCGCAGAAGTAGGTGTCGAGCAACACGATCATGTCCGGCACGACGTCATAAAGACTATTCATTAATTAATCCCAATAGAGATTAGAAAGTGAAAAAATTAGAGATCACCACAATCAGAAATTCGATTCGCGAAAACACGACCATCGAGTGTGATGGAAAAACAGCAACGCTCTCGATAACGTTCGCGAACGGCGTAAAAAAAACTTACACCGACATTGACATCTATATGTGTTTTGGCCTAATTAGAAAAGACTTTAGCGACATAAAATTCCTCTGTAAAGGCGCTAAAATCAATGTATATCCTTCGGCAATGTGCTCACAAATGTCTAGTGGATTGGTTGCTTACGAAACAAAACTAGGTGATCCGGACGCGAAGCTCGTTCGTATATTCGATTATGAAGAAAATGAACTCACAAACGACATTAACGAGCAAATTGCGTACCGCACACAATGGTCTGAATCACTGTATGCATAGCTTCAATCTCCTGTGACGAGCAATCTCACTCGCCACAGGCCCACAGCCCAAAATCAAATCCCAGCCAACGCCAAATCCATCGCAAAATACGTAAAAATCAAATCCGCGCCAGCGCGCTTGATCGACCCCAACGTTTCGCGCACCACCCGCGCCTCATCAATTGCGCCTGCCTGGGCGCCAAACTTGATCATCGCGTATTCGCCACTCACCTGATACGCCGCCACCGGCAAGCGCGAGGCTTCGCGAATGTCGCGGATGATGTCGAGGTAGGCGCCAGCCGGTTTGACCATCAGCGCATCGGCGCCTTCCTGTTCGTCGAGCAGGGATTCGCGCACGGCTTCGCGGCGGTTCATTGGGTTCATCTGGTAGCTTTTGCGGTCGCCTTTGAGGGCGCTGCCGCCGGCTTCGCGGAACGGGCCGTAGAGGGCCGAGGCGAATTTGGTGGAGTAGGCCATGATCGGGATATGGGTGAAACCTGCGTCATCCAAGGCGCGGCGGATGGCCTGGACCTGGCCGTCCATGGCAGCCGACGGTGCGATGACGTCGGCGCCGGCACGGGCGGCAGCTACGGCTTGTTTGCCGAGGTTGACCAGGGTCGCGTCATTGTCGACGTGGGCGCCGTGCATCACGCCGCAGTGGCCGTGGTCGGTGTATTCGCAGAAGCAGGTGTCGGACATCACGATCATGTCCGGCACGGCGTCCTTGATGATCGAGGACATGCGCGAGACCAGGCCGCGCTCTTTCCAGGTGTCGCTGCCGCTGGCGTCCAGGTGGTGGGACACGCCGAAGGTCATCACCGACTTGATCCCGGCACGGGCATAACGCTCGATTTCACCGGCCAGTTTTTTCTCAGGAATACGCACCACACCCGGCATGCTGGTGATCGGTACAAAGTCGTCGATTTCTTCTTCGACGAAAATCGGCAGTACCAGGTCGTTGAGGGTGAATTCGGTTTCCTGGAACAGGCCACGCAGCTCCGGGGAGCGGCGCAGACGGCGAGGACGGGCTTGGGGGAACTGGCTGGTCATGGCTTTCCTGGATAGCATCAGAATATTTGGGCAAAAGCTTATGCCCCATGGCCCCCGCAGCACAAACGCCCAGGGACCAATAGTGTATTGCGTGGGTCGTAACAATATATTGATCTAGAGCTGGACTCGCCCTTCGATACACGCCACCACTGCGCCGCCCACCCAGATTTCATCGCCCTGGCGCTCTACGCGAATCCGCCCGGCACGGCCAATCGCGGTGCCCTGGCTGACCACATACCGCTCGGGGGCAAGGCCTTCGGCCAGCAACCATTGGGCAACACCGGCATTCAAGCTGCCGGTGGCCGGGTCTTCCTGGGCGCCGTCACCGGCGATAAAAGCGCGCACTTCAAAGTGGCTGTCCACCTCGTCACGCGCCGGATCACAGGGCGCGATGACGCCAATGGCCAAGCCGTGCAATTGCGCGTAATCGGGCTGCAAGGCCAATACTTGATCGCGGTCGGCCAGCATCACCGCCAGCCAGTCTGCGCCGTTATCCACCCACTGGCTGCGCACAATGGCTTCAGGTGCCAGGCCCAACCCCAGGCGCACGCGCTCCAGCAGGGGCGCGTCCACCGGCCCCGTGCGCAACAACGGTGGTGCAATAAACGCCAGTTCATCGCCTTGGCGACGGACACGCACCAAGCCGATTTCGCACTCCTGGATAATCTCCTCACCCTTGGGCACGCCGCCTGCCTGCAGCCACGCATGGCAACTGCCCAGGGTCGGGTGCCCGGCGAACGGCAGCTCTTTAAGCGTGGTAAAAATTCTTACCCGATAGTCCGCCCTTGGGTCACGCGGCGTCAGCAAAAACGTGGTCTCGCTGAGGTTGGTCCAGTTGGCGAAGTCGGCCATTTGCTGGTCCGTGAGGCTATCGGCGCCGAGCACGACCGCCAGGGGATTGCCCTTGAGCGAAACCCGGCTGAACACATCCAGTTGCTTGAAATCGAAAGTCGGCATGTCTTAGCTCGGAATACTCAGGCCACGCATCACCGCCGGGCGGGCGACAAAACCGTCCAGTGCACGCAGTACATTAGGGAAATCAGCAATGCCGACCAGGTCGCCGGACTCGTAAAACCCGATCAAGTTACGGATCCACGGGAAGGTGGCAATGTCGGCGATGCTGTATTCATCCCCCATGATCCAGGTGCGGCCCAGCAAGTGTTTTTCCAGCACGCCGAGCAAACGCCGAGATTCGGCGGCGTAACGGTCACGCGGACGTTTGTCTTCGTATGCTTTGCCGGCGAACTTGTTGAAAAACCCGACCTGGCCGAACATTGGGCCGACACCGGCCATCTGAAACAGCAGCCACTGCAGGGTTTCGTAACGGGTGGCCGGGTCTTCGGAGAGCAACTGGCTGGTTTTTTCCGCCAGGTAAATCAGGATCGCGCCGGACTCGAACAACGCCAGCGGCTGGCCGCTCGGGCCATTGGGGTCGATGATCGCCGGGATTTTGTTGTTGGGGTTCAGGGACATGAACTCCGGCGACAACTGGTCCTGGGTCTCGAAACTGACCTTGTGTGCCTCATAAGGCAGCCCCAGTTCCTCCAGCATGATCGACACCTTGACCCCATTGGGCGTGGGCAGCGAATACAGCTGCAAGCGCTCCGGGTGCTGGGCGGGCCATTTGCTGTTGATCGGGAAAGCGGCGAGTGCGTTCATCGGGAAGTCCCCAGGCTCAAAGTCCCCATGATAGCCACCTGCACGCCGTCCTGCATGGGTCATCATTGCGAAACATAGCCGCGCTATGGTGCGCGCAGGCGAACCAAAGAGCCGATTCACACTCTTAACTGCGCCATGACGGTGAAAGGAAGACACCCCGTAACAATCACAGGTTAAACCGCAGCACGCCGGATGCGTCGCTGGGGCCAGGCTTGCCCGCCTTAATCGCTGCACTGAAGACTCGAACCTACAATGACAATCAAGCCTCTGTGCCTTGCGCAACGTCTTAAACGTTATGCCTACATCATGTTGCCGCTGTCGCTGGTGGGCGGCGCCATCGGCCTGACGCTGGAGTCGCGAATCAGCCGCGCCGCGCCGGTGGACGGTGTGCAAACCCTGGTGTTCCTGCGCCACGGCGAAAAACCCGTCGGCGGCCTCGGCCAGCTCAACTGCCAGGGCCTGAATCGCGCAATGAACCTGGCCACCGTGCTGCCGGAAAAATTCGGCAAGGCCAATTACGTGTTTGCGCCCGACCCGACGCGCAATGTCGAGGAAGGCGAGCAGGACAATTCCTACAGCTACATTCGACCCCTGATGACCATCAGCCCCAGCGCCATCAAGCTTGGCCTGCCGGTGAACATCAAGTACTCCGCCAATGACACCCGCGACCTCGCCGATGAACTGGTGGAAGACAAGTACCACAACTCAATCATCTACACCGCCTGGTCCCACGGCTACCTGCCGGAGCTGATCAACCGGGTGGCCAGTGAAGCCTCGGGTGAAAAACACACCATCACCGACGATTGGTCGGGCGGTGATTACGACACGCTCTATGTACTGACGCTGACCTGGCACAACGGCAAGGCCTCGTTGCTGAGCCGCAACTACAAGCAAGGCCTGGATAACGGCCAGCAGACATGCCCGGATGCAACCCAAGTGAGCGCGGATATCTGAAACCCTGCAGGTAAAGCCTACGCTCCCGCGCAGGAATTCACTCCGTGACGCTCAAGGTGTTGGGGCCAGCGTCACGACGCAGAGCGTCTCGGCCTGCATTCCCACGCAGGAGCGTGGGAACGATCGGTGGTAGGCGCGTATGATGCTTTGCTATTGAATCATCTGCGGACTTGCACCATGCCCAACCTCATCTCCACTCAGCCCAACCGGGGCTGGTCGTTCTGGTGGAAACCAGCGCTGTTCGTGTTGGTGGCCTGCATCGGCCTCTATTACGTGAAGTGGTCGCCCTACTACCTCAAGGCCTTTGTCGCTGCGGATAACCACAGCATCGGCGCCTCGATTCTCAACGATCAGCAAAGCTCACCCCTGGCCGCGGCACTGGCCTATGCGCAGGTGTATTTCCTGGCGATCTGGAAAGCTGCCGTGCTGGCGGTGATTCTGGGTTCGCTGCTGCAAGTGCTGATCCCCCGTGACTGGTTGCTGCGCCTGTTCGGCCGCGCCGGGCTGGGTTCGACCGTGCGTGGCGGGCTGTTCGCCTTGCCGGGGATGATGTGCAGTTGCTGCGCGGCCCCGGTGGCAGCGGGCATGCGCCGTCAGCAGGTGTCGGTGGGCGCGGCGCTGGCCTTCTGGATCGCCAACCCGGTGCTGAACCCGGCAACGTTAGTGTTCATGGGCTTTGTACTCGGCTGGGGCTTTACTGCGCTGCGGCTGGTGGCGGGGGTTGTGCTGGTGGTGGGCGTGTCGCTGGTTGCACAACGCATTGCCCGTCCCGACCAAGTCCCGGAAGCGGCATTGGACGCCGTGGCTGACGTGAGCCAGACCGAGTCGCAGCCATTTTTGAGTCGGTGGTTGCGGACCCTGTGGCAACTGTTCTGGAGCACGATCCCAATCTATATCGTCGCCGTGCTGATTCTGGGCGCCGCACGGGTGTGGCTGTTTCCCCATGTCGACGGGGCCATGGCCAATAGCCTGGTGTGGCTGATACCGCTGGCCATCGTCGGCACGCTGTTCGTCATTCCTACGGCAGCCGAGATTCCTATCGTACAAACCATGATGACATTAGGCATGGGCACCGGCCCGGCCGTGGCGTTGCTGATGACCTTGCCCAGCGTGAGCCTGCCGTCGCTGTTGATGCTGCGCAAGGACTTCGACGCGCGGGTGCTGGTGACGGTGGCCGGGCTGACCATGTTGGTGGGAGTGGTGTGTGGGTTGATCGGGGCGGTGATTCTTTAGGCTTTGCTGTGGGGCTTAGGGCCTAATCGCAGGCACGCCAGCTCCCACCTGTTGATCTGTGAATGCAGTCAAATGTGGGAGCTGGCTTGCCTGCGAAGAGGCCCTCACCTCCAGCCCATCACCCCCGCCTGGCAACCCGCTCACGCAAGTACTCCACCACCGCGCCCTGCTCCCCGGCAAACTCGATCCGCGCGCCTTTGCTTTCACGCTGGAACGCATACATCGGGTCGTAATACTCGCGCAACAAGCCTTCGATCCACACCCGATGCAAATCCACCACACCGCTGCGCGCCTGCTCTGCCAGGGCTTCCTGCAAAATGGCCTGCAAGCGCTGGAAGCGTTCGCCACCCAGACGCTTGTGGATGTTGGCCAGGCTCTGGGTCAGGCGCTCGGCGAACAGGGCCTGGCCGCTTTCGCCAAACACCGCGATAAATTCGGCGCAAAGATCAACCACGTAATCGCGCAAAATCCGTTCGACGCGGCCTTCAACACTGTCCTCCAGCCAGACCATCGGGAAGGTCTGCATGCCCTTATGCAAGGGCAACGGCAAAGCACAGCTGCCGATCATGCGGCTCTCGTCTTCGACCACAAACTGTTCGATACCACCCGCGCGCTTCTTCAGCAGGTCGACCGCCAGGCGGTTTTCAAAGTCGATGTTGGACGGTTGCGCCGTGGCGCGCTTGCCGAAACTGGAACCGCGATGGTTGGCGTGCCCTTCAAGGTCCAGGGCATTGCGCAACTGGCCCAGTACCTCGGTCTTGCCGGTGCCGGTCATGCCGCCGAGCAAGACAAAATCACACTCGGCCGTCGCCTGCTCCAGGGTTTCCAGCAGAAAGGTACGCATGGCCTTATAACCACCGCCGACACGCGGATAGTCGATGCCCGCTTCGGTCTTTAACCATTGCTGCACGATCTGCGACCGCAGCCCGCCGCGAAAGCAGTACAGGTAGCCGTCGGGGTTGGCCTGGGCGAACTGCGCCCAATGCTCGATGCGCTCGGCCTTGATGGCCCCGGACACCAACTCATGCCCCAGCACGATGGCCGCTTGCTGGCCTTGCTGTTTGTAGCAGGTGCCGACCCGCTGGCGTTCGTCGTCGGTCATCAGCGGCAGGTTGACCACGCCAGGGAACGCGCCCTTGGTGAACTCGATCGGCGCGCGTGTATCCATCATCGGCCGGTCGTTGAGGAAGATATCGCGGTAGTCGGTGATGTCAGTTGCCATCAAAACACCTCTACCGCGTGGGTCTGTCGCTCAACCAGTGCGCCGATCGGCTCAAGGTTCAGGCCCAGTTCGGCGGCCACGGCGTGAAACTCGGCGTCGCCCTCCGGGGTGACGGCAATCAGCAGGCCGCCGCTGGTCTGGGGGTCGCACAGCACGCGCTTGTGCAGTTCCTGCAGACGCCCAAGCTTGCTCGCGTAGCTGTCGAAATTGCGCAGGGTGCCACCGGGCATGCAGCCCTGGTCCAGGTAGTCCTCGATCCCAGGCAGGAGTGGGACTTTGGCGTATTCGATGCGGGCCGTGAGACCACTGCCGTCAGCCATTTCCACCAAATGCCCCAACAGACCGAAACCGGTGACATCGGTCATGGCTGTTACGCCGGCCAACTTGCCAAAACGGCTGCCAGGCTTGTTGAGCGTGCACATCCAGTCACGGGCCAGGCCGATATCCGCTTCGCGCAATTTGCCCTTCTTTTCGGCGGTGGTAAGGATGCCGATGCCCAGCGGCTTGGTCAGGTACAACTTGCAACCGGCGGTGGCGGTGTCGTTGCGCTTCATATGGCGCTTTTGCACGATGCCGGTCACGGCCAGGCCAAAGATCGGCTCCGGCGCGTCGATGGAGTGCCCGCCCGCCAGTGGAATGCCGGCGGCGTCGCACACCGAGCGGCCGCCACGGATCACTTCGCGGGCGACTTCCGGCGCCAGCACATTCACTGGCCAGCCCAGAATCGCAATGGCCATCAGCGGGTCGCCGCCCATGGCGTAAATGTCACTGATGGCGTTGGTGGCGGCAATACGCCCGAAGTCGAAGGGATCATCGACAATCGGCATGAAAAAGTCGGTGGTGGAGACCACGCCGCGCTCGTCATCGATGGCGTACACCGCCGCATCGTCGCGCGAAGCGTTGCCCACCCACAGGTTGGGGTCGAGGTTCTGTGCGCCGCTGCCGGCAAGGATCACTTCCAGCACCTGGGGCGAAATCTTGCAGCCGCAACCCGCGCCGTGGCTGTATTGGGTGAGGCGAATCGGCTCGTTCATGGTGGACCTCAAGGTAACAAGTAGGCCGATTCTAACAGACAGCAAAAAGCCGGCTGGGCTCTTGTGAGCGCAGCCGGCTTTTGGGTTCAGCGCTTACTGGCGGGCAGCGAGCAAACGCTTGTGGCGGTTACGTCGGGCAATGTTCAGGCATTCGATCGCCGCCGAGAACGCCATGGCCGCATACACGTAGCCTTTTGGCACATGGGCGCCGAAGCCTTCGGCGATCAGCGTCATGCCGATCATGATCAAGAAGCCCAGGGCCAGCATCACCACGGTCGGGTTGTCGTTGATGAACTTGGCCAACGGCTCAGCCGCCACCAGCATCACGATCACCGAGACCACTACGGCGATGATCATGATCGGCAAGTGCTCGGTCATGCCCACGGCGGTAATGATGCTGTCGATGGAGAACACCAGGTCGAGCAACAGGATCTGCCCAATCGCGGCGGCAAAGCCGATGGCCACGGTGTTGCTGACGCTGGCCTTTTCCTCGGGCTCCGGATCCATGCTGTGGTGGATCTCGGTGGTGGCCTTCCACACCAGGAACAAGCCACCGGCGATCAGGATCATGTCTTTCCAGGAGAACGCCTGACCGAAGATCTCGAACACCGGCGCGGTCAGCTGCACAATAAACGCGATGGTGCTCAACAGGCCCAGACGCAGGATCAACGCCATGCTGATGCCGATACGCCGTGCTTTGGCCCGGTGTTTTTCGGGCAGCTTGTTGGTGAGGATCGAGATGAAGATCAGGTTGTCGATGCCCAGCACGATTTCCATGACGATCAAGGTGGCCAGTGCGACCCAGGCGGTCGGGCTGGCGGCCAGTTGTAAAAGGTAGTCCATAGGTCAGTCCTGACGTTGTGCTGGGAAATTAAGCTTCTTTACGCTGGGTTTCAGATTCTTTTTCGGCCTGCTCAGCCTTTTTTTCAGGCTGGATCAAGCCTTGGGTCGCTTCACTCAATGCCTGCTCGGCGGCCTTGTGGGTGTCATCGATGGCTTGCTTGGCCGATTCGGTGGCTTTGCCCAGCACCTGCTGCGCGCTCTTTTCAACTTGATCACAGCCGCTGATCATCACCAATGAAAGCGCAAGGACGGACGCCGCGCCCAGGGAATTGAGTTTCATCATGTATTCCTCGTTAGAACCATTGGGTCCAAATAGTGGCCCCTCGATAGCGAGGCATTCTATGCAGCTGAACAGTTCAGTAAAATTCGTATTTTTCTCACGTATACTTCGTTTTTTACGAAGTGTAGACCGCCATGCTCAATTATCGTCAGTTGCATTACTTCTGGGTGGTGGCCAAGACCGGCAGTATTGTGCGCGCCTGTGAGCAACTGAACCTCACGCCCCAGACAATCAGCGGCCAGATCAGCCTGCTGGAGCAGACCTTTGGTATCGCGCTGTTTCAACGCGTCGGTCGCCAATTGGAACTCACCGAAGCCGGGCGACGGGCCCTGCCCTACGCCGAGCAGATGTTCCAGACCGGTAACGAACTGGAAGCCATGTTGCGCGCAGCACCCGACGAACAGCAGATCCTGTTTCGGGTCGGGGTGGCGGATGTGGTGCCCAAATCCATCGTTTACCGGCTGATCGCGCCGACCATGGAGCTGAGCGAGCCGATGCGCATCACCTGCCGTGAAGACAAACTCGAACGGTTATTGGCCGACCTGGCGATCCAGCGCCTGGACCTGGTGATCTCCGACAGCCCGATGCCCACGCATTTGGACATCAAAGGCTACAGCCAGAAACTCGGGGAATGCGGCATTAGCTTTTTTGCCACTCAGGCGTTGGCTGACCAATACGGCGGCGACTTCCCGCACCGCCTGCAGGGCGCGCCGTTATTGATTCCGGGTGCGGAGACGGTGGTGCGCAGCCGCTTGCAGCGCTGGTTTGCCGAGCAGCAGATCCAGCCGAGGATCATCGGTGAGTTCGACGACAGCGCGTTGATGCAGGCATTTGGCCAGTCGGGCAGCGGGATATTTATCGCCCCCAGCGTGATCGCCGATGAGGTGGTGCGCCAATATGGCGTGGCGCTGATCGGTCAGACCGATGCGGTCACCGAGTCGTTCTACGCGATCTCGGTGGAACGCAAGATCAAACACCCCGGCATCGTGGCGATTACCGAAGGGGCGCGGCGCGAGCTGTTTACCGCCCTGCCCTGACGGCAAGGTTGATCGTTCCCACGCTCCGCGTGGGAATGCCGCCTCGGACGCTCCGCGTCCTGCTTTAACGCGGTGACGCGGAGCGTCACAGGATGCATGCCCACGCAGAGCGTGGGAACTATCAAGCGCGGGCAGGCATAGGTTTCACGGTCATCAACCACAGCGCCAGCAAGATCGACACCAGGATAAACCCGGACGCCGCAAAGCCCAGGCTGGCAAGCCCCAGGGTGTCGATCACATGCCCACCCACCATCGCCCCAAGGCCAATCCCCAGATTGGCCCCGGCGATGTTCAATGACGCGGCAAACGCCGGGGCGTGGGGCGCGGCTTTCATCAGGCGCACATGGCTGACCAGAAACATCGCCGCCTGGGTCACGCCCCACACCGCCATCGCCGCTGCCAGGCCAATGCTGGAGTGAATCGCCGGGACCACCGCGACCATGCCGGCGATCATGAACCCGCAGAACACCATGGACGCAATCAGCGGGTGACGGTCCACCGCACGCCCGCCGAGGGCGTTGCCGATCAGGCCCACCGCACCAAAGCCCATCAGGCACCAGCCCACCAGCGTGCCGTCGAAGCCGGCCAGGCGTTCGAGGATGTCCGCCAGGTAGGTGTATGCGGTAAACATCCCGCTGAACACCAGGATCGACAGCAGGATATGGCCCTGCATCAATGGGCTGCGCAGGATCTTGAACTGCGAGCGCAGGCTCACCTGGTCGTTCTTGGGTGTGGTCACCGGCAGGTAGATGAACAGCAGCAAGGCCTTGGCCAACGCCACCACCGCGAGAATGGCAAACGCGGTGCGCCAGCCGAACATATCGGAAATCAATGTGCCTACCGGAATGCCGAACACCGTGGCGCAGACAATCCCGAAACCGATTTTTTCAATGGCCCGGCCGGCAAATTCCGGCCCGACGATATCCACCGCCGTTTCACTCGCCAAGGCCCAAAACACCGGTAAGCCCAACGCCGGAATCAAGCGCGCCAAGGCCATGACCCAGATATTCGGCGCCAATGCCGCCACGGTATTGGCCAGCGCAAACATGATCAGGATGCAGATAAACAGGCGCTTGCGCTGGAACCGAGCGAAGTATGCGGTCAGGAACGGTCCGAACGACGCCACGGTAAACGCGAACAATGTCACCAGTAGCCCGGCCTGGGACACGCTGACGTCCAGGTCGCGGGCGATCGACGGCAGCAACCCGACAATGATGAATTCTGTGGTCAGCACGGTAAAACCGGCGGCCGACAGCAGCAGGATAGGGAACAACATGAAAACTCCAGAAACAACGACATCAACGACAGCCCGAAGGGCTCGCTGACAGAGAGGAAGATGAGAGGCGGCAATCTTAACAGAATGGGTCTTGGCCTGGCCAAACTCTATAGGTGCGGGTGACGGAATGCCGCACCGAATGGGACGCTTCCTACAGCATGTTAGACTTTGGGCCTGCTTCCTACGGCGCTATCTGCCTGCAATGCTGCGTCCTACTAAAAAAACTAGAGACAACTGTTTATGACTGCTGCCCCTTCCCTGCTGCAACGACTGATGCGCGTCAGCCTGGTCACCCAAATTGTCATCGGCCTGGTGGCCGGTATCCTGCTCGCCCTGTTCTTGCCCGAGGCGGCGCGCGCCACCGGGTTTATCGGCAAGGTATTTGTCACCGCGCTGAAAGCCGTGGCGCCGATTCTGGTGTTCGTATTGGTCATGGCGTCTATCGCCAACCATAAACATGGCCAGGAAACCCATATCAAGCCGATCCTGTTCCTGTACCTGCTCGGCACCTTTGCCGCTGCCGTCGTCGCGGTGGTTGCCAGCATGCTGTTCCCGTCGTCTTTGGTGCTGGCCACCCATGACGTCGCCGTCAGCGCCCCCGGTGGCATCGGCGAAGTGCTGCAAAGCCTGCTGCTGAGCGTGGTGGATAACCCGGTGAGTGCGCTGATGAATGCCAACTTCATCGGCATCCTGGCCTGGGCCATCGGCATGGGCATCGCGATTCGCCATGCCGGTGAAACGACCCGCACGGTGCTCGATGACCTGTCCAACGGCGTCACCCTGATCGTGCGCGTGGTCATCCGCTTTGCGCCGCTGGGTATCTTCGGCCTGGTGGCCTCGACCCTGGCCACCTCAGGCTTCGGCGCCCTGCTCGGTTATGCCCACCTGCTGGTGGTGCTGATCGGCTGCATGCTGTTCGTCGCGCTGGTGATCAACCCAGCCATCGTGTTCTGGAAACTGCGCCGCAACCCTTATCCGCTGGTGCTGATGTGCTTGCGCGAAAGCGGCATCACCGCGTTTTTCACGCGCAGTTCGGCGGCGAATATCCCGGTGAACCTGGCGCTGAGCAAACGCCTGGGCCTGCATGAAGACACCTATTCGGTCTCGATCCCGCTGGGCGCCACCATCAATATGGCCGGCGCGGCGATTACCATCACCGTGTTGACCCTGGCCGCCGTGCACACGCTCGGCATTGCCGTGGACATGCCAACCGCGGTGCTGCTCAGCGTAGTCGCAGCAGTGTGTGCCTGCGGCGCCTCGGGTGTGGCCGGTGGCTCGTTGCTGCTGATTCCCTTGGCGTGCAGCCTGTTCGGCATTCCCAGCGAGATCGCCATGCAGGTGGTGGCCGTGGGCTTCATCATCGGTGTGCTGCAGGATTCGGCGGAAACCGCGCTCAACTCGTCCACCGATGTGCTGTTCACGGCAGCCGCTTGCCTGGGCAAGGAAGAGCAAACGGCTTAACCATAAGGCGTAAAAAAGCCCGGGGGCGTTCGACAAGAACGACCCCGGGCTTTTTTGTGTCTGGATGCTTAGAAAGCGCCCATGTAATCGCGCTTGCCCACTTCCACACCGTTATGGCGCAGCAAAGCGTAAGCAGTGGTGACGTGGAAGAAGAACTGCGGCAGGCCGTAGGTCAACAGGTAGGACTGGCCGCTGAAGCGCTTCTCTTTCGGCGTGCCTGGGCGGGTGATGATTTCGATACCTTCCTTGCCGTCGATTTGCTCAGGCTTGATGGTGTCGACAAATGCCAGCACCTTGGCGATCAGCGCTTGCAGGTCGGCGAAGGTCACTTCGCTGTCTTCGTACTTCGGCACTTCGATTTCGGCCAGGCGCGCCGAAACACCCTTGGCGAAGTCGACGGCGATCTGCACCTGGCGCACCAGCTGGAACATGTCCGGGAACAGACGCGCTTGCAGCAAGGCGTTGGGTTCGATGTTCTTGGCGGTGGCGTGGGCTTCGGCTTTGTTCAGTACATCGCTCAGGGCGTTGAGCATTTGCTTGAAGACCGGGATGGAAGCGGCGTACAGGGAAATAGTCATGACAGTCTCACGGTAATGGCAGGGTTTGAACCAGCGGCGATTATAGCCATGCCTGCGGCTTGTCTTTTATTTTTTCAGGATTAGGCTAGTGAGCTTCACTGCATAGGGAAAGCGCGATGACTGCCGAGCACGACACCGACACTGCTGAGCCACGCCTGAACAGCACGGAAATCCGCATCCTGGGCTGCCTGATAGAAAAACAGGCGACCAACCCGGAAACCTACCCGCTCACGCTCAATGCGCTGGTGCTGGCCTGCAACCAGAAGACCAGCCGCGAACCTGTGACCAACTTGAGCCAGGGCCAGGTCGGCCAGAGCCTGCGGGTGCTCGAAGGCCAAGGCTTTACCCGCCTGGTGATGGGCAGCCGCGCCGACCGCTGGGAACACCGGGTGGACAAGGCGCTGGAGCTGGTGCCGGCCCAGGTGATCCTGATTGGGCTGCTGTTTTTGCGCGGGCCGCAGACCGTCAACGAACTGCTGACCCGTAGCGGGCGCATGCATGATTTTGAAGACGCCGAACAGGTCGTGCACCAGCTCGAACGCCTGATTGCACGCAGGCTGGCGGTGCTGGTGCCGCGCCAGGCGGGGCAACGGGAAGACCGCTATACCCATGCCTTGGGGGATCCGGCGGATATTGAGGCGATCATCGCGGCACGCGGGAGCCCGGTGGAGCGTTCGGCCGGCGGGGTTTCGGTGGAGCGTATTGAGGAGCTTGAAGCCAGGATTGCAGCGTTGGAAGAGCGCCTGGCCCAGTTGGAACAGGCTTAACCCGATCCAAAATGTGGGAGCTGGCTTGCCTGCGATAGCGGTGGGTCAGTGATGTATAAGGCAACTGACACGCCCTCATCGCGGGCAAGCCCGCTCCCACATTTGGATCTGCGCAGTGCTTTAATTTCGAGCGAAGGCCACTGCCGCCTGGAACTGTTCGTCCGTCGGCCGCACACCGGTGTACAGCACAAACTGCTCCAACGCCTGGATCGCGATCACTTCCAACCCGGTAATCACCCGTTTGCCCTGGGCACGCCCGCGCAGGATCAACGGCGTTTCCGCGGGGATCGCCACCACATCGAACACAGTCTCAGCAGCGTCCACAGCGTCGGCGTCAAAGGCCAACTGGTCCGCCTCTGCCCCACCGGTCATGCCGATTGGCGTCACGTTGACCAGCATCTGCGGGCGCAACTCGCCCAGTTCTGCTCGCCACTCGTACCCCAGGCTTTGCGCCAACGCCCGGCCCGCCGCTTCATTGCGCGCCACAATCACGCCGTTGGCATAACCGCCGTCACGCAGGACACTGGCCACCGCCTTGCCCATACCGCCGCTGCCACGCAGGGCAAAGGTCGAGTCTTTGGGCACCGCATGTTTTTTCAGCAGTTGTTCCACCGCAATGTAGTCGGTGTTGTAAGCCTTGAGATGGCCGTCGGTGTTAACGATGGTGTTGAGCGAAGTAATGGCCTTGACCGAAGCGTCCAGCTCATCAACCAGGGCGATTGCAGCTTCCTTGAACGGCATGGACACCCCGCAACCACGGATGCCCAGCGCCCGAATACCGCCGATCGCACCGGGCAAATCCTGGCTGCTGAAAGCTTTATAGTAGAAATTCAGCCCCAGTTGTTCGTACAGATGGTTGTGAAATCGCAAGCCAAAATTCCCGGGACGCGCCGACAATGACATGCACAGTTGGGTGTCCTTGTTGGGGTGCATCTGCATGGAAAACTCCTTTGAGTAAGCAAATCGGTACAGACCTTACACAACCTTTACCTAGTGGCTGTGCTGTTTTTCAGAAATACGTTGTCTTAAAAGTATCCCCGCGACAATCCTTGAGTCTATTGATTGCAGACCACAAGCGCAGGGGCTAACCGAGGAATGACCATGATTCGTAAAATCCCCAAAATCGCCTTGCTTATCGGCGCACTCGCTATGGCAGGCCAAGCCTCCGCCCACGGTGGTGGTTGGGGTGGCCCGGCCATATTGGGTGGTTTGATCGGCGCAGCCGTTGTCGGCTCCGTAGTTGCCAGCCAATCCCAGCCGGTCTACGTGCAGCAACCGGTGTATGTGCAGCCGCAACCGGTGTATGCCGCGCCGCCGCCGGTCTACTACGCACCGCCACCGCCGGTGTATGTGCAACAGCGGGTTTACTACCGCCCGGCGCCGGTCTATTACGGCCCACCGCGTGGCTACTACGGCCCTCCTCACGGTTATTACGGCCGCGGCTGGTAATACGCAATCACGCTGGAAATGAACAGACCTCGCCTGCACGCGGGGTCTTTTTTTGCCTGGGTTTTGCCTGAAAAGCCCGTTTTTATCATGCCAAGGTCGCTATGAGGACAGTGCCCGAGCCGCAATCCCACATCATGAGAGTCAAATGTCCACTTGCAAGACCTGAGCCTGCGCTGTCATGTTTACGTCACCCAACGGTCTCACTATCGAGCGGTCCACCCAATAACAATTAAGGACGACTGAACATGCCCACGCAAAACCCGCACCGCACCGCTGGCCTGTGCACGTCCAGCAAGGTCTACAGCGCACTCACCGAACTCAAGCACCTTGAAGGCCACCGCAGTGCAAAATTTCTCGCGCTGCTGGCAGAAAACCTGGTGCGCAAAGGCCTGCTCAGCGAACAGGAAGTGGTGAACATGCTCGATCAAGTGGTCGATTGACGCCTGGCGTTGATGTTGACTATCGAGATGGGTGATTTTTCCTACGCGCTATCAGCCCGTAAGGTGACCCCCATAGCCATTGGAGGTCCCTATGCCCACAGTTCAAATCATGTCAGTTGTCGGCAGTGCCGTCCCCGCCCCTCTCCGGGAGCTTGGGTTGTTGGCCTGCTGGTATGTGGTACGCGATGGCGAAACCATCAGCGGCCCGCTCACCTCGCTGTCCGCTGCGCAACAACAGCAACAGCAGGTGTCGAACTTCAGGCTCCATGCCTGAAAATTCACGCCTGAAAACTTACGCCTGAAAGCTAAAACTAGGGCAACGGCAGCTTGACCCGCGGCTTGCTTTCGACGAACAACGCCCAGCTGGACATAAACAGTGCAGCCACCAGCGGCCCGATCACAAAGCCATTCAAGCCAAACACCGACAGGCCGCCCAAGGTCGAGATCAGGATCAGGTAATCCGGCATCTTGGTGTCCTTGCCCACCAGAATCGGGCGCAATACATTGTCCACCAGCCCGATCACGAACACGCCGAACAAGCCCAGTACCAAGCCCTGCCAGATCGAACCGCTTAACAGGAAGTAGGCGGCCACCGGCCCCCATACAATCCCCGCGCCGACCGCCGGCAACAGCGACAGAAACGCCATCAATACCGCCCAGAGCAACGCGCTGGGAATGTCCAGAAACCAGAAGATCAAACCGCCCAGCGCACCCTGGGTCACGGCGACCAGCACGTTGCCCTTGACCGTGGCGCGCACCACTCGATTGAACTTGAGTTGCAACCGGCGCTTTTGCGGCTCGGCCAACGGCACCGCCGTACGTACCTTGCGCACCAGTTCCGGGCCGTCACGCAGCAGGAAAAACAGCAGGTACAGCATGATGAAAAAGCTCACCAGGAAATCAAACGTGCCCTGGCCGAAGCTGAACGCCTGGGTGGCAAAGAACTGGCTGCCCTGCATCGCGCTCTTGACGATCTTTTCGCGCAGGCCCTCCAGGTTGCCCATGCCGAAGCGGTCGAGCAGGTGCTGGAAGTACGGCGGCAGGAAGTTCTTGAACTGTTCGATATAGCCCGCCACGTCCAACTTACCGCTTTCGATATTTTTGTAGAGGGTGGCGCCCTCTTGCACCAGCAGCACGCTGGTGATGATCACCGGCAGAATCGCAATCACCAGGCACACCGCCAGGGTCGCCAGTGATGTCAGGTTGCGGTTCCAGCTGAAGCGTTGCTGCAGGCGCCGCTGCATCGGGGCGAAGATGATGCCAAGGATGACCGCCCAGAACACCGCGCCGTAGAACGGCAGCAATATCCAGATAAAGGCGATGGTCACCAGGACCAGCAATAACAGCAGGGTTTTGAATTGAAGGTTGGTTTGGTTCATGTCCGGTCCATGTCAGAAAAGCAGAGGGCCTTCAGCGGCCCTGTTGCTTAGTCCGCGGCAAAACCTGGGAGTGCCCTTCAAGCATAGACCGCCTCATTGAATCGCCTTGGCCTCGTTCAACAGTGTCTGAATCGCCCGCGTATTCGGGCGTGTGCACGCCAATCATCCCCAAGCCGTTCGTAGCGGGTGGCGCAGGTATTGACGCAGTACAGCCCACCCCCCACACACGGCGATACAAACCCGGCAAAAGCCCGATCTGGATCAATAAAGGCTCAGGCCAGCTCCTTTACCCTCGCGACCTTTTGCGACCTGAGCCCATGCCCCCCGTGATTGCCCCCGAACTGCTCGCCCCCGCCGGCACCCTGAAAAACATGCGTTATGCCTTCGCCTACGGCGCCGATGCGGTCTACGCCGGCCAGCCGCGCTACAGCCTGCGGGTGCGCAATAACGAGTTCGACCACGCCAACCTCGCGCTCGGCATCCAGGAGGCGCATGCACGGGGCAAGCGTTTCTACGTGGTGGTCAACATTGCCCCGCACAATGCCAAGCTCAAGACCTTCCTCAAGGATTTGGCCCCGGTGATCGCCATGGGCCCGGACGCGTTGATCATGTCCGACCCGGGCTTGATCATGCTGGTACGCCGTCACTTCCCGTGCATGCCGATTCACTTGTCGGTGCAGGCCAATACAGTGAATTGGGCCAGCGTCGAGTTCTGGCAGCAGCAAGGTATCGGCCGGGTGATTCTGTCGCGAGAGTTATCACTGGAAGAAATCGGCGAAATCCGCCAACAGGTGCCCGCCATGGAGCTGGAAGTGTTTGTGCATGGCGCCCTGTGCATGGCCTATTCCGGGCGCTGCTTGTTGTCCGGCTATATGAACAAGCGCGATGCCAACCAAGGCACCTGCACCAACGCGTGCCGCTGGAAATACTCGGCCACGCCGGCGGTGGAGAACGCCACGGGCGATATCGTCCAGCACTGTGAACCAACCTTGGGGATCGGCGCGCCGACCGACCAGGTGTTTTTGCTGCAAGAAGCCAACCGCCCGGATGAGCAGATGCCCGCCTTCGAAGACGAACACGGCACTTACATCATGAACGCCAAGGACCTGCGCGCCGTGCAGCACGTGGAGCGCCTGACGCACATGGGCGTGCATTCGCTGAAGATCGAGGGCCGCACCAAGTCCCACTTCTATTGCGCGCGCACCACGCAGGTGTATCGCCAGGCCATTGACGATGCGGTGGCGGGCCGAGCGTTTGACCGCAACCTGATGACCAATCTTGAGTCCCTGGCCCAACGTGGCTACACCGAAGGTTTCCTGCGTCGCCATGTACACGACGAATACCAGAACTACCAGAACGGCAGCTCAGTGTCGGAGCGCCAGCAGTTTGTCGGCGAATTGACCGGCGAACGCCGGGCCGAGCTGGCCGAGGTCAAGGTGAAGAACCGCTTTGCCGTGGGCAATCATCTGGAATTGATGACACCGGCCGGCAACTTTCACTTTGACCTCGCCAACCTGCACAACGCCAAGGGCGAGGCCATAGACGTGGCGCCGGGGGATGGGCACACCGCGTATGTGCCACTGCCGAGCGACATGGACCTGCGCTTCGGCCTGCTGATGCGTGACGTCTAACGCAGGGGCGGTGACAGGCCTATTTGTATCAGCGCCAGGCAAACATACGCTGAAGCCAGGGTTGATCAGATCCTGAACTGCCCCACCAACTGCCCCAGGCGCTGGCCCAGGTCCGCCAGACTGCGCGAGGTTTGCGCGCCCAACTGGGTTTCATCGGCCACGCTGTCGACCGCCACGGCAATCTGATGCACGCTGCGGTTGATCTCTTCGGCCACGGCAGTCTGCTCTTCGGCGGCGCTGGCGATTTGCGCGTTCATCGAGTTGATGGTGCCGATCAACTGCGCCATGGTGTCCAGCGACGCACCGGCCTGGTTGGCCTGGGCCGAGGTGCCATCACCGGCATCGCTGGAGCGGCGCATGGCATCCACAGCGGCAACCGTGCCTTTTTGCAGGCGATCGATCATGCCCTGGATTTCCTGCGTGCTGGTTTGCGTGCGGCTGGCCAGCGCACGCACTTCGTCGGCGACCACCGCAAACCCACGCCCGGCTTCGCCTGCGCGTGCGGCTTCGATGGCGGCGTTGAGGGCCAGCAGGTTGGTTTGTTCGGCAATTGAGCGGATCACGCCGAGCACGCTGACAATCGACGACACGTCCTGCTGCAAGCTGTCGAGGGACACGCCGCTGCTGCGAATGTCATTCACCAGTGCATGGATCTGCGCGATGCTGCCGTCCACCACCCGCTTGGCGGCCTGGCCTTCGGCGTCGGTCTGTTGCGCGGCGACGGCGGCGCCTTGCGCACTGCGTGCCACTTCGTGGGCCGCCGAGGACATTTGGTTGATCGCAGTCGCCACCTGATCGGTCTCGTGACGCTGGCGTTCCATGGCGGTTTCCGAGCGCTGGGCCTGCTCGGACACCTGGCTGACCAGCCCGGTGAGTTGCGCGGTCATTTCGGTGATCTGACGCACCAGGCCGTGGATCTTGTCGACGAAGCGGTTAAACGCGCCGGCCAATTCCCCCAGCTCATCCTGACTGGTGATGGCCAGGCGGCGGGTCAAGTCGCCCTCGCCTGCGGCGATATCGTCGAGGTTGGCTTTCATCAGGTTCAGTGGGCGCAAGATGGTATTGGCCACCAGCATGCCTACCGCAGCAATCACCAACAGCACCACCACCGCCACGCCGAGGATGCTCAGCAGCACGCCTTCCATGCGTTTTTCGACCTTGGCCTCGACCACCGCCACCTGGGCTTCGATGCCATCGAGGTTCACCGACGTACCAATGACCATGTCCCACTTGGGCAGGTACTCGGTGTAGCCAAGCTTGGGCACCAGCTCGGTTTGGCCGGGCTGGGTCGAGCTGTATTGCAGGTAGTGGGTGCCGTCCTTGCCGACCTTGACCAGGTCGCGGTTGACATAGACACCGTTGGGGTCACGGTTGTCCTTGAAACTCTTGCCTACGCCGTCGGGGCTGTTGCCCTTGAACAGGCGGATGGTCTCGGAGTCGTAGCCGAAGAAGTAGCCGTCCTTGCCGTAAGCCGTGTTGGACAGCAGCTTGACCACCTGGGCCCGCGCCGCCGTATCGCCGGGAGCGGCCGCGTCATAGAGCGGCTTGATCGTGGTCATCGCCACTTCCACATACCCTTGCAGGGTGGCCTTGGCGTCATTGAGCAGGCGCTGGCGGGTTTCATCCACCTCATTGCGCGCCTGGCCCTGCAGGATCCACACCGTGGTCAGGCTGATGACCACGGCAAACAACAACACCGGCACGACGGCCAGGGACAGGACTTTGGCCTTCAAACTCAGACGCATGGCTTTTCTCTCTTATTCGTGGCGACTTGAGAGGTTAACGGCCAGTGGCGAAATATCTGTAGGACACCTGAACTTGGTGGCGACTGGGACTGTTGTGGCGAGCAGGCTTGCCCTGCGCTGGGCTGCGTAGCGGCCCCCTTTTCAGGCGCCGTAACACGCCAGGTAGATCGAGGTGTCTGGATTCAGGACCGCTTCGCGCTCCAACGCAGGGCTAGCCTGCTCGCCACAATTGAACCTGTTGCAGATACTAGAGGGTCATCGCAGCAATCCAGCCAAACGCCAGCAACGGAATGTTGTAGTGCAGGAAGGTCGGCACCACGGTGTCCCAGATATGGTGATGCTGGCCGTCGATATTCAGGCCGGAAGTCGGGCCAAGCGTGGAATCCGACGCAGGCGAACCCGCGTCACCCAACGCCCCCGCCGTACCCACGATGCACACAATCGCCAACGGACTGAAGCCCAATTGCACACACAACGGCACAAAAATCGCCGCCAGAATCGGTACCGTAGAAAATGACGAACCAATGCCCATGGTCACCAGCAGCCCCACCAGCAACATCAGCAACGCACCCACACCACGGCTATGCCCGATGAATGCCGCCGAGGCTTCCACCAGCGAACGCACGTCACCGGTAGCCTTGAGCACCTCGGCAAACCCCGAAGAGGCGATCATGATGAAGCCGATCATCGCCATCATCTTCATGCCCTCGGTGAACAGGTCGTCGGTGTCGCGCCAGCGCACAATGCCCGACACCGAGAAGATCAGAAACCCAGCCAGGGCGCCAATGATCATCGAATCCAGCCACAGCTGAATGATAAACGCCGAGGCAATTGCCAGGCCCGCCACCAGCAGGGTCAACGGGTTGTATTGCACCGCCACTTGCTCGACGCGCTCGATTTTTTCCAGGTCATACACGCGCTTTTTGCGGTAGCTGATAAACACCGCCACCAGCAGGCCGACCACCATGCCCAACGCCGGCAAACCCATCGCGTGAGTGACGTTGACCTGGCTGATGTCCACGCCGCTCTTGGCCACGTTGGCCAGCAGGATCTGATTAAGGAAGATATTGCCGAAGCCCACCGGCAGGAACATGTAGGGCGTGATCAAGCCGAAGGTCATTACGCAGGCGATCAGGCGGCGATCCAGTTGCAGCTTGGTCAGCACGTACAGCAGTGGCGGCACCAGCAGCGGAATAAACGCGATATGGATCGGCAGAATATTTTGCGAAGCAATCGCGACCACCCATAACAGGCCGATCAGCAGCCATTTGACATGACTGCCGCCGGTGGCTTCCTGACGATCGACCAGCAGCAGCGCCTTGTCCGCCAACGCGTGAGCCAGGCCGGACTTGGCAATCGCTACCGCGAACGCGCCGAGCAAGGCGTAGGACAACGCCACGGTCGCGCCGCCGCCCAAGCCACCGTTAAAGGCCTTGAGCGTGGCCTCGATGCCCAGCCCGCCGGTCAAGCCACCGACCAGGGCGCCGACGATGATGGCGATGACCACATGCACGCGGGACAAACTGAGCACCAGCATGGTGCCGACCGCGGCGATGACTGCGTTAATCATGGTTACCTCAAGCAAAAAACATAAAAAACAGACAGGCC
This sequence comes from Pseudomonas sp. Leaf15, assembly GCF_001421425.1. Taxonomy (NCBI): domain Bacteria; kingdom Pseudomonadati; phylum Pseudomonadota; class Gammaproteobacteria; order Pseudomonadales; family Pseudomonadaceae; genus Pseudomonas; species Pseudomonas sp. Leaf15. Next base: position 25,792 of record NZ_LMKI01000011.1, read on the forward strand.
CGCGACCGGGCAGCCATCAGGTGGCGTCCGTGTGCAGGCTTTAAGAGGTCTTATTAGAGGGCGCGCACTTTGCAGCAGGCGGGCCTCCATGTCAAAAAACGACGCCGTTTCAGGCTTTAAATTGAACGTTTGAATAAAGAAATATCCGCAACAGCCGATAAACGGGTTTCTCTGTGTTTTCAGGTAAGGATGTCCCGATGTCGCTTAGACAGCTCTCCATTCAATGGAAAATCACCCTGCTCGCGGGCTTGTGCCTGCTGGGGATCGTGACCCTGCTGGTGGGTCTGTCGCTGTATCGCATGGAGCAGAGTTCACAGCAGGTCAAAGCGTCCAGCATGCAGATGCTCGACGCGTCCGCCCAGGCGCGTATCGAGGCCCAAGGTGAAGTGCAGGCGTTGGGCATTCGCCAGCAATTCATGGACGCCTACCAGTACGGCCATGGTTTTTCGCGCCAGGTGCTGTTTTTGCGCGAACAAGCCGAAAAACGCTTCCTCGACGCCTTCGACACTCGCGAAGACCTGACCCGACAGGTCAAGGCCGCCTTGCAGGCCAACCCCGATCTGCTGGGCCTGTCGCTGGTGTTTGAAGCCAATGCGCTGGACGGCAAGGACGAGTTGTTCGCCAATCAGGCGGAGCTGGGCAGCAACGACAAAGGCCGCTTCGCCCTCTACTGGTCGCAGCCCACGCCGGGCAAACTCACCTCCATGTCGCTGCCCGAAAGCGACATGGCTGACGTCAGCGTCGGCCCCAGCGGCGAAAAAGCCAACGCCTGGTTCACCTGCCCACGCACCACCCTGAAACCCTGCGTGATCGAACCCTACTTTTATGTGATCGACGGGCAAAATGTGCTGATGACCAGCATCGTCTTCCCGCTGATGGTCAACGGCAAAGTCATCGCCTCGCTGTCGGTGGACATCAACCTCAACAGCTTGCAGGCCGTGAGCCAACAGGCCAGCCAGAAGCTGTACGACGGCCAGACCCAGGTCAGCATCCTCAGCCCCACCGGTTTGCTCGCCGGCTACAGCCCGGACGCCGGCAAACTCAGCCAGCGCCTGGATCAGGTCGACAGCGCCAGCGGCGCGCAATTGATCAGCGTGTTGGCCAGCACCCCCCAGACCAGCAGCCTGCGTACCGGTCACCAACTCAAGGTGCTGGCGCCATTCGCGCCGATTCCCGGCGGCAAGCCGTGGGGCGTGTTGCTGGATGTACCGGAAAAAGTCCTGGTCGGCCCCGCCGAAACACTCAAGGCACAGTTGGACGCGGACAACGCCCGTGGCACGCTGCTGGAGTTGAGCCTGGGCCTGCTGGCGGCCGTGGTTGGCTTAGTGCTTGTGTGGCTGATGGCCCGCAGCGTCACCCGGCCGATCCTTGGCGTGGCGCGCATGCTCGAAGACATTGCCAGCGGCGAAGGCGACCTCACCCGCCGCCTGGCCTATGACAAGCAGGATGAATTGGGCGAGTTGGCCGGCTGGTTCAACCGCTTCCTCGACAAGCTGCAACCGATCATTGCCCAAGTGAAACGCTCGGTGCAGGACGCCCGTGGCACTGCCGACCAGTCCGCCGCGATCGCCACGCAAACCAGCGCCGGCATGGAGCAGCAGTACCGCCAGGTCGATCAAGTGGCCACCGCTTCCCACGAAATGAGCGCCACCGCCCAGGACGTCGCCCGCAGCGCTGCCCAGGCGGCACACGCCGCTCGCGATGCCGACCAGGCCACCCGCGACGGCTTGAGTGTGATCGACCGCACCACCACCAACATCGGCAACCTGGCGGCGGACATGAGCACCGCCATGGCCCAGGTCGAAGGCTTGGCGGCCAACAGCGAGAAGATCGGTTCGGTGCTGGAAGTGATCCGTGGCATCGCCGAGCAAACCAACCTGCTGGCACTCAACGCCGCGATCGAAGCCGCCCGCGCCGGTGAGGCTGGGCGTGGCTTTGCGGTGGTCGCCGACGAAGTACGCAACCTGGCGCAGCGCACCCAGGAGTCGGTAGAAGAAACCCGCCTGGTGATCGAGCACCTGCAAAGCGGCACCACCGACGTGGTCGGCTCCATGGGCAACAGCTATCGCCAGGCCCAGGGCAGTGTCGAGCAGGTTGGCCAGGCGGTCACCGCCCTGCGCCAGATAGGCGAGGCAGTCACGGTGATCAGCGACATGAACCTGCAGATCGCCAGCGCCGCCGAACAGCAAAGCGCCGTGGCCGAAGAGATCAACAGCAATGTGGCGACGATTCGGGACGTGACTGAATCGCTGTCGGAGCAGGCCAATGAGTCGGCACGGGTGAGCCAGGCATTGAACAGCCTGGCGAATCAGCAGCAGGGGTTGATGGATCAGTTTCGGGTGTAATGATCGTTCCCACGCTCCGCGTGGGCATGCCTCCTGTGACGCTCCGCGTCACCCGTCGACAGCGGGACGCCGAGCGTCCAAGGCGGCATGCCCACGCAGAGCGTGGGAACGATCTCAACGCTTGGGTAATTCGATCAGCACCTTGAGCCCGCCCAGTTCGCTGTCCTGCAACTGCAACGTCCCCCCCCACACCTCGACGATATCCCGCACGATCCCCAGCCCCAGGCCATGGCCGTCAATCTGCTCATCCAGGCGCGCACCGCGGCTGAGCACTTGCTCACGCTGGGCCTGCGGAATGCCGGGGCCGTCGTCTTCGACGGCCAGCAGAAAGCTGCGCGGGGTTTCGCTGGCCGCCAAGCGCACGTCGGCATCCGCCCATTTGCAGGCGTTATCCAGCAGGTTGCCGAGCAGCTCCAGCAGGTCCTCGCGGTCCCAGGGCAGTTGCAGGCCCGGGTCAACGTGGTAGCTCAAGTCCAGGTGTTCACCGTGGATCATGCGCAAGGTGGCCAGCAGGCCGGGCAATTCTTTTTCACAGTCGAACAGCGCGCCGGGCAGGGTTTCGCCGGCCAGGCGGGCGCGGTTGAGCTCGCGGTTGAGGCGTTGCTGCACCTGTTCGAGCTGCTCGCGCAGCAGTTTGCCGAGTTCGGGGTGATCCTTGAGCGCTTCACTGGAGGCCGCACTCAATAGCACCGCCAGCGGGGTTTTCAGCGCATGGCCAAGGTTGCCCAAGGCATTGCGTGAGCGCTTGAGGCTGTCTTCGGTATGGGCCAGCAGATGGTTGATCTGCGCCACCAGCGGCTCCAGTTCCAGCGGCACTTGGGTATCGAGTTGCGAGCGCCGGCCCTGTTGCAGCTGGGCAATCTGGTTGCGTGCCGTCTCCAGTGGGCGCAAGGCGCGACGCACGGTGACCCGTTGCAGGAACAGCACCAGCAACAGCGCCGCCAAACCGATGATCAGGCCAATCTGGCGCATCAGGCGAAAGCTTTCGCGCACGGGCGTGTAGTCCTGGGCCACGCTGATGGAAATCAACTGCCCGAAACGCTTGTAGTCCGAACGCAACACCAGCAGTTGCTGGCGTTCCGGCCCCAGTTGCAGGTTGCCCTTGAGCCCCGGCTCGGTCAGGCGCGGCAGTTCCTGGTCCCACAACGAGCGGGAGCGCCAGTGAACGTCGGCAAAATCAATGCGGAAATAATGCCCGGAAAACGGCCGTTGGTAGGCCGGTGACAGACGCTGCTCATCCAACTGAACACCCTCGGGCCCACGCACCAGTGCGGCCAGCAGGTTCTCGCTGTCGTTGCGCAGCCCGGCTTCCAGGTAGCGCTGCAAACCGGCCTCGAACAACCACAAGCTGGTCTGCGCCAGCACCACGCCGACCACCACCATGACGCTGATCAGCCCCAGGCTCAGGCGCCGCTGAATCGACCTCATGCCGGAGCGGCGCCAAACCGGTAACCCTGGCCACGCCGGGTTTCAATCACACTGCGCCCCAGTTTGCGGCGCAGGTGGTTGACGTGCACTTCCAGCACATTGGAGTCGCGCTCGGTCTCGCCGTCATACAAATGCTCGGCCAAGTGGCTTTTCGACAGGATCTGTTCCGGGTGCAACATGAAGTAGCGCAGCAGGCGGAATTCGGCGGCGGTCAGCTGGATCTCATCGCCATCGCGCAACACGCACTGGCGCCCTTCATCCAGATGCAGGCCGGCGGCTTGCAGCGTCGGCTGGTTGGCCTGACCGTGGGAACGGCGCAACAGCGCCTGGATGCGCAGGTAGAGTTCTTCGGGGTGAAAGGGTTTGCTCAGGTAATCGTCGGCGCCGGCCTTGAGCCCTTCAATACGCTCGGCCCAGGAATCGCGTGCGGTCAGCACCAGCACGGGAGTGGCCAAGGCCGCGGCGCGCCATTGCGCCAGCACCTCCAGGCCCGGAAGGCCCGGCAAACCAAGGTCGAGGATGATCAGGTCGTAAGGTTCGCTGCGGCCTTGATACGCGGCATCGCGTCCGTCGGCCAGCCAGTCGACTGCGTAGCCCTGGCGCTGCAGGCCAGCCAGCAATTCGTCAGCCAGGGGTACGTTGTCTTCTACCAGGAGCAGGCGCATCAGTCGTCTTCCTCATCTTTGAGCAGCTTACCGGTACTGGCGTCCAGTTCGATTTCGCGCACCACGCCGTCGACGGTCAACAGTTCGATTTCATAGATATAGCGCACCGGCCTATCCTTGTGTTCCTCAAGCTCGGCGTCCAGCAGCTTGGCGCCCGGATAGCGTTCCAGCGCCGGCCCCAGCAACTCTTCCAGCGGCGCGATGACGCCCTGCTGACGCAGGCGCAGGGCTTCATCCTGCCCAAGGTCATGGGCCGACAGGCTTGCACTGCCTAGAAGCATTACCAGCACCGCTAGCCTGCCCGCGCGTAGATTTACCTTCATTACGTATCCTGATGTTCCTTGAGGGCGGCCCGAGGAGGGACATGGGCCACCACGGTACCCCTGACAACTTAACTGAAACTGAATTGCCACCATGGCAATTTTCAATCGGTAACCTTACCCACCGCTGCAGGATTTCTCTTATATTGCCTGTTCGCCGCAACCGAGACCTGTATGACTGCCATCCACATCAAGTTTCCCGCGCTGACCCTCAAGGCCGGCAAACGCGCTTTCACACGCATTCGCGAGCAAGGCCTTGCGCCGGCGGATGTCGGCATCCTACCCGGTGCGGCCGGTGGCCCCAAGGCGTTGGGCATTCAAGGCCTGGACCTGGCACTGTTCGGCGATTGGCTGCCACGCGCGCCGCGTGAGCGCGCACTGATCGGCTCGTCGATCGGCTCCTGGCGGTTTGCCAGTGCGTGCCTGCCCGACCCGGTGCAAGGCTTGCTGGACCTCGGCCGCCTGTATAACGAACAACGCTTCGCCAAGGGCGTGACCATGGCCGAAGTCAGCCGCAGCTGCCAGCGCATGCTCGACGACCTGCTGGCTGGCCGTGATGCGCGGGTGCTGGACAACCCCGACTATCGCCTGAATATCATGGTGGTCAAGAGCCACGGCCTGCTCGCCGATGACCACCGTGGGCGACTGGGGCTGGGCCTGTCGTCGGTGATTGCCGACAACCTGCGTGGCCGTGCACGGCTGTCGCGGCATTTTGAGCGGTTGATCATCCACGACCCGCGCCAGGCGCCTCCGGTGCATGCGCTGACGGACTTCCCCTCGCGCTTCCTCGACCTGCAGCTGGGCAACCTGCGCCAGGCGCTGCTGGCCTCCGGTTCCATCCCCATGGTGATGCAAGGCGTGCGCGACCTGCCCGGCGCAGGCACGGGCACCTACCGCGACGGTGGCCTGCTGGACTATCACCTCGACCTGCCCTATCACGGCGACGACATTGTGCTGTACCCGCATTTCACCGACCGGGTGATCCCCGGCTGGTTCGACAAGGGCTTGCCGTGGCGGCGCAGTAACCCGCAAGGCTTGCAGGATGTGCTGCTACTGGCGCCCTCCAGGGACTACCTGGCCCGCCTGCCCCACGGCAAATTGCCGGACCGCAGCGACTTCAAGCGCTTTATGGGCGATGACTCGAGCCGCAACAAATACTGGCAAACCGCGATGAGCGAAAGTCGGCGGCTGGGGGATGAGTTTCTGCAACTGGCGGACAATGGTGGGCTGGGCGAGCGGCTGCAAGCCCTGTGACCCAGCGGTATGCGCGGCAAGGGGTCAAGCTGTTAAACTCGCCGCCTGCCAGATACCTGACCGAGCTTAAAATACTGTGGAAATCTTCAAAGAGTTTACCTTCGAGTCCGCCCACCGCCTGCCCCATGTACCGGAAGGCCACAAATGCGGGCGCCTGCACGGGCATTCGTTCAAGGTGGCGATCCACCTGAGCGGCGACCTGGATCCCCATACCGGCTGGATCCGCGATTTCTCGGAAATCAAGGCGATTTTCAAGCCGCTGTACGAACGCCTCGACCATAACTACCTCAATGACATCCCTGGCCTGGAGAATCCGACCAGCGAAGTGCTGGCCAAGTGGATCTGGACCGAACTCAAGCCCCTGTTGCCGGAACTCAGCGCGATTCGCATCCACGAGACCTGCACCAGCGGTTGCATCTATCGCGGCGAGTAAGCGCTTGAGTGTTTAAAACCACCTGCGGGTGGTTTTTTATGCCTGGCCACTGCAGCTGTAAAGCGTGCTTGACATGAAAAACCTGCACACCCAACGTAAAGCATCCTTTGCTTAAACTTCAGCTACGGTTTCCTGGAAACCGCAGGCCTGCCGCGCCTGTCGGCCTTTATGGTATGGCCGATCATGGGCGGCGTCTGGTGTGTGGCCACGATCATTGGCACAAGGCGCTATCAATGAATAATCAGCTGCGCCCGCTGCGCGCCGAACTGGGTTGGTCCCAGGCCGAGCTGGCGCAGCGCCTGGGCGTATCGCGCCAGACTATCAATGCCATCGAGACCGGCCGCTACGACCCGAGCTTGCCGCTGGCGTTCAAGATCGCCAAGGTGTTCGAACGGCCCATCGAGGCGATCTTCGAAGCGCCAGTGGATTGAGCCTTTTTTATGACAGGAGCACGCTGAATTGATACGCCCCGCCACTGCCGATGACAGTGCCGCTATCGAGGCCATCGTGCAGGCTGCCTATACGCCCTACATCGAGCGCATCGGCCGAAAGCCCGGGCCAATGCTGGAGGACTACCCGCAGCGGGTCGAAGACGGTGGCGTGCATGTGCTCGACCACGCCGGGCAGGTTCAAGGCTTTGTTATCCTGATGCACACCGACACGGCATTGCTGTTGGATAACCTCGCCGTGGCCCCACACGCCCAGGGCCTTGGTTTCGGGCGACAGCTGATGGATTTTGCCGAACAGCAGGCCCTCGATGCCGGCTACAGTGCTATCCGTCTGTACACCAACGAGGTGATGACCGAGAACCTCGCGCTGTACAGTCGCCGTGGCTATGTGCGCACCCATTGCCCCGAGGAACACGGCCTGCGCCGCGTCTATATGATCAAACATCTATAGGAGCATCCCATGGAAAACCTCTGGCTGGCCCAGGCCAAACGCTTACAGGCACTGGCGTCTACGGGGCTGCATTTTTGCACCGACGACTTCGAACGCGAACGCCTTGAGGAAATTGCCGAGATTGCCCACAGCATGCTCGCGCAACTGGCGGATGTGCCGCTTGCGCGCATCACCGGGCTGGTGCCGGATTTTGCCAAGCGCTATTCAACCCCAATGATTGACGTACGTGGCGCGGTGATCGAAGGCGACCGGATTCTGCTGGTGCGCGAATTGACCGACGGCTGCTGGGCGCTGCCCGGTGGCTATGCCGATATCGGCCTGTCAGCGGCGGAAAACATCGTCAAGGAGATCCGTGAGGAAGCCGGGTTGAGCGTCACGGCACGCGCGCTGTACAGCGTCACGCACAAGGCCAAGGGCTTGTATCGCCCGGATGTGCGGGACTTCTACAAGCTGTATTTCCTGTGCGAGCGGGCCGACCAACTGGCGCCAGTGGCCGGGTTTGAAACCACTGAAGTGGGCTTTTTTACCCTCGACGACCTGCCCCCGCTGTCCCGTGGGCGCACCATCGAAAGCGATCTTGAAGCGGCGTTTGCGTTTCATCGTGGCGAGACCACCCAGACGCAGTTCGACTGATCCACTTTGTGTCACCGCTGCACTGCTTTCGTGCCTTTTTGGGCGCGGTCGACGCAGCTGCCTGGCGACAAATACGCCGCGCTGCCGGTTTGGCACGCGCAGTGCAACAGCACGGCGTCAGTCATCCAGGGAGCAAGGCCATGACGCAGCAAGAACCGGGTAACGATTACCCCCTCAGTGAAGTGCCGATGCATGCGCGCAAGGGCCTTGCGTCCACCGCCATGGTGTTGCTGGGCTTCACCTTCTTTACCGCGACCATGTTCGCCGGCGGCAAGCTGGGCGTGGCGTTCAGTTTTACCGACATGCTCGGTGTCGTGGCTTTGGGTAACCTGTTGCTGGGTATCTACGCCGCAGGCCTGGGCTATATCGCGTTCAAAAGCGGCTTGAATTCGGTCCTGATGGGGCGCTTCTGCTTTGGCGAAGTGGGCAGCAAACTCAGCGACCTGATCCTCGGCTTCACCCAGATCGGCTGGTACGCCTGGGGCACCGCCACCGCCGCCGTGGTGCTGGGCAAATATTTCGAATTGAACCAAGGCACGGTGCTGGCACTGATGGTGCTGTTTGGCCTGCTGTTCTGCGCCACCGCCTATGTGGGCTATCGCGGGCTGGAGATTCTGTCTTATATCGCGGTGCCGGCCATGGGCATCCTGCTGTTGCTGTCGATGTGGGTCGCCACCGTCAAAGTCGGCGGCCTGGAGGGCTTGCTGGCCGTGGTGCCGACGGCGGAACTGGACGTGTCCACCGCCATCACACTGGTATTCGGCACCTTTGTCAGCGGCGCCACCCAGGCGACCAACTGGACGCGTTTTTCTCGCTCGGCCAAGGTCGCAGTGCTGGCCAGCCTGATCGGTTTTTTTATCGGCAATGGCTTGATGGTGTTGATCGGTGCCTATGGTGCCATCGTCTATCAGCAGCCGGATGTGGTCGAGGTATTGCTGCTGCAAGGTTTCGCCATGGCGGCGATGGCCATGTTGCTGCTCAACATCTGGAGCACCCAGGACAACACCATCTACAATTTCGCCGTGGCCGGCTGCAACCTGCTGCGAACCCGGCGGCGCAAAACCGTGACCCTGGCCGGCGCAGTGATCGGCACGCTGCTGGCACTGCTTGGCATGTACGACCTGCTGGTGCCTTATCTGATTCTGCTGGGCACCGTGATCCCGCCGATTGGCGGGGTCATCATGGCGGACTTCTTCTACCGCTATCGCGGCCAGTACCCGCGCCTGGCCGATGCACGCCTGCCGGCGTTCAATTGGCCGGGGCTGGTGGCGTATGCCGTGGGCACCGTGCTGGCGTTTCACTCACCGTGGGTGGCGCCATTGGTGGGGATTGTGGCCGCGTCCCTGGCCTACATCGCACTCACCGCAGCCCTGCGCGTGCGCGCACCGTTGACTGACGTGCAGGCATGAGCCCGACTACCGCCATGAGGATGGTAACCTTGTGGCTGATAACCCTGATGACCTGGCGGCTGCCTGCCTGATTATCCAAAGCCAAGAGGAACTTGCCCATGCATATCATCAATGCCCGCCTGCGCAACCGTGAAGGCCTGCATGATCTGCACCTGGAACACGGCCGGATCGCCCGCATTACCGCACAAACCGTGGCCCCCACCTTAATGGCCGGTGACCTCGACGCCGCCGGCAACCTGGTGATACCGCCCTTCGTGGAGCCACATATCCATCTCGACGCGACCCTGACCGCCGGTGAGCCACGCTGGAACATGAGCGGTACCCTGTTCGAGGGCATCGAGTGCTGGGGCGAGCGCAAAGCCACCATCACCCAGGAAGACACCAAGGCTCGCGCCAAGAAAACCATCCAGGCCCTGGCCGCTCATGGCATCCAGCATGTGCGCACCCATGTCGATGTCACTGACCCTGACCTCACCGCGCTCAAAGCCATGTTGGAGGTGCGCGAAGAAAGCACCCACCTGATCGACCTGCAAATCGTCGCCTTCCCGCAGGAAGGCATCGAGTCTTACCGCAACGGCCGCGAGCTGATGCAGGAAGCCATTCGCCTGGGCGCTGATGTAGTCGGTGGCATCCCGCACTTCGAATACACCCGCGACCAAGGGGTGAGTTCGGTGAAGTTTCTGATGGACCTGGCCGAACGCACCGGCTGCCTGGTGGACGTGCACTGCGACGAAACCGATGACCCGCACTCGCGCTTTCTCGAAGTGCTCGCCGAAGAGGCCCGCAGCCGCGACATGGGCGCGCGCGTCACCGCCAGCCATACCACAGCGATGGGTTCCTATGACAATGCCTACTGCGCCAAACTGTTTCGCCTGCTGGGACACTCGGGCATCAGCTTCGTCTCCTGCCCTACCGAAAGCATTCACCTGCAGGGGCGCTTCGACAGTTTCCCGAAACGCCGAGGCGTCACCCGCGTCAATGAACTGCTCGAGGCCGGCATGAACGTCTGCTTCGGCCAGGACTCCATCGTCGACCCCTGGTACCCGCTGGGCAACGGAAACATCCTGCGCGTGCTGGAAGCCGGTCTGCATATCTGCCACATGCTGGGTTACCGCAACCTGCAAAGCGCCCTCGACCTGGTCACCGACAACAGCGCCAAGGCCATGGCCCTGGGTGACCGGTACGGCCTGGAACCCGGTCGCCCCGCCAACCTACTAATCCTTTCGGCAGACAGTGACTACGAGGTGATCCGCAGCCAGGGCCTGCCGTTGTATTCGATCCGCAATGGCAAGGTGCTGATGCAACGCAGGCCGGCACAGGTGGAGTTTTTGTAAGCACCGGGGTCGTAGGTAACCGGGGTCAGACGATTGAGTCGATATCCAGTGGCTGCACCCGGCCGGCGCTGTCCTTAAGCGGCGCAGGAATACTGGCGATTTGCGCCAACCTGCGGTTTTCAGGGTGGCGCAACCAGCGCTTCACGCTGGGCCGCAGGCCGGTGGAGTCGGCGTGGCTGCCATACACGTCACGCAGGTCCAGACGGCGCCAGCGCAACGACTCCAAGCGACGTCGGCTGCTGCGCAAGCGGTCGACTTCAGCGTTCAGCGCCTGGTTATGCGCATGCCCATAATCGCGTTGGTTCGGTGGGCGACGACGCTCGAGCTCGCGGTTCTTGTCGCGCAGTTGTTGGGTCATTGTGTCGAGCGCCAGGTCTATCAACTCGAACTCTCTGGTGGTGATCAAAGGCCCCTGGCTATCGACGGTTTGCTGCCAGCGACGCAGCGTGGCCCACGCGGCTGGAATGTAACTGGCGGTCATGAAGTGCTGGCTGGCCTGGAACAGTTGTTTCAACAGGTTGGCACGCTCGGGCATATCGCCTTGCAGTTGCAGCACCCGGTTGCATCCGGCCTCGAGGATGGACTCACAACCGGGCGCCCATAACACCGAGGAATGCGTGCCGTCCGGTAGCTTGATAGGCATGAAGTGCTGCTGTTCGCCGTGGTGCTGGTAAGGGTTACCGCCGACGCGCACAAGGCCGGCAGCGAACAGCAGGCCACCCGCACCGGGCGCGGCAAAAAGCGTGATGGCGCCCGGCACCCAGAGTTTGGCGGTGGTATTCATCCACGTGGCAGGGACACTGGGGACCGGATCGTTGTGGTTGACGATGCGGTGATGGATGAGGGCTGAGGCGCCGTCGGTGAACTCGGAGTCTGCGGCGCGGGGAGCGCCGTAGGTGTAGAGGAGGACGTTATACTTTACGCGAGTAACTCGGCGTAACCCCTCTGCCAGGAGCAACGCGATGGCGCCGCCAAGGCTGTGGCCACAAATCACAATGCGCTGGCCGCTGTGGAATTGATCAAGATAGTGCAGAACAAAATCGCGCATCGCTCGATAGGCCAGATAAAACCCCTCATGGGCTTTGCCAACACCATCGGTAAATGGCACTTGGTGGGCATTAGCATCGCGTAGTGCATCGGCACCACTGGCGGTGCCTCGAACAGCGATCAGAATGACTTCGTTGTGATGACTGATAAACGCCTGGGTATCCGTACCGGACGCTTCATCATCAAAAAAGTGCAGGCTGGCGGGATGTTCCTGTTTCTCTCCAAGCTCCGGCCGATTCTGTGGATACAACTCAGGATCGAAGGGCAAAATCTCAAACCGCTGGGAGTATGGAACCTCTTCATACAACGGGAAGAAGCGCTGAGCCTGATCACGATCGACCTTCCAGGCTTCTTGAAACCCCGAGAGTTTTTCCGCGAACAGATTGCCTGCGCTGGGATCCAGGGGAAAACTGACGTGTTCCACCGGAGGTTTTGCAGGCTGCTGGCCAAAATCGCAGTAACTCAATGTGGACATCAACGCCAATTGATACAGGTTCAACGCACAAAACTGATCATCGGTTGACAACATCGGGCGCAGGGCCCGCAAAGGCCGTACCTCCAACACCGTGTGCAGGTTGGGGAACAACACGACGCCTGACAATGCGGGCTGCGGTGGACCAAACCCCAGTTCGGCCATCATTTTCAGCGCATGCCTTGGGGGGTGGTGGGTTCTGGAGGCAAACGGCGGCAGGTGGGCAATATGTCGTACCAGATCGCGCACCTCAACCTGATAAAATCGGTCGGCCTGGCGTTGTGCAGGGTTGCCCTCAATACGTTGGCCATCAGCCGCTGAAAATCGGGTGTGTTCGGCGCGGGCTTGAAGTTCGGTGATAGGCAACGGGTAAGTCTTGCGTTTTCTCAACTTCGAATACGGCTCCTCCTCGCCGGAATACTGCGAATCCAGAGAAAGAATGACCGGGCCACAGTAAAACCCTTCGAGCTTGGCGTACCCCTCTCCATTCAACCTTCCTTTGTACAGACGCCCGGTATTGTCCTGGATCGTGTAGACAAGCCCGCCATAAGCCTTCCCGCTGCCCGTTTCATCAACAAGAGAAACACTTGCCCAATGCCCTTTCAATGGGCAAGCAGACATCTCGCTACTGAAAAAAGGTTGCTTCCATGCTGCCTGGTTCATGAATCAACTCCTTGTTATTTGCACGTTGGATAAACATCGCAGACACGCCCATCCGGCATCGTTATAGGTTTAAAGTCCGTGGTGTTACTGCCACAGTATCCGGACAGGTCTTCAAAACTTTTACCCCGGCACCGTCTCCACCCCCCCGGAACAGCCAGCCAGGTGTCCTGAAAGGCGGGAGCCTCCTCGTCTGTAACGCTCAACGTCAGCCTTACTTTTTTCCCTGGGAGCAACGCTCTCTGCACCACGCCACCCGGGCGCGTTTCTTGCCTTTTGCCCTTCGTGTCCAATGCGTTACATTCCAAAAGCTTTCTGATCGCATGCTCGGGGCCGGCCGTTCGGAAAAACCACATGCATTGTCCAAATAACTCCTGTACACCCGACTCGGGCATCGCTGCTACGCGTTCAGACTCAATAGGATCTGCGAAAGAAATTGCCGCGAAACTACCCCCTACATCAGTGTCAAGCTCACCCCACTTCGCATAAAGAGTGAACTCCACGCTACGCAACACCGTAGGGCACCCCTCAATGGTTTCAGTCAGCGGGAACTCATAGCTCACCCGTTCGGCCACGGGTTTGTAATCGGCAATAAAGATCTTGCGTTCAGGCCTTTTGCCTCGACGCTGCGGCAAGGTACAGAGCTCATACCTGGCTGGACGGTAGTTGGCCGCACCGATAAATCGAAATTGCGCCGGCAAATCCACCTCCAGCGTAAAACGATCAGCCGGCGGTGCCAGCGCACAACCCGAGAGCCATCCAGCACCGAGCGTTATCAAAACGCTGCGCGTCCACCTATTCATGCTTTTGCCACTCCCGTAGCACCCGCTCAAAATGTTCCGCTGGCGCCTCGCCCTCTACCGGCTGCCACCGCATCGTGCGGCCTTGCGTCGCCTCCTCCAACCGGCGCACCACCAGGAATTCGAGCTGCTGGGGGCCTCGCCATTGCCAGGCACGGGCTTGCTCCAGAACCTGTGCCAGCCAGATTCTGGGGTCTTGAAACTCAACCAGGCCGGCGAGCTTTTCGCTGTGTTCAGTCAGTAGATAACGCAGGATATTGGCGTGCAGGATCACTTCAGCCTGAGGGTTGGGCGTGTTCAGCCAGGGTGCAGGCACAGGCACCGGATACTCACCTGGCATTGGGTTTTCACCCTGACACCAACAGCCTTGGTGCCAATAGCACACACTGATCAGTGGGCCGAGAAACACGGGCCAGTGCTCGCCCTGCAAATGGGTCAAAGCACGTGCCAAGGTACGATTATCGTGAAAGCGATACAGGGCCTGGCTTCCCTGGTGCCCTACCAGCAGGCGTTCGCGCCAATGCCGAACCACACCAGCCAGATCATCGCCGGGCAGGCTGCCCAACCAGCCCCAGTTCGCTTCGGGGTGTTGCAGCAGATCAACCAGCGCAGGCTCGTCCGCCTGCTCCACCAGCAGAATCACCGGGCTCGCCGCCGCCAACTCGGCCAGGGCGGTCTCAGCGTACAGGCAGCAATACTGTGACAGGTTGCGCACCGCCAACAGCTGCTGACATGCGTCGTGGTGACCATCCAGGATCAAGCACAATCGGCGCCCCGCCTGCTGTTGTTCAGCCATCCACTGGCCTGGCTCACTTGACATCAGGCTGCCCTCCGCATGAGGGTGCACTGGCCTTCACGACACGCCTCGCACACCGGGCAGAAGTCCGCGCCCAACTGCCGGGCCTCGTCCAGAAGCGTACCTTGGGCCGTCGAGAGGTTCGACGCATCCATGGCCGAAAATGGGTTCGCCGACCGAGTGAGGGGCGGCAAGCCGCCAACGGTGACAGGCCGGCTGCTGAAAATGCCGCCCGCCTGGATAATCAGGTGCTCGCCCCCAGCCTTGAGGCTCAATTGTGCGCCCGCATCGATGACCAGGCTGGCGCCGGCCTTGAGGACGATCTGCTGCCCGGCCTGGATAACCAAGGACTGACCGATATGCGTCTGGCTGTCTCCCTGCACCTCCAGCCGATCGTTGGTGCCAAGCATGACCGTGCGGTCTCCGGTGATGTGGCGCTGCTCGCCACTTTCCAAGTGAACCGTGCTTAACCCGCGGATGATTTCCCGCCGCTCTCCCGCCACCTCAAGGCGACTGTCATGGCCGACCTGCTGTTCCAGGTCCCGTTGGGCGCGCAGGTAGATGAGTTCCTCGCCGTGGCGGTCCTCGAGGTGCAGTTCGTTGGCACCCCTGCCACCCTGAACACTGCGGCTGCGCAACACGCTGCGTGTCTTGTGTTGCGGCAAAGGGTAAGCCGGCCGGTGCAACGCATTGGGCAGGCAGCCGTTGATCAACGGCTGGTCCGGGTCGCCTTCCAGAAAGGTTACCAGCACCTCCATGCCCACCCGCGGAATCAGCATGGCGCCGAAGCCATCACCCGCCCAACCGGATGCTACCCGTACCCAGCAACTGCTGTTGTCATCCGTGGGGTCGAGGCGGTCCCAATGAAAACGTACCTTTACTCGGCCGTAGGCGTCGCAGTGCACCTCCTCGCCTGCTGGCCCCGTCACGATGGCGGTTTGGCTGCCATTGAGGGTAGGTTTCGGGTGTCTGAGGGGGGGCCGATGCACGGCGCGCCAGGGTGTTGCGCTAAACCGGTTGCGGTAGCCATGGAATGTGCCCGCCACAGGCGCCGCTTCCTCCAGCACCTGCGGTTGATACCCCTCGTGATGCACCGACGTAAGCAACCACAGGTCGTTGCAGGTGGGGTCCGGGTGGTCACACAGCTCAAGAAAATGACCGCTGCCCAGCAGCGGTTGATCACTTTTGCCCACGGCACGCTGGCGGTCGCGCCGATGCCGCTCCAGGCCCCTGTGCGCCAATTGCCGACCTCGCGCATGGTCGCTGAAACCACCCGGGTAATGGTAGTCCTCAAGGCGCTGCGTCGATGCAGGCCCGGCCTTGTCTTCCAGGCGCAGCGACGGATGCTCGAAGTCATGATCACGGCGCACCGTCAACTGGGTACGGGTCTCCAGACGCACGCCGAACTGCCGGATAGCTCTCGTTTTGGCCAGCGCGTGCGTCGAGCAAAATCGCTGTGCAGCCAGGCGCCGAAACACCGTCTGGTCATCACCAAACACCAGCACGTGATTATTCGGGCCATGGCGAAAGTGGTAGTGAATACCCTCCTCCTCGCACAACCGCTGGATAAAGTGCAGGTCGGTTTCCGCGTACTGAACACAGAACGAACGGGGTGGGTAGGCCACAGGGCCCAGTTCGAAGGCATAGGCGTCCGCCAAAATGCCGTGGTACTCAAGGACCGCCGCAATAATCTGCGGCACACTGCGTTGTTGGAAGATCCGCTGGTTGTGTCGATGGGCCAGGCACACAAGGCGTGGTGCCAGGGTGAGACGATAGCGAGTGAGCCGAACGCCGGGCCCCTCACGGCCGATAGCGTAGATGTGCCCATGCAGCCCCGCATCGGATTCGCCAAAGTCAAGATAAGCCGGCTGATGAAGCAGCGCCTCCAGATCCAGAGAGGGATTTTCGCTGACTAAATGCACGGTAATGAAGTAAGGCTGATCAAGGACTTCTCGGCCTTTGAAAGCGAGTACCTGAAAGTCATTGCTTATGTCTGGAAGTATCAACTTGAAACGTGGCGCGGCAGATGTTTCAACCATCCCTAAGTTACCCGTCATCAATTATTTGACTGAAAGGCCTCCCCCCATCGGGCATTGATTGAACTGCCGGGAAAAAGCGCCTGAACCCAATAAATCTTAGCGACTTCAGGCGGAATTTGACCCTTTAAAAATAAAAAAGACGTTTCGCACAACGTGGTAGGACGTGTCTTTTACAAAATAATAAATTCGCAGAACTCAATAGTATTCAACAACAAGAAACTTCTTACGCCAACTTTAACCATACAACTAACCGATAAAGAAACGGCTGACACGTATTCAAGATATCAGCCACTTCTGCGCCCTCAGGCTTGCGCGCATGCAGTCCCGAACAGACTGACGCTCAGCAGCGTTTCGGCCTCGCAGTGTAAATGCACCGGCACTGTGCCACCCGGCATGACCACGGCCACCTCGCCGGCGTCAACCCAACCCGCGCGCCATGCCGCGCAGGCAACTGCACTGGCGCTGGTACCCGAGGACGCGGTAGGTCCTTCTCCTCGCTCAAACACCCGCGCGATGACCCGATTGCCTGAAGCATGTACGGCCCATTGCAGGTTGACCCCAGCCGAACAAGGTTGGCCGCGCCCGCCTGGCGGCGCAAAGGCAATGGCCCGTAACGGCTCAAACAGTGCGGGCTGGTGCATCGACTGATTGTCCGGCAAGGCCTGGACATGCTCGACGAGCGTCACACAATGAGGATTGCCCACACGGACGAACTGGCTAACGGCCCATTGCGGGTCGATCGCCGCCAGTGCAGCCACATGGCTGAAATCACATTGCCCCAGCGTTACGACGTCAACACCGGTAGCGGCTACCGCTGCTGGCCCGAACTCCGGTCGCCCCAAGGCCAACCAGAAACCAGCCACCTGTTCAAAGGTCGCCGGCTGCGAATAGGTCGCCACCGGCGAGGCTGCATCGTGCTTGTCGTGATGCACGTGCAACTCACACCCCTGGGCCATCAAACCTTGATCCGTCAGCGCCTGGGAAAAAATCGTCAACCCGTTCCCACTGCGTTCGGCGAGCGTGCCATCGGTATTGACGATCAACACGTCAAACGGCGGCGCAGACTGGAACGGCCCCACCAGCAAACCATCGCAGCGGTGCGCCTTGGTATTGCCCGCGCGCGGTAACGTGCCCCACTCACACTCCGACGCGATCGCTGAGGCTGTCCACGCTTTTCGAGTGCTGGCAGCCAGGTCGGCAGATTCAGACACTGCAATGCCCTTGCTGCGTAGATAGGCGGGGCTGACCACACCGTAAATATTGCCCCGCGCGTCATAGAACTGCGTCATAGCGATGCTTCACAAGAATATTCATCGGCGTATTTCTCCGTTTGCTCACACACTTGGCAGCAGCGTATTACAGAAAGGCTGCGCAGTGGGCAGTGGACTGGAAGGTGGTAATCCAACGCAAAAACCTGGGGTTCATCCGTTCTCACGCGGATTACGCACCTTCCAGACCACCGCCGAAGAATCCGATAGCCTCTGTGTGGTCGCCACCGTCGAGGACGTTCCGCTCCTGTAACAATAAACCTGCACCTGGGTGTCAGACGCTCGCTTGAAGGGAACCCGGCTCGCTCGACAGGGCCTGATGTGCAAGGATGTCGCGCCGGACATCGTTCGTTGAACGCAAAACCAAGGATTTTTCATGACTGCCATCCCCACCCCAGCGCCCGTGGTTCCCGGGCGGTTGGAACAAATGTCGACCCGTATCGCCTTTTTCATCGCCGGCTTCGGTATCGCAGCCTGGGCGCCGCTGGTGCCTTATGCCAAGGCGCGCGCCAACCTGAATGAAGGCACGCTGGGCCTATTGCTGTTGTGCCTGGGCGTCGGATCGATCATCGCGATGCCGATGGCGGGTGCACTGGCCTCTCGTTTCGGCTGCCGACGGGTACTGACAGCCGGCACGATCATGATCTGCCTGGCACTGCCGATGCTCGCCACGGTCAGTTCGATCCCCTTGCTGATAGCCGGGCTGTTCCTGTTTGGAGCGGGCCTGGGCACTGTGGATTCGACCGTCAATCTGCAGGCCGTCATCGTTGAACGCGCCAGCGGCAAAACCATGATGTCGGGCTTCCACGGTTTGTTCAGCCTTGGCGGCATCGTCGGCGCAGCGGGGGTTGCGGGGTTACTGGGGCTGGGCTTGTCGCCGTTGCAGGCGACCCTGGTGGTGATCGTCATCATGGCGCTTGCGTTGTTAAAGGCCGGACCTCATCTGCTGCCCTACGGCAGCGAAAGCGCTGGCCCGGCGTTTGCCGTGCCACACGGTGTGGTGTTGTTTATCGGCTGCCTGTGTTTCATCGTGTTCCTGGCCGAAGGCGCCGTGCTGGATTGGAGCGCGGTGTTCCTCAGTGCGGAACGCGGTCTCGATGAAGCCTACGCCGGCCTGGGTTACGCGGCGTTTGCCTTGACCATGACCGCAGGGCGCCTGACCGGTGACTCGATTGTCCGCCGCCTGGGCGCCACCCGCGTGATCGTCATCGGCGGCGCGCTGGCCACTGCTGGCATGTTGCTCGCCACCTTATTGCCGGCCTGGGAAACCGCGCTGCTGGGGTATGCCCTGGTGGGTGCCGGCTGCTCGAATATCGTGCCGGTGCTGTACACCGCCGTCGGTAAACAACAGGTCATGCCGGAACATATCGCCGTACCGGCCATCACCACGCTGGGGTATGCCGGTATTCTCGCCGGGCCTGCCGTTATCGGGTTCATCGCCCACGGCAGCAGCCTGAGCACGGCCTTTGTGCTGATTGCGCTGCTGCTGGCCGGGGTGGCCATCAGCGGTAAAATTCTCAAGGTGTAAAACGCTCGACCTACAAAGCCAGGGGTTATCTGGCTTTGTAGGCTTCGTATTGTTCCAGCCAGCGTTCCAGGCTTTTGTTGCAAAGCCAGCCCTCGTGCCTGGGGCGCCCCAGCAAACGCATGTTGTTGGCACGTTCCAGCGAACGCAGCAGGCCTGGCCGCTCAATGATGTTCTTGGCGGTGTAGACGCAGTGTTCACTGTACTTTTTCTTCGGTAGCCCAGTCGCGGGCTCCAACAGCGGTCGGCCTTGCGAATCGAGGTCGTCAGGGTCACTCATCACGGTTTTGAGTTGGGTTATTTCCAGGTATTCAAACGTTTCAAAAAATACCGTGCGATCTTTGGGTATATCCCGCAATTGTTTGAAATAGCCTTGCAAAGCCTTTACGACCTCGGCGTTGCCCTGGTCATGAAAAGGGTCCTGGCTGAAGGCGCCAGGGGAGCTGTTACCCAGCAACGCCGCAGCGGCCGCGTTCAGGCTGTCACGGGTGATGTACCCCGCACCGTCGATGATCGCGTCGTTCAGCAGCGGGCGGTTGAGAATTTCCCTGACCAGCAGGATCATACGGTCGCGCACCTTACTCTCCACTCAAGGTTTGAGCTGCGATCTGGCGCAACGATGCCTGCGTCAAACGGCCCTCCTTTAAAAACCCGTGCAGCTCGCCAAAGTGTTTCTCCAGCTCGCCCGCCAGTTGGCTATCGGTGGAGTTCGGCCCCGGCAGTGCGGTGTTGGCGCGAGCCGTGGGCGCATTTTGCAGGGCCTGCTGGCGCAACGAAGACAAGCCTCCACGCCACAACATGGGCCGCTGCGACGGCAAATCTCGCGTTGCAAACGGCTCATCGCCGGGCAAATGAAAAACGCGGGGCGACAAAACCCGACCTACCTCTGGCCCGCCCACGCCGATTGGCTGCGCGCGCAGTAATGCACCCTCAATCTTCATGCTTCATCTCTCGCCTTTTGCAGATCCATGCTTGCCTGAAAGTCAGTACCAGGGGGCCCCGAATCATCGATTCACCCTCTGGGTAGCAAGCAACCGATATGTGGTTAGCGCCACGCGATAGTTCCGGGTGGCAGGAGAATCCCAATAACAGCATGTAACACTGGATCACCCAGGTGTTTGCCCTCGCCACCTGGCGGTGAGGCTATTGAGCAGCGCGGCCCAACGGAAAGTGGGTGGCCTCAAACAGCGAGTGTCAGAACGGTTGGCAGGCTCTGGCGCAAGCAGCCCGCGGGCAAAATCATCTGCAACGGGCGCCTGGAATTTTTGCTGCCCCACGAACGCTTTCATGCGCAGCGTTTCGGCGGCGTACACCGTTGACAGGGCCATGCTGTTGCCCTCCTCGCTTGGCGATGTCGAGCGGGCATCCCCACGCCAGCCATTAACGGTGCACCGGCCCTCGGTCTGGCCGGATTGAAACGAAGGTGAAGTCATGTCTGGCCCCTGGCTCGGCGTCTGAAAACGACCAGTACGATCAACGTCGCTGGTTACAACCTGTGTGGCGAATGCGCGCAAACAGTTCCTGACAAGGCTCAGGCAGCTCGGTAAGCACATAAAAAAAGCCAAAAAAAATCGCCGCCCTTGAGCTGCGATTTTTCTTACACACGGCCGATCAGAAACCAACGCTGGCCTGCACGAAGAACGTACGCGGCTGACCGAGGTACAACCCGGCGTTGTTGTCACTGGAGCGCGTGTAGTGCTGCTGGTCGAAGAGGTTCTTCACGCCCACACCCAGTTTCAGGTTCGACAGTTGCGCACCGAAGTCATACCCACTGCGCACGTTGACCGAGACATAACCGGGGATATCGCCGTACTGGCCGTCGGCGGTACCCTGGGTGATGTAGGTGGTGCCGGTACCCGGCGCACGTTGACCGGACTGGGCATAGACGTCCAGGTTATGGGTCCAGTGGTTGATGTCGTAGCGCAGGCCCGCCGTCACCACTTCACGGGAGTAGAGCGGCAGGTCGCGGCCCTTGAACGGCACATCACCCTCGGCGGTAGCCTTGGTGTAGGTGAAGCCCGCGTTGGCAGTCAAGCCGTCCAGACGTGGGTCCAGGTTCGACAGGTCGTAGTGAGCCGAGGTTTCGATACCCTGGTGCTTGGTGGCGCCGAGGTTGGTCCAACCCACGTCGTTGCTCACATATTGCAGCTCATCCGAGAAGTCGATGTAGAACAGCGTCACTTCGCCGCCCCAGACGCTGTCGTTATAGCGTGTGCCGATCTCGTAGGTCTTGGCCTTTTCCGGGTTCAGGCCATCGGCCGTCTGGTTGACGCGACCGCCCTGCCCGATCTGCGCGTACTGCAGGCTGCCGAAGGAGGTTTCGTAGTTGGCAAAGACTTTCCAGGCATCGGAAATGTGGTACATCACGCTCAACGCCGGCAACGGTTCGTTACTGTTGATCTTGCGATTCTTTTCCACGGTGCGCACACCGTTCAGGGCGACCACCGGGCGGTCATGCCAATTGGTTTCAATGTGTTCGAAGCGAATGCCCGGCGTGACGGTCCATTTGCCGATATCGATTTTGTTGTCGATATAGAACGCGTTGGCCACAGTACCGCCGGTGCGATCCTGGTAAACATGCCCATCATTCTGCCCGCCCGGCGTCGGCACGTTGTTGACCAGATTGAGGCTGCTGGCCTGTTCATGCATGCCTTCTTTGAGGTAGCGATAACCGACGCTGACTTCCTGGGTGCTTGGCCCTGCGTCGAACACATGGGACACCCGCGGCTCGATGCCGAAGGTGTAGTAGCTGCGCGGGTAGGAACTGATGGTCTTGAGGTCGCGATTGGCAATGTTGCTGCCACGGAAGCTGTCGATGTAATAGGTCAGCACTTCGGCCTGGGTACGGTCGTCGATCTGACGGATGTACTTGAAGGACACATCCTTGCGGCGGCCGCTGAAATTGTCCCAATCGCGCACCGATTGATACGGGTTGGCGTCAAACTGCTTCTGGGTCAGGCCGCCGGGCATATCGGCATTGGCATTGTAATAGTGGAGGTTCAGCGAGAAATCGTCTTGATCGGTCGGCGCCCAGTGGGTCTTGAGGATCACGTCGTCGATGTCGTTGGCGTTATTGCTGTTGCGGTAGCCGTTGCCATTCACCCCGGTATACAGCAAGGCCACACCCATGCCGTTATCGGCGGTACCGCCGACAAAAGCGTTGTCGACGTGTTTCCAGCCGCCGTGGGCGGAGGTTTCCAGGGTGGTGCCGACTTCACCCGAGGCTTGCTCCGGAATCGCGCGGGTCACGAAGTTGATCACGCCACCCACGTTCTGCGGCCCATAACGCACGGAACCGGCGCCGCGTACCACGTCGATGCTGTCCAGGTTACCGGCAGAAATCGGCGCCATCGACAGTTGCGGCTGCCCATACGGGGCGAACGCCGCCGGTACGCCGTCAATCAATACGGTGGAGCGTGGCGACAGACGTGAGGTCAGGCCACGCACGCCGACGTTGAGGGAAATATCGCTGCCACCGGTGCCGTTGGCCTCTTGCACCTGCACGCCAGGGACGCGGCGCAGCACGTCACTGAGATTCATCGCCCCCTGCTCCACCATGGCTTCACGGCGGATCACGGTACGTGCGCCCGGATGGTTCTGCACCACTTGGGCATTGGCATCGCCCAGCCAGTCGCCGACCACTTTGATATCCGTGACGCCCAGCTCCAGCGGCGAACCGGTTTCACCCGTGCCGCCGCGCAGTGGGCGAAGGGTCACGGACCCGGCATCGATCTGGTAATCCAGGCCGCTGCCCTGGAGCAATTGGCGCAGGGCCTGTTCAGGCGACAGGTTGCCGTCCACTGCAGGCGCTTGTTTGCCCGCGACCATGTCAGGGCTGAAGAACACTTGCAGGGAAGTCTGCTGGCCCAGTTGGCTCAGCGCAGCGCCCAGCGGTTGGGAGCGAATATGGATGCCGTCGGCCGCAAAGGCCGCAGGCAGCGCGGCACTGACCGCGAGCGCAAGCGCCAGAGGCGCCCAGCGGGAAACTTTATTGTTGTTCACGACAAGTTTTTTCACGTCGAACCTAGTCCTGTGATCGCAAGAGTGTGCGGCTGTTAATGCAAACCAGTTGCAGTTGCAGAAGAAGACGAAGAACTCGAAAAAAACCTGAATGTCAGCGTGAAATAATTTCCTGACTGCCGTCCGGCAAGGCGCGTACGGCCACTGGCAGGATATGCGGCAGCGCTTTGAGCAGCGCGTCCGTGTCGCTGGATTTGAACACGCTGGTCAGCCGCAGATTGCTCACCGCCGCCGTGTTGACCCGCAACGGCTGCTCGCGATAGCGCGATACTTCCCGCGCCACTTCGCCGAGGGTGGCGTTGTTGAACACCAACTTGCCCGTGCGCCAGGCTGTCAGTTCATCGGCATTCACCGCATACGCCGTAACGACTTGCCCGGCAGAATCGACATGGGTGCCGAGCCCCGCCGTGAGCATCACGACCTGATCCGACGCACGTCCCTGGACCTTGACCGTGCCAGCCTCGACCACCACGCGGGTCTGGTCGTCATCGCGGCGCACATCAAAACGCGTGCCGGTGACCGTGACCTGCCCCGCCCCCGCGGCCACGACAAACGGGCGGCTGGTGTCGTGCTCGACGCTGAACATGGCTTCGCCCTGTTTGATGTCTACACCGCGCCGGCCCTTTTCATAGTGCACCGCCACCACGCTGCGGCTGTTCAGGTCCATCACTGAACCGTCGGGCAATGCCACTTGGCGATGCTCGCCCAAGCGCGTGCTGAACTCAGCGCTGTAGGGTTTGGGATGATCAAGCCCGCTGAACAGGCCAAGCCCCAAGGCGATGGCCACCACACTGGCAGCCACCGCGTAACGCACCATGGCGCGACGTCTGGGGCGTTCGACCGGGGCCTCGCACAGCGCTTGCAAGCGCGCCGTGGGTACAAGGTCGGCGGCGCTCCACAGGCCTTGCAGCACTTCAAATTCGTACTGATGCTCTGGCTGCTCGGCACACCACGCGTCAAAACGCTGTTGTTCTTCGGGGCTCAACTCGGCGTCTTGCAGGCGTACAAACCATTGCGCGGCTTCGTCGCGAGCACGGCTATCCATCGTGGAAGATCCTGTTTCAAAACGGGCAGAGTTCATGGGGCCAGGGCGTCCAGGCGGTCGCGCAGATGCCGCAAGGTGCGGATCATATACTTTTCCACCATGTTTTTAGACAGGCCCAGGCGGATGGCGATTTCCTGCTGGGTGAGGCCCTCGATTTTCTGCCAGATAAATATCTTGCGACAGTTAAGCGGCAACTCGGCCAAGGCCCGCTCGATGGAGTCGGCCAATTGGATCGCGTGCATGACATGCTCCGGGTCGCCGCTGTGGGGCGAACGCTGATCAAGGGCGTCCAACGCCAGCGCCTCTCGCCGGTCTTCGCGGCGGTATGCGTCCACCGCGATGTTGCGCGCCGTTTGATGCAGGTAGGCGCGCGGTTGCTCAACGTCGCTCGAACGCGACTCAAGCACCTTCACGAAGGTGTCGTGCGCCAGGTCTTCGGCCTGCTGACGGTTTCTCAGACGGCGTGTCCAGGTTCCGATCAACTCTTCGTAATGCTCGAAAAAGCCTGTTCTGCGGGGCGGCTGAGGAATCATCGCGTGAGCACTGGAAGGCGGGGCGTGAATAGTAATGTTTCCTATTAAGCGGAGCAATTGCTTCCCGTCGCCCACCGTATTGCGTTGCAACTAAAGATGACCGGCCGCCTGTTTGAGTCGGCTCAGCTTCTCTCGGCTGCCACACACACTCATCTGGCACCATTTGCGTTGTTTACTTTTGGAGAGGTCGAGAAATATCCAATCGCAATCGGTACAACTGCAACTCCTCAACGCGTGAAGCTGGCTTGATACCAGCAGTTGCGTCGCGTCTGTGGCCAGGCGCGCTATCAGCATCGACGTCAACGCTTGCGCAGAGGTGCAGGTGCGCCAGCCCCACGCGGGCACCCCGTCGATGGAGCGCAACACTCGCCACGTCGTGCCCTGCTGGTAGTGCAGATTGATCTGGTGTAATGCCTCATCGGTGACACTTTGGCGTAATGACAGCGTATGGAAAACGCCGTACAGAAGCTCTCGGAAGGCAATAATGGCATCCAGGTCTGGCTGGAAGGAAATAGCCGAGTCAACCACCATAGGGGTGTAGTCAGCGTACTCTTGCTCAGAGAGCAAAGAGGCGTGTAATGCCCACTCCATGAAGAACTTGAAACTGGTGAGTCGTTCTTCCCGAACCTTGAGTGCGGAATGCGGCCTGCGACCATTAGTGGTATTGATGAAGTCCAATACCCGGGCCCCGCCGATCAGCCGGATTGATTTTGCAGTGCCCGTGAAATGTGTCATTCCAACTCCCGAAAAAACCTGCATTCCCGCCCTGGCAGAGAATACCTCGTTTCCTGGAGTCGGAGTCACCGCCCCGCGGCTAGAAGACCAATGGCTAAACGGCGTCCTCCGCACGCGACATCCAGTCAAGAATAATCCCGACCGATTGTTCAACCGAAAGCACGTCAGTCGGCAAATGCACTTCAGGAAACAACGGTGTGTCGTAGTTCGAATCAATCCCCGTAAAGTTCTTGAGCAGGCCCGACCGCGCCTTTTTATACAACCCTTTAGGGTCTCGCTGTTCAGCAATTGCCTGCGGGGCGTCCACGTGAGCTTCGACAAAATGCTCGTTGCCAATAATCGAGCGGGCGTAATGCCGACTGGCCGATGACGGCGAGATCAGCGCGACAATGACAATAAGTCCCGCCTCCACCATCAAACACGCCACCTCCGCGACCCGTCGAATGTTTTCATCCCGGTCACTGTCGGTGAACCCCAAGTCACGACACAGCCCACTGCGTACCGAGTCGCCATCAAGGATGCAGGTAAACCGGCCTTGGGCGCGTAAGGCAATATCCAGCGCATTGGCAATGGTCGACTTCCCGGAAGCCGAGAGCCCCGTCATCCAAATGACCCTGGGTTTGTGCTTCATTCGCGACTGCTCGGCACGCACGTGATTGAACGCAAACGCATGCAAATTCTGTTGTGGATCTTGCGCAAAATAGCTCATGGCCGTTCTCCCTCCGCCAGCGAAACAGGCTGTTTGCCCAACATGAACACCATCACGCATTGCAAAAACAGAAGCAGCGAAACCACCCAATAGACTGTCGAGAACGAGCCTGTGAGGTCTTTGGACAGCCCGCCCAGGAAGTTACCGCACACGCCTCCCAGGCCAATCAGCACATTGGCAATGCCAAATGCCTGCGTCAGTCGGTTGACCGGAACGATTTGCCCGATATAGCTGGGGACCAGCCCAAAGATGGGGTAGAACGCCAGCGCAAACAAAAAAGCCGCCAAATAGAACAACGCGATAGCGTTAAAACTGAACACCAGCAGGGCTGCCAGGCCCGCACTCAGAAAGCTCATGGCCAGGGCCGCCCTGGCACCCACTTTGTCCGCCACCCACCCCACCAAAAAACCTGACGCCATTCCCACAGCGCCGATCGTCGTCCAGATAAACCCTGCGTCCTGTACCGAAACGCCTAATTCATCGCGAAGGTAAGGTGCCAGGTAAGTCTGAAACGGCAGCAGTGCCATCCCATTGAGAAAGGCGATGCCCCAGATCAGGTACAGCGAACGGCTCAGCCATGGCGTGTGGCCATCGAACGACCGCGAGCGCTCACCTGAAAAACCAGCCGCCGGGTCAGCCCCCATGTTACGCAACAGAAACCAGGCCACGAAACAGAGGCCCAATGACACAAGGCCGGCCGTCAGCCAGATCGAGCGCCAGCCACCCTGCAAGGTGAGAAATGACACCAGTAACCCGTTGATAAACACGCCGTAGCTGGTGCCACTGGAGATCAGCCCCATAACCCGGGAGCGATTACCTGGGCTAAAACCCTTGGTGACGATTTCTGCCAGCGGGATGTAAACCGAAGCGGAGCAACCTCCCAGCAATATCAACAACCCACCCGACAACCAAATATTGTCGCTGACGCTCAAGCCCAACAAGGCCAGAGACGTCACCACGGTGGACACCAGACTGATTTTCCAACCTTCGAAAAAACGGCTGATGTAACTGGTGACCGAAGAAAACAGCAGGAACCCTATTTGTGCGCCCCCGGTGATCAAGCCCACAGTGGTGTAGTCGAAGCCGATATCTCGGCGCATATCAACGACCAGGTTGGCGAACAAATAAACGCCGAACCCGTAGGTGCTGGCGACAAACCCTGTCAGTACGACTGCCAACACCACGCTATCGAGCACGCGAGGATTATTCTGTACGAGTGTGCTCATCATGACTCCCTCACACGGCGCGGGCGGTGTGGATGACAAAATCACAATTCATCCCGTCGAAGACAGGCTGAAAATCGCCGTATTCCTTATGGGCAGAGAAGCCGCTGGCCCGTATCTCGTCGGCCAGGTCCGCAGGCAATAACGGATACACTTTCAGGCTGTAGCGTTGTTTATCGTCAAAGTCGTAAATGAACTCGCACACCTGTGCATCGACCCTTCCCAGGCTGACCGACGCGCTCGCACCGCAGTAATAATAATTGCCGCTGGATTTGAAGTTGCCCGCGCGAATAGCACGGAAATTACGCTGATCAACAATCAACACACCGCCTGGCTTGAGCAAGGCCCTGAACGTGCGCAGCACGCTCATTCGGTCACTGGCCTCAAACACGTGGCACAGTGAACTGCCCAGACACACCACGGCATCGAACGTGCCCAGCACGTCCGGGTCGAGCTCAAGCCACTCCTTGTGGTGGGATTCAATCGCCAATCTATGCTCAAGAAAGTTTTGTCGGGCTTTGTTCAGCATCGTACCGCTACCGTCCGTAGCGACCACCTCGAAACCTGCCTGCTTGAGTTGCACGGCATGAAAACCACTGCCCGTGGATACATCGAGTACTGAATTCACTCCGTGACTTTTCAGCAACTGCTCAAAGAACCCCTGCTCGCCGGCCTTTCTTTTTTCCCAATCAATCAACGCGTCCCAGCGCTCGACAAAGTCCGGCGAATACTGCGTTGAGTAATTGGCTACTTCCTCGTGTTCATACCCCAGGATTTGACTCATGGCACACCACCCCTAGCCGATTGAATTCTTGAAAGACAGGTACTTTCCCGCCAACTCCCGAGCACAGTCCGCAGCCTGCTGAACCGACATGATGTCCTTGGAGTACCCCAGCATCGTCTGCATGATTGCCATGCACCTGGGGTTGAAGGTGACCGAGCCGTCACAATGGATTTCGTCGATACCATCGTGGCTTTGGCAAATGCTGTTGAGGCGTACCGCGTCGTCGTAGGGGCATTCGTCGGAGAACTGCACATTGATGCGTCCATCCTGAAGCCAGACCGGATAGCCGCCCGGAAGCCCCAGCGGGCCGGGCGCGTGCACCAGTACCGGCGTCGGTGAGAACAGCCCTTCGATCACAGTGACCGCGGAACACGCGGTTAGAAACTGCCCATCAACCCCGCCCAAGCGACGAAACTCGTTTTTCACCGTAGAAAAAATCACTTCATTAGACAGGCGAGCGACCTCACGCCGGCCGCGAACCTCATACAGCAAGCGATAGCTGGCACGTGGAGGCAAGCCGCCGCGTGGCACGTAGTGGCTGAAATAATGCTGGGCATACAGCATCACCTCCACGTCAGCAGGAGAACACTTGAGCAACCGTGCGATGGACAAACGCACGGCCGGAATCAGGTTGGCGACATTGCCCACGCCGATATCAGGGGCCAGCCCGACCCTGGCCAGGATAGGGTTGACGGCATCGGGAAAGGCCGCATTGACGGTCAGGGTGGCGATACCGGAGGCCTTCACGGCTTGCATCAAGTCACGCATCAATGTCAGGTGCATGGGTAGCCAGGGACCGAACTGTGCCTGGTCAAGCTGCTCGAACGAGCATTTGGGCAACTCGGTGATCACTCTCCATGACTGCAGCGAGGCGCAGTTCACGATGATGTCCGGGGCGTGCTCCCGGAGCACCTGGGTAACGCTGCCGATATCCGTCAAGTCAGCGATCACCGGCGAGATAACAACATATTGTTCCAGTTGCGCGCACGCCAGCGTCACCAGGTTGCACAGCCTGATAGTCGCTTCTTCGTTGCGCCCCAGCACGACAAACTCGAACCTGTTCCTGGGCGCCAGAATCTTGAGAATTTGCAGGCACAGGTTACCGGCGCCCACCAACAGCAACTTTTTCTTCAGTATGGACTGGTTCATCGTGGGTAGGCTCCGTTATCAACCGGGATAACCTTGCCGGTCATATGCCGAAAACCATTACCGACCAACAGCAGGATGACCTCGGCCACACCACTGGGCAGGATCGGGTCCTTGAGAATTTCCTGGCGTGCATACTCCGCCCGCCGATACTCGGGAATGGTGTCGTAGATGGCGGTGTCGTGAATCAGTGCCGGCGATACCGCGTTCACCCGCACAAAAGGCGCGAAGTTCCAGGCATTGGCCTTGGTCAAGCCGATCACGGCAGCCTTGGTGGCGCCGTACAGGGCATCACAACTGCCCACTTCCCCTGCCACTGAGGTGATATTGACGATGCTGCGCGGCGCTTCGTGCTTCATTTCGCGTTCGGCGAAGTCTTTGGAAAGATAAAGTAATGCTTTGAGGTTGACGTTAAGCATTTCATCCACCTCGTTATCGGAATAGGCGTAAATGCTTTTGCCGTGATACACCCCAGCATTATTAATTAACGCGTAGAGCGTGGAGTGACGCTCATACAGGCTTGGAATAAAGCCCTTGATCACAGCATCATTGGAAAGATCGGCAACATGAGTCTCCAATACACTCGCACCGTAAGTCTGTTGCAGCCGGTTAAGGGCGTCCGCGTCCTTATCCACGGCAATGACAAAGTAACCTTCAACAATCGCCTGTTCCAAGGTTGCCCGACCAATTCCGTTGGCGGCACCGGTAATAACCAACTTTTTCATGCCCTGCTCCCTATTGACAGAACTCGTTCATGCGCGCGTAAAAAACCCGGTGATAGTCATACATCGCCTTTAACGCGGGAACATTGTCGAGTTCGTCTTTATTGGGGCAAGGCTCACTCGATGGAATAATGCATTCACTGTTTTCTGCTGCGACGTGCCAACTTCTCCAGGTTTTCCATTGGGGTGGGCACTCGCGCTTCCACATCATGGCTTGTGGCAGGAATTCAATACCCAAATAGTCACACAGTTTACCAATCACCCGTTCCGGCGCTGCCGCCAGGTCATCAGCATTAATCACATAGGGCACTTTTCCGGTAAGTTTGGTGACCACACAAAAAATTTCGTACAAGGCTTTATGCCCAATGGCGTGCAACGGCATGTTGGGGTGTACGCGATAATGCGAAAGAATGCTGCTGGCGGGCTCGCGAACAAGAAAGATATTGTCTTGTTGCGCCAGAAACTCCACGTCAACTTTCAAGTCATCGAGGCAGTGATAACACATGTCTTTGTGAAAGACGTTGGCCGTTTCCCTGGTCTTTACCAGTCGCTCTTTTATTGCCTGATAAGTGGTTGGAAAACTGTGGTCCCATTCATCCGACGGAATTTCAGAATCGGCAGAAAATGCCATATGGGCAAACGGCTCGTGGAAGACTTCGAAGTCTCCGCGCTCGATAAACACGCGTTCCAAGACCGTGGACCTGGAGCGGGGGTGCGCCCACAACCCGACCATCTTGTTCATACCAGCACCCCGTATTCGGCCGCCATGATCGTACTGAGGGAGCGGCTGAAAGCGTGCACAGGGGGGCAGAGTCGAGTGCAGAAATCGGCCAGGCGCCGGTGCGCACTGTTGGCCTCATTGCAGGTGTTGATAAAAGCCTCATGGTTGCAAAAGTCATAAGGCTCGATGCCGTCCAGAAAGTAGGCTTCGCAGAAATACGGAATACGCAACAACTTCGCGAGCGTCGAAGCCGGCGGCTTCAAGGGTTCCCCCGCAGGAAACACCGGTTTACCGCGACTTTCGCGCTCAACCAAAAACTCAACCACTTCCGGCGTCAGTGTGTAGCACGTCGCCAACAAGCCGGTCTTCTCCAGGTGCCAGCAGTGCTTGTTGCCACGCTCGTCGACATCGACTTTTATACTGGAAAGCAGGGTTTTGACCGGCGCGGCTGACGCCGAGACCAGCGCCTGTACCTGCTCATAAACCAACAACTCGGCCCAGCGCAGGTCCTCCGGGCTCAACGCCAAGCCACGCTCAGCCGCTTGTAATGCAAACTCGGGCTGACAGGCCAATCGGCCGATCATGAACGTGATCACATACTTGCAGTGGCGTGTGTCGACACCCTTGCTGCGTGCAGTCACCCTTCCACGTTCTATGGCCTCGATGCCTGCCTGGAACTGCGCAACCGTGAAGCAGAAGGTGATGTTCAGAGAGCTGCCTTGCGCCACTAAATGCTCAACTGTCGCAAGGCCCTCCAGGCTTGCGGGGACCTTCACCATCACATTCGCAGCCAACTGACGCAGCGCCACTCCCCTGGCAGTCATGCGTTCAGCGCAGCGCACATCGACAGGATCGACTTGCGCGCAAATCCAGCCTTCGCGCTGGCCGGATTGAACCCAACGCTGCTTCAGATCCGAAGCGCCCTGCACGATCACTTCGTCGTACAGCTTCCTGCGCAACTCTTGGGGCGCCAGCTTGGCGAGATTGAACCGCGACAACCAATAGTCACGTTTTTCAAGAATCACCGCCGTTATCAGACGAGGGTTTGTCGTTACATTACTGAACCCGCCGGGTTGCGCAAACGTGTCGGGCATTAACTGTTCAATGGAACTGAAGGCTGCGGGGTATTTCTCAAGCAAGTGTTTCTTGTAAGGTACATAGACGGCCGGCGACGAATCCCACCACACCTCCGACCGTTGATCATTACTCTTTAGTCGTTCTGTATAACCTGAAATCTTCACAACGCCTCCTCCTTGAGTAGTCATATCACGCTAGTAAGGTGCGTAATTCACGCATATCGGAAAAAGGTATCGCCCCGGCATCGGCCAACATTGAATGTCGGTCTACCGGCCCAAAACCCAACACCCGTATATTGGCTGCAACCGCCGCGTGAATACCGACAACACTGTCTTCAATAACCCATGCATCACAGGGGTCGACGTTATAAGCAGCGCACGCTGTTAAAAACACCAAAGGGTCTGGCTTCCAACGGCCTAGTTCATAACAACTGAATAGGTGCCCCTTAAAATAAGGGAACAGCCCCGTGAGGCGTAAACAGTGTTCTATTTTATTAAGAGGCGCACTGGAGGCTACGCAAAAAGGCAGCGTCAGGCTTTCCAGCACTTCATGGATTCCATCGGTAGGTTTTAACTTCGCCGTCAAATCAAGCAGTGCTGTTTGGCGAAAGGTCTTTTCAAACTGACTGTCCAGGCAAATATTCAAGCGCTGTTCAGCTTCACGTAAGCAGTCGGCAATCTTGCGCCCACGAAAGCGCTCAATGAACGCTACTGAGTCAAGACCCTTAGCCTCTGGCGCGTCACGACGTGCTTGTTCATTCAGCAGGGAAATCAATACAGACAGGGTGATTTCTTCGCTTTGCACTAATACACCGTCGCAATCGAAGATCACTAACTTAGGCACGCCCACGCGGACAGGCGCTGCCTCCTGAACTGGTAGTTCCCCTATAAAGGCCAATGGGTGCATAGGCATCTCTTATAGGTATATCCGCGATGACTTCTGAACTACCAGCGGAGCACATTGATGAGTGCCTATAAGACCCTCAGAGCAAAATCCTGTCAAACGATTTTTAGTGGATTATTAATTACTTTTAACTATTTAAAATGTTATTTTTATTCCTTTAAAGGCGGCGTCACCACGGAAAAACCCATTTGCACCAGCTGAACTTCTACCGACGCGTGTCAGTCAGCACAAAGGACTCTCATAAAACGGTGGGCGGGCAATGCAGATCTCCTTGCAGCAACAAGTGGCCCTGGTCACCGGCGCCAGCTCCGGCATCGGCGCAGGGGCGGCCAAGGCGTTGGCCGAGGCCGGAGCGGCCGTGGTGCTCAACTACAATTCTCAGGCGGCCCCGGCGCAAGCCCTTGCCGCGCAGATCAACGCAGGCGGCGGGCGGGCGATTGCCATCGGTGGCGACGTCTCCAAAGAAGCCGACGTGGAGCGTTTATTTGCCCAGACCCTCGACGCCTTCGGCCACCTGGACATTCTGGTGGCCAACTCGGGCCTGCAAAAAGACGCCAATCTGGTCGACATGACCCTCGATGACTGGAACACCGTGATCGGCGTCAACCTCACCGGCCAGTTCCTGTGCGCCCGCGCCGCCGTACGGATCTTCAATCGCCAAGGCATCCGCGATGGCGTCTCGCGGGCGGCCGGCAAAATCATCCACATGAGTTCGGTGCACCAGGTCATCCCGTGGGCCGGGCATGTGAATTACGCAGCCTCCAAGGGCGGCGTGGAGATGCTGATGCGCACCCTCGCCCAGGAAGTCAGTGAACAGCGCATCCGCATCAATGGCATCGCGCCAGGTGCGATTCGCACGGCAATCAACCGTGCGGCCACGGAAGGCGCGGCTGAAAAAGAATTGCTCAAGTTGATTCCCTACGGCCGCGTAGGCGACGTGGAAGACGTGGCCAACGCGGTGGTCTGGCTGGCCAGTGATGCCTCCGACTACGTGGTGGGCAGCACCTTGTTTATTGATGGCGGCATGAGCCTTTATCCGGAGTTTCGCGGCAATGGTTGATTTCAAGAACGAACCGCAAAGTGCCATCGATGCCCATGGCATCATCGGCGATATGCGCAGTGCAGCGCTGGTGAACGATAAAGGCAGCATCGATTTTTTCTGCTGGCCGGAATTCGACAGCCCGTCAGTCTTCTGCTCGCTGCTGGACACGCCCGAAGCCGGTGTTTTCCAACTCACTCCCGACCTGCCCAACGCGCGCCGCGAGCAAATCTACCTGCCCGACACCAATGTGCTGCAAACCCGCTGGTTGAGCGATGAGGCAGTGGTGGAAATCACTGACCTGCTGTCCGTCGGCGAAGACGTCGACGACCTGCCGCTGCTGATTCGCCGCGTGCGCGTAGTCAGCGGCAAAGCCACCCTTCACCTGCGCTGCGCCGTGCGCCATGACTATGCGCGCGCGGCGACCCAGGCGAAGGCCGATAACGGTGGCGTACTGTTTACGGCTGACGGCCAGCCCGGCCTGCGCCTGGTCGGCAGCCATCCGCTGAACCTCGAAGACCAGGCGGCAGTCGCACGCTTTAGACTGAGCCAGGATGAAGGCGCCGAATTTGTCCTCGGTGGCGCCGACGACCCACGCGTCACCAACAACTGCACCGACCTGTATCTGGAACGCACCCTGAAGTTCTGGCGCGGCTGGATCGCGCAGTCCAATTACCGTGGGCGCTGGCGCGAAATGGTCAACCGCTCGGCGCTGGCCTTGAAGCTTTTGACCTCGCGCAAACACGGCGCGATCATCGCCGCCGCCACCTTCGGCCTGCCGGAATCACCCGGCGGCGAACGCAATTGGGACTACCGCTACACCTGGATCCGCGACGCCTCGTTCACCGTCTACGCGTTTATGCGCCTGGGCTTTGTCGAGGAAGCCAACAGCTACATGCGCTGGCTCAAAGGCCGGGTCAGTGACTGCTGCGGGCAGCCGACCAAGATCAATATCCTCTATGGCATCGATGGGCGTCAGCAACTGCCGGAAACCACACTCGACCACTTGAGCGGGCATGGCGATGCCAAGCCGGTGCGCGTCGGCAATGAGGCGTTCGACCAGATCCAGTTGGATATCTACGGCGAACTGATGGACGCGGTGTACCTGGTCAACAAATACGGCGAGGCGATTTCCCATGAAGGCTGGAAGCACACGGTGGAAGTGGCCGACCAGGTCTGCGAAATCTGGAACCAGAAAGACGTGGGCATCTGGGAGATGCGCGGCGAGCAGCATCACTTCCTGCATTCGCGGCTGATGTGCTGGGTGGCGCTGGACCGCGCGATCCGCCTGGCCTCCAAACGCTCGCTGCCGGCCCCATTCGCACGCTGGGACCAGACCCGCCAAGCCATCTACGCCGATATCTGGAGCAACTTCTGGAACGAAGAGCGCGGGCACTTTGTGCAACATATCGGCAGCACCGCGCTGGATGGCTCGATGCTGCTGATGCCGCTGGTGCGCTTCGTCGCGGCCACCGACCCGCGCTGGCTGTCGACCCTGGAAGCGATCCAGAAAAGCCTGGTGCGTGACGGCATGGTCTATCGCTACCGCAACGACGACAGCCAGATCGACGGCCTGCAAGGCACCGAAGGTGCCTTTACGGCCTGCTCGTTCTGGTACGTCGAATGCCTGGCCCGCGCCGGCCAGGTGGAGAAAGCCCACCTGGAATTCGAACAACTGCTGCGCTACGCCAACCCGTTGGGCCTGTACGCCGAAGAATTCGACAGCCAGGCCCGTCACCTGGGCAATACGCCCCAGGCACTGAGCCATTTGGCGCTGATCAGCGCGGCAACATTTTTGGACCGCAAGCTCAGTGGGGAAAAGACCGTGTGGCAACCCTGAGGCGGGCTGGGCACAATCGCCAGACGCGTCATGCGCGGTGCACCCTCAAAACACTGCTTCTCTAGCGCTATTGAAACGCCTGAATTTTAAAACCGAAGGCACATTGCGAGAGGCCGGATTCTGGAGTGGCCAGCGGCATGACCTGACAGCACTGGGATTGTTGGTGCGCGAGTGTCTAGACAAGTAGGAACATTGCCTTCGATCGTTCGATCTCCCGTCACAGCGTTCGACTAAAGTTTTTCACCTTTGGCCAGCTACGAGAAGACCGTCATGAACCCACTCGCCCCACTGCTCTACGTGCGCACCTCCATGCTCGACGTGGCCTATGAAGCACACGGCCCTGAAGGCGGTGCGCCGATCATTTTGCTGCATGGTTTCCCTTACGACCCGCGTGGCTACGATGACATCGCGCCGGTGCTGGCCGAGCGAGGCTACCGCGTGCTGGTGCCGTACCTGCGCGGCTATGGCCCGACGCGGTTTATCAATGCGCAGGTCATGCGCTCCGGCCAACAGGCGGCGTTGGCCAAGGATTTGCTGGATTTCATGGATGCCCTGCACATCCCGCAAGCCACGTTGGCGGGTTTTGACTGGGGTGGCCGCGCCGCATGTATCGTCGCCGCGCTGTGGCCCGAGCGCGTACGTGGGTTGGTGACGGGAGATGGCTACAACATTCAGGACATCGCCCATTCACTCAGGCCGCGTGCGCCCGACACAGAGCACCGCCTGTGGTATCAGTTCTACTTTCACACCCAGCGTGGCGTGGACGGATTGACCGCCAATCGCCGCGAGCTGTGCGAGCTGCTGTGGAAGCTGTGGTCACCGACCTGGGCCGCAGGGCCGAGCCTCTACGCCAAGACCGCGCCGTCGTTTGATAACCCGGATTTTGTCGAGGTGGTCATTCACTCCTATCGCCATCGCTTCCTGTACGCCCCCGGCGACCCGGCGCTGGAAGCCATCGAGCAGGCACTGGCGCTGCAGCCGCCGATTTCGGTGCCGAGCATCTCGCTGTGCGGCGCCGATGATGGCGTCGGCCCGGCCCCGGTCGAGGACGACGATGTGGCGGGCTTCAGCGGCATGTATCGACGCCAGGTGTTGCCGGGCGTTGGCCACAATGTGTTCCAGGAAGCGCCGCAGGTGACCCTTGAGGCGTTGTTTGAACTACTCGACAGAACCTGAGAGCGCCGCCGCGATCCTGAAGCTGAAGACACTGCCCTGCCCCACCACGCTTTCTGCCCAAAGCGAGCCGCCGTGGGCTTCGACGATGCCATGGCAGATATACAAGCCCAGGCCGCTGCCATTGGGGTTGCCCTCGCGGGACGTCCAGTATCGCTCGAAGATGTAGGGCAATTGCGCCGCGCCGATACCGACGCCATTGTCACACACGCGAAACAGCACATCGTCGCCTGCTGCCTGGGCAATCACCTCGATCGCCCCGCCCAGGTCAGTGAACTTCAGGGCATTACCCAGCA
Organism: Pseudomonas sp. Leaf15; assembly: GCF_001421425.1. Classification (NCBI taxonomy): domain Bacteria; kingdom Pseudomonadati; phylum Pseudomonadota; class Gammaproteobacteria; order Pseudomonadales; family Pseudomonadaceae; genus Pseudomonas; species Pseudomonas sp. Leaf15. The sequence continues at coordinate 63,086 of NZ_LMKI01000011.1, forward strand.
GGTTTGAAAACACTTGGAACAGACGCTCCGGGTCGGCCTGCACGCACAGCCCTGGCTGGGTCCGCCACGTGAGGTTGACGCCCTTGGCCGCTGCCAGCGGGTGCCACATCAACCCGAGCTGCTCCAGCGTGGGCGCCACGTCCACCGCTTGCAGGGCGACCTGGTAGCGCCCCGCTTCAATGCGGGAAAGGTCGATCAAGTCCGTCAGCAACGTGTTCATACGCGCGGTCGCGGTTTGCATGGTTTCAATCGCGGTGTTCAAGCGAAAGGTGGCTTTGGTGTCGTCGGCGGGCACCATCTTGCGCATCATGCCGCATTGCATCAGCAGGATCGTCAGCGGGCTGCGCAGGTCATGGGAAACCACCGCCACCAGTTCATCCCGCGCCCGCACGGCCGCATGCTCGCGCTGTACCTGGCGCGCCAGGTCATGCTCGAGGGCGTTACGGCGCAGGCTCTCCACGGCCTGTAACTCCGAGGCCGACCATTGCAGCGCCTTGCCGTCCACCTGCTGCTTCCATAGGGCAAATGACTGGCGCGGGCTTAACGCCGCCGCCCCCGCTTCGCCGTGTTTGATCGGTTCGCCGCTCCACTGCACGGTGGTTTTGACCTCAGGGCGGAACCACATCACTGCGTTGTCCGTAGGCTTGGGCAGTCGCAAGGCTAATAAGCCGCTGGCGAAGGCCTGGCAGGCGGCAGCCGGGGGGAAGTCGGCGGACAATTGGTGGCTGGCGACCACACCTTTGCCCTGCTGCCGAATCCACGGGTACAGCGCGCGAATGTCAGCCTCGCTGGGGCAAACGCCAAACCGATGCAGGCGCTCCTCCACCAGAATGGCCAGCCCCTCGGCGGCTTTCAGGCTCAGCAAGGTGTTGGCGTGCGGCAACAGGCTCTCCAGTACATCGCACGTTTGCGCCGCCATGGCGGCGACCAACCTGTCGATCATGCCGGTTTTTTCCTGCTGCAGACGACGCGCCTCCTGTTCCTGGAGCAACGTGATCTGCATCGACAACAGCTGGCCGATGCTGATACAGGCGGTGCGTAACTCATGGGGCACGCGCAAGGGTTCACGGTGACCGCAGGTAATCAGCCCCCAGAGCTGATCGTCCTTGAGCAGGGAAATGCTCATCGACGAGCGCACGCCCATATTTTTCAGATAGCGACAGTGAACCGGCGAGACGCTGCGCAGCACCGCAAAGCTGAGGTCCAGGGCTTGACCGGTGTCCGGGCGCAGGGCCGGCAGGATCGGCACCGGCAGGTACTCGGCGTCGGGAATCACCCGAATCCAGTTCAGCCGGTAGAGTTCGCGGGCTTGGGGCGGGATGTCCGAGGCAGGGAAACACAGGCCCAGGTACGGCTGCATACCGTCGCTGAGGGATTCGCCGATGACTTTGCCGTGGCCCTCCTGCTCGAAGCGATACAGGGTGACCCGGTCATAGCCGGTCAGGGCGCGAATCTCGGTGACGCTGGTCTGGTAGAGCCCATCGAGGCTCTTGGCCGACTGCAGGCGGCGCAAGGTTCGGGCCACGTGCATCTGGGCCGTATGCCGGGGCGTCACGGAGCGCTCCAACTCGAGCAATAACAGGCCTTGATGGCGGTGCAATAACGCATCAAACAACTCGCCATTGAGCGTCACCTGATGCAGTTCATCTTCATCCGCATCCAGGTCTGCCAGCGCCAACCGAATGCCGGCCAACGCCGCATCGCCAACGAGGCTGGCCAAGGCCTTCCCGGTCAAGGTTGCAGGCCCCAGCCCCAAGGCTGCATTGAGGTTAGTACTGGCTTGCAGCACCACCAACGCCGGTTCGCTTAGCGTTAACAACAACCCATGGGGTTGGATGGTCCCTGGAATGTGAATGGGCTCGCTCGCGCAATCGTCCCGCAGGGCATTGTTGGCGTTGGTCGCAGGCAATGGCTTCATGAGACAGGTCACGCCGGGGGGCGAAAGGAATGATGGCGCAGGTCGCCGCACGAGGTACTCGCGCCAACATAGCACCTTGGTTCAACTGTGTACGTTTTCGTTCAAAGTGGTTGGCAGAAGCGTTCCCGGTAAGCCTGGGGCGTGACATCCAAGGCCCGCAGAAAACTGCGCCGCAGGGTTTCCTCACAGCCAAAACCGCATTGCACCGCAATGCGTTTGATCGATGCCGTGCTGTCGGCCAACTGCCGCCGCGCTGTTTCCACGCGGATCAGTTCGACGGCGCGGGCCGGGGTCTGGCCGGTTTCGGTGCGGTAGTGGCGCACAAAGCTGCGCTCGCTCATGCCGGCCTGGGCGGCCAATGTGGCAATGTTCAAATCCAGGGTGAGGTTGTCGGCCATCCAGGCGTGCAAGTCGGCAAAGCGGCTGTCGCCCTTTTGCAGCGATAACGTCGCGCTGAATTGCGATTGCCCGCCCGGACGCTTGAGGAACACCACCAAATGCCGCGCCACTTCCAGGGCGACGGCGCGGCCCAGGTCTTCTTCCACCAGGGCCAGGCACAGGTCGATACCGGCAGTGACGCCGGCGGAGGTCCACACCGCACCTTGCTGGATAAAGATCGGGTTGGACTCCACCGTCAGTGCGGGAAACTTGCGCGCCAGTTCTTCACAGCGGGTCCAGTGGGTGGCCACACGGCAGCCGTCGAGCAGGCCACTGGCGGCGAGCAGAAAAGCCCCGGTGCACACCGACGTCATGCGCCGTGTGTGCCTGGCCTTTTCGCGCACCCACTGCACCAGCGCAGGGTCTTCGGCGGCGCCGTACACGCCCCAGCCGCCGGCGATCACCAGCGTGTCGCAGGGTGTATCCGCCGCGGGCAGCGGCTCGGCCACCAACGCCAGGCCGGCGGAAGTCATCACCGGCGCGTCCTGCGCGGCGACCACCGAAACCGCGTAAGGCAACGCCAGGCCGCGCTGGCGCGCCAGGTCATTGGTCGAGGCGAACACCTGCAACGGCCCGGTCACGTCGAGCACCTGGGCATTATCAAAAGCGAGAACGTGAATGATCCGGGTCATGATTGGCGTGATTTGTGGGTTCAATGGCGTATTCGCCAAAGCCTAGGCCTCTACAGTGAAGCCGTCCACCCCTTTATCGGAGCTTGATTCATGACCTTGCAGATCGGCTTTCTGTTGTTTCCCGGCATCCAGCAACTGGACCTTACCGGCCCCTATGACGTGCTGGGTTCGCTGCCGGATGTGACGCTGCACCTGGTGTGGAAAGACCTGGCACCGGTCACGTCCAGCACCGGTTTGGTGTTCACTCCGACCATGACGTATGCCGACAGCCCGCGCCTGGATGTGATATGCGTGCCCGGCGGTTCCGGCGTCGGCGCCTTGATGGAAGACCCGCAAACACTCGACTTCCTCAAGGCCCAGGCACAGACCGCCCGCTACGTGACCTCGGTGTGCACCGGCTCACTGGTGCTCGGCGCGGCCGGTTTGCTGCGCGGCCGTAAAGCCACCACCCATTGGGCTTACCACGACCTGCTCGCCCCGCTGGGCGCCATCCCGGTGCAAGCGCGCGTGGTGCGTGACGGCAACCTGTTCACCGGTGGCGGGATTACTGCGGGGATCGACTTTGCGCTGACCCTGGCCGCCGAGCTGTACAGCGAAGCCGCCGCACAGCTGGTGCAGTTGCAGATCGAATACGCGCCGGCACCGCCGTTTGACGCCGGCAGCCCGGACACCGCGCCCAAGCATGTGCTGGAGGAAGCCAACAAGCGCACGACGGAATCACGTCGGGTACGCGGTGAAATTGTGGCGCGGGCGGCGGCGCGGTTGGGCTGATGGCACGAATGGGGTGGATCAGGCTGGCCGAGACATAAACGCCAACCGCGCCGCCAATAGCATCAGCACGGTCGCCAGGCCCCATTTCTGTAGCCTGGCGCTGTGGCGACTGCCCGCAAACGCTCGGCTGATCGCCCCGCCAAAAATGCCCAGCACGGCATGGAAAACCCCGGCGACCAAGGTCAGAACGCCGCCCAGCACCCACAGCTGCATGGCGATGGAGCCGGCCTCGGGCCTGACGAATTGGGGCAGGAACACCATAAAAAACAGCAACGCCTTAGGGTTGAGCAAACTGTTGAGCATGGCCTGCACAAACACATGCCGCAAACGCACGCGCCGGACCTGGGCCATGTCCAGGCCGGTGTTTTTTTGCAGGGTCTTGAACACCAGCCACACCAGGTAGACCACCCCGGCGTAACGAATCAAATCAAACGCCGGCGGCCAACTGGCGACCAGGGCGGTGACCCCGCTGGCCGTCAAGGCGGTCAGCAGCAAATCCGCCACGCAGATCCCCAGGCTTGAAGCCACGCCACCGCGCCAGCCATAACTCACGCCATGGCTGATCACAAACGCCATGTTCGGCCCCGGCGACAGCAGCAACAGCAAAACAGCGCCGGAAAACACCGCGAGGGTTGCGAGGTCGATCATGCTCAAACCGTCCGCCAGGGAAAGCCCGCAGGTTAAACGGTGAACCTTGCGCAAACAAAAAATTGTGCTGGATACATTTCTAGCCTCCTGTACAAAAAAATATTCGCCTCCTGGCCTTGTTTGCTGGCACTGCCGTGCCCTCTCTGTCCCCTTTTTCTGCGCCTTTCGAAAAAGGTTTACTCATCTGGCAGGAAAATTCCCATATTTGTTCCTACACTCAAAATCACACCCCATGACCGAGTGCATGAACAAGGAAGGTCAAGAACATGACACATAAAAATACCTATCAACGTGTCTGGAATACCACCTTCGCTCCACAGTCAGTTTTCTGACTAAGCCAATAAAAGGAACACTCCTTTAGTCACTGCCCCTGCCAATTTCCTCCATTTGGACGGTTGCACGTGGATGAAATAGTTGCGTTTTACCCAGCATAGCCGTCGTTCGATTTGTCCTCTTATTAAGCAGGGTGAAGTAGCCGAACAGTGAGTCTGGAGTGCAATGAGGGATGTTGTTATGCGAGAAAAGTCGTCAGTCGATAGCCTGTTTCTGACCCGTGCTGGATTCGTTGAATTTTTTGTTGTTTTCGTCAAGTTGGTCCACGGCCTGACTGCGATTTTGCCACCTTTGGTGCTGGTGTTGTTCCTTGACCCGCTGGCCCCCGAGCTACTGTCCCACTTTCTCGGCCTGCTGCTGTTTTTTGCAGTCCTGAGCATTATTCTGTTTCAGGCCCTGGGGATTTACTCCGAAGAGCTGTTCAGCAATCGCCTGCGCCTGCGCACCAGCATCGTCGCCTGGTCCGCGGCGTTCTGCATCTTGTTGTTCATGTACCAGATCCTGCAGTTTTTTCCGCAATTGACCCCGCGCAATCTGGTGGTCTGGTACATCGCCAGCCTGGGTTTGTTCTGCGCTGAGCGCCTGTTGATGCTGCGCCTGTATCGCAACCTGATGCGCAAGGGCAAGTACCTGCAACGCACAGTGATCCTGGGCTTTACCGACACCGCCGTGCATGTGGCCGACCACCTGCAACGCAATGGCGATATCCGCTCCGGCCTGATCGGTTTTATTGACGACCGCACCGAGCGCATTCCCAAGGAGTTGAGCAACCTGCCCTTGCTGGGCAATACCCGGGACCTGGAAAAACTCATCCGCGCCGAGCAGGTCAACCAGGTGATGATCTGCCTGCCATGGGCCGCCGAGCAGCGTATCCACGGGCTGGTCAACCGCCTGCGGCAGATGTCGGTGAACGTGATGCTGGTGCCCGACATGGCCGCCTTGCGCTACGGCCACAGCCGCATCACCGACGTGGGCGGCATCCTGATGTTCAATACCTCGCAGTTGCCGTTGCGCGGCTGGTCGCCCTTCATCAAACGCTGTGAAGACTTGCTGCTGGCCAGCCTGGCCCTGGTGGCGCTGTCGCCGGTGATGCTGCTCACAGCCATCGCCATCAAGCTCGACTCCAAGGGCCCGGTGCTGTTTCGCCAGAACCGCTATGGCTACAACGACAACGAAATTCGCGTGTTCAAGTTCCGCTCGATGTTCACCGACCAGAGCGACTTCACCGCCGAACAACAGACCACCCGCAAAGACCCGCGCATCACCCGTGTGGGCCGCATCATTCGCAAAACCAGCATCGACGAGCTGCCGCAGCTGTTCAATGTGCTGCAGGGCAATATGTCCATGGTCGGCCCGCGCCCGCATGCCACGGCCACCAAAGCCGCAGGCATACCCTTCGAAGTGGCGGTGAGCGAGTACAGTTCGCGCCATCGCGTCAAGCCAGGCATCACCGGCTGGGCGCAGATCAACGGCTATCGGGGCGAGACCGATACCCTGTTCAAAATCCAGAAACGTGTCGAGTACGACCTGGAGTACATCTCCAAGTGGTCGGTGTGGTTTGACTTGTACATCGTCTTCATGACGGTCCCGGCCGTCCTCTCCACCAAGGAAGTCTATTGATGAACACCCTCAACGGATTAATTCCCTGCATCATTTCCGGTGGTTCGGGCACGCGGTTGTGGCCGGTCTCACGGCAGAACATGCCCAAGCCTTTCATGCGCATGCGCGACGGCCAGAGCCTGTTGCAAAAGACTTTCCAGCGCGCAGCCAAGCTGCCCGGCGTGGAAAGCGTGCTCACGGTGACCAACCGCGACCTGCTGTTTCGTACCCTGGATGACTACCGTGGCGTCAATAAGGCCCACCTGCCCCTGGACCTGCTGCTCGAACCCTTCGGGCGCAACACCGCAGCGGCCATCGCCGTGGCGGCCTTGCATGTGCAGGAGCATTTCGGTGACAGCGCACAGCTGCTGGTGATGCCCGCCGACCATCTGATCCTCAATGAAGTCGCGTTCGCCGAGGCGGTGACCCAGGCGCGCGACCTGGCTGAAGCCGGCTATCTGGTGACCTTCGGCATCCAACCCGATCACCCCGAAACCGGCTTTGGCTATATCGAAAAAGGTGACGCGCTGGGCACCGGCAACCGCGTCAAACGCTTTGTCGAGAAACCTGATCTTGCCACCGCCCAAGCCTACCTCGACGGCGGCAAGCACCTGTGGAACGCCGGCATGTTCTGCTTCAAGGCCGGCACCCTGGTGGACGAACTCGCCGCCTATGCCCCCGAGGTGCTGACCGCTGCCAGGGCGGCTCTGGAACACAGCCATGGCCTGCAAAACAAAACCTCACGCCAGCGCGAACTCGATGCGGATGCGTTCGGCAGCGCGCCGGACATTTCCATCGACGTGGCCTTGATGGAGAAGTCCAAGCAAGTCGCCGTGGTGCCCTGCGACATCGGCTGGAGCGACATCGGTTCCTGGGAAGCGCTGCGCCAGCTCACGCCCAGCGATGCGCATGGCAACCAGGTCAATGGCGAAGCGATTTTGCATGACGTGCACAACTGCTACATCGACTCGCCCAAGCGCGTACTCGGCGCCGTCGGCGTGCGCGACCTGATCATCGTCGACACCCCCGACGCGCTGCTGATCGCCGACGCCAACCGCAGCCAGGATGTGCGCTACATCGTCGCCGAACTCAAACGCCAGAACCACCCGGCGTTCAGCCTGCACCGCACCGTCACCCGGCCGTGGGGCACCTACACGGTGCTGGAGGAAAGCAGCCGCTTCAAAATCAAGCGCATCGTGGTCAAGCCCCAGGCTTCGCTGTCGTTGCAGATGCACCATCACCGCAGCGAGCACTGGGTGGTGGTCAGTGGCGCCGCGCAGATCACCAATGGCGAGCGTGAGTTTTTGATCAATGCCAACGAGTCCACTTACATCCCGGCCGGGCACAAGCACCGCCTGACCAACCCCGGCATCATCGACCTGGTGATGATCGAAGTGCAGAGCGGCGAGTACCTGGGCGAGGACGACATCGTGCGCTTTGACGACATCTATGGGCGTGCACCGGCGGAAGTGAAGAAGTGACATGCGCACCTCGTTGATCATCCCGACCCGCAACGCGTCCAGCCACCTGGCGCGACTGCTGCCTGCGTTGCACATGCAGACGCTGCAACCGGACGAGATGCTGGTGGTCGACAGCGCGTCCAGCGACGACACCGTGGCGCGCTTTCGCGAATTCGGCGCCCGGGTCGAGGTGATCGACGCGCGTGATTTCAACCACGGCGGCACACGCCGCTGGGCCAGTGAGCAGGTGAGCGGTGACGCACTGATCGTGATGACCCAGGACGCGATCCCCGCCGATGCCGAGACCTTCGCCAACCTGCTCGATGAACTGCAGCAAGACCCGCTCACCGGCGTGGCCTACGGGCGCCAGTTGCCACACCCCGGCGCCGGCGTACTGGGCGCGCAGTCGCGGCACTTCAATTACCCGGAGCAAAGCCGCACCAAGCGCATGGCCGACGCGCCCACGCTCGGGATCAAAACCTGCTTCAGCTCCGACTCGTTTTGCGTGTACCGACGCAGCGCCCTGCAGGCCGTCGGCGGCTTCCCCGCCGATGTGATCGGCAGCGAAGACGCCTACGTCGCCGCACGCCTGCTGCTCGAAGGCTACAGCGTGCGCTACGCCGCCACGGCGCGGGTGTACCACTCCCACGATTACCGACTCATGGATGAGTTTCACCGCTACTTCGACATTGGTGTGTTCTACGGTCGCGAGCCGTGGATTCGTCAGGCGTTTGGCGATGCCGGCGGTGAAGGTAAACGCTATGTACTGGCTGAGCTCGCGGCATTGCGCGCAGCCGGTGCATTGCACCGCGTGCCCGAAGTACTGGTGCGCAGCGCGTTCAAGTTGCTCGGCTACCGGCTGGGCCATCTGGAACGTCGGCTCCCCCTCGCCCTCAAGCGGCGCATCAGCATGTTCCCCGGTTATTGGAGGTGAGCATCATGACCTACAGGAAGTCCCCCTCGATGAAACGAACCTTGCTCGTCCTGGCCATGATGGCGTTGGCCGCCTGCAATACGCCCGCGCGCATCGTCCCGCCGGACGACCAGACCGTTGAAGACGGAAAACGCGCCCTCGACCAGCTTGCGCAGCTGCCGCCGGCGGTGGAGCGTATCCGCATCGGCGACCAGTTGCGCATCGTGCGGGATGCCGGGGAAATGCCGACGCTGTCGGCGTTCAACGTCAGCACCATCTATGAGCTGACGCTGTACACGGTGCAGACCGACGGCAAGATCAACTACCCGTTCCTGGGGCCGATCCAGGTCGCCGGGCGCCAGCCCTCGGAGCTGGCCACCGAGCTGAGCAACAAGCTCGCGCCGGTGTATCGCGAACCGCGGGTGACGGTGAACATCAACCAGGCACCGGGCAACTCGGTGATCGTCGGCGGCGCGGTGAATAACCCCACCTCCGTGCAGCTGGGCACGGCCAACACCCTGGAGCAAGCCATCGTCGGTGCCGGTGGGGTCAACCCGTCGGGCAACGCGAGCATGGTCGCGCTGCTGCGCGAGGATGCCCAGGGCGCTTATCACGCCTACTTCCTGGATTTCAGCCAATACCTCAAGCCCGGTCCCAACGGACGTAAACCGGTGCACCTGCAACGCGGCGATGTGGTGTTCGTGCCCAAATCCAATGTCGGCGAGCGCATCCAAGGGGTGGATACCTACTTGAACCAACTGATCCCGTTCACCAAGTCGATCGGGGTTGGCTACAACTACACCCGAACCAGCGGCGGCAATAACTGAAGGAGCGACATCCCATGATCGAGATCCGTTCTTTTCGTGATCTTCTGCGCCTGTTCTTCATCTTTCGGCATGAGTTCAAACTGGCGGCCATCGCGGCGCTGGTGATCATCCTGCTGGGGGCCTTTTTGCTGCCGGCCAAGTACGAATCCACCGCGCGCCTGCTGGTCAAGCCGGGGCGTGATTCGACCTTGCCGATCGAGATCAGCAACCGCCAGGCCATCGTGATGCCCAGCACCCAGCGCGACCCGATCGTCGACGAAGAGCGCCTGCTGACCGGGCGGCCGATTGTGCGCACGGTGGCCGAGCATTACCTGGAAGTGATCGCCAACGCACCGCCGCCGGAAGGCTTCTGGAAGCGCACCAAGTACTACGTCAAGGAAGGTGTGGGCGCGGTATTCGACGGGATTCGCGTGGTACTGGAGACTGTCGGCATCCTGGAAAAAACCACACCCGTGGAACGCCTGGCTGCCAGCCTTGAGAAAAACTTCGAGGTCAGCCACGCCGTGGGCTCCACGGTGATGGATATCAGCTTTCGCTGGGGAGACCCGGAAATTGCCCAACAAGTGGTCAAGGACTGGGTCGAGACCTACATCGCCGAACGCACCCAGGCACTGGGCCGCAAGAGCCTGTATGCCTTCTATGAAGGCCAGGTGAACACCAGCGCCACCGAGATCAAAAGCTACAAGGAGCAGATCCTCAAGCACTTGAACGAGATCGGTGCGGCGAGCATCACCGACCGCCTGGAAGACTTGTCCGAGCGCATCAATGTGCTGCGTGGCGAGACCTTCAACACCACGCGTCTGATCGCTTCTTCCGACAGCGCGATCCAGAGCACCCGCGACCAACTCAAGGGCCAGCCCAAGGAAGTCACCACGGTGCGCCAGATCGCACTGAACCCGCAGCAACAGGATTTACGTCGCCTGCTCAACCAGAAGCTGCTGGAAAAGGCCGACATGATGCGCACCTACACCGATAACGCGCCGCCGGTCAAAGCCCTGGACGCGTCGATTCGGGCGATGCAGGCGCAGGTGGCCGGTGAAAGCAACACGGTGCAAAGCTCGGAAAACCGCGCACCGAACACCCTCGAAATTCACTTGCAGCGCGTGCTGCTGGATGAGTCGAGCAACAACCTGGCGCTGCGCACCCAACTGGTTCAGCAGCAGAAGCAACTGGTCAACCTTGAGGCACAACGCAAGGAGGCGCTGGAGATTGAACCGGAGCTGACTCGCCTCTCTCGTGAGCTGAGCGCCACCGAGCGCAACTACGCGCTGTACGTGGACAACCTGGAAAAATCGCGCATCGACCGTGAGCTGGACAAGAGCCAGATCAGCAACATTGCCGTGATCGAAGAAGCCACTTTGAACCCAGGCCGGATCTTCCCGAAAACCTTGCTGATGCTGCTGTTGGCGATTCCGTTCTCGATCGTCGTCGGCCTGCTGGTGATTTACCTGTGCTACCTGCTGGACCAGCGCATTCACGACGGCGGATTGGTGGAGCGCAAGTTCGGCCTGCCGCTGTGGACCACCCTGCCGGAGCTGGACACCAGCACCGCGCAGGGTACCAACGCATTCAATGCGAGCATCTACCGCCTGTATGGGCTGCTGCAGTTGGAGCGGATTGCCGAGCGCGGCATGACCCTGGGGCTGACCTCGGCACGCCATGGCGAGGGCGTGACCTTTGTGGTCGAACAACTGCGCCAGTTGCTGCAAGAGAACGGCATCAACGTGCGGGTCGGCAGCGCGCAACCGGCGGCGCCCGGCGAGCTGGTCCTGCTGGATGCCTCGGCGCTGCTGGATAACCGCGATGCCTTTATCAACCTGCGTCGCGCCGACCTGATCGCTTTGGTGGTGGAAGCGCAGAAAAGCACGGTGCCGGTGGTGGAACATGCGCTGTCGATTCTTAACACCGCGTTCGGCAAGGTGGACGGCATCATCATCAACCGGCGTAAATTCGAAGTGCCGGCCAAGGTGCTCAAAACCATCGCCAAATACCGGGGAGCGTTCTGATGCGCATCGCCCTGCTCGCGCCTTTGCCGCCGGAAAAAAACGGGATCGCCGATTACGCGAACCATTTCAAGACGGCCTTGGAGCAGTTGGGCGTGACGGTGGCGACACCGTTGAGCGGCGTGGAAGGCAGCAGCGCCGCGATCAAGCAGGCGATCGCTGGCTTCGACTGGCAACGCGTGGACCTGGTCCACGCCGAGCTGGGCGGCGGGCGGCTGGGAGAGTTCCTGGCCCTGCGCGAGTTGCGCAAGGCCCATCCCAAACTGCCGCTGACCGCCACCGTGCATGACCCGGAACGCATGGTCTGGCGGCGGGAGCATCTGCCCTTTCCACTGAACCTGCTGGAGCGTCTGCCCAGCCCATTGCCGCAAGCGGCCGTGGTGCTGGCCGACCCGTTGACCTTGGGTGAAGAACGCCAGGTCGCTCAGGGCCTGACGCGGCTGATTACCCTCACCCGCCTGGGCGCCGATTGCTTGTCACAGCGCATGCAATTGCCGGCCGGCAAAGTGGCGGTGATCAACCACGCCAACCTGGCGATTGCGCCGGCACCGTTGCCGTCGCTGGACACCTTGCACCTGCTGTATTTCGGTTTTATCTACCGTGGCAAAGGCATTGAAGACCTGTTGCAGGCATTGGCCGATGCCTTCAAGCAAGCCCCCGAATTGCGTGACCGTGTGCGCCTGACCCTGGCCGGTGGCACGGCCGCCGAAATGGCGTTTGGCGCAGGCGGCAATTACCTGGAGCAGTTGAACAGCCAGATCGCCGACCTTGGCCTGGCGGGTGCCATCGACTGGCGCCTGAACCTGCCGGCGGGCGAGATTGCGCAGACGATCCAGGCGCACCATGTGATGGTGCTGCCGTACCGCGAATCGAAAAAACTCGGCCTGCTGGGGCGCCAGCGTGGCACCAGTGGCGCGCTGTCCTGGGCCGCGGCGTGCGGGCGCGGGGCGATCACTTCGGATGCGCGCGCGTTTGCCGAAGAAGTCGCCAGCGGCAACGGTGCGATCTACCCCCAAGGTGACGTGGCGGCCTTGAGTGCACAGTTGCTGCGCCTGGCGCGCACACCGACCCTGGCCCGCGACTGGGCCGAGCGCGCCGGTGAAATCGGCCGCGAGCGCCTGTGGCCATTGACCGCGCAGAAGTTCAAGCAGCTCTTTGAACAGGCCATTGCAGGAGCACCGTATGGCAGCTAAACGCACGTGGTTAGCCACCCTGGCCGTGGTCGCGGTAATCGGCCTCAGCGCCTTTATGTGGGGGCGTCAGGCCGACGCCGAAAACCATGTGCTCAAGGGCAACAAGGTGGTGGTGTGGAAGGACTTTCTGGGGGTGAACGCGCAGTTCCTGTGGTTCAGCCCGACGCTGTATCAACTGCAAATCGACCGTCTCAAGGCCCTGGGCCTGCAATGGGTGCGCCTGGATCTGCATTGGGACCAACTGGAGCCTGCTGAGGGCCAGTATCAGGTAGCGACCCTCGATCAGTTGGTCGCCAACTTGCAAACCAACCAGCTCAAATCGGTGTTCTACCTGGTGGGCTCGGCGCCCTTCGCCACCACCGCGCCGGTCGGTGCGCCGTATCAGGACCAGTACCCGCCCAAGGACCCGAATGTGTTCGCCAACCGCATGGCGCTGTTGTCGCAACGCTACCCCAGCGTAGACGCGTGGCAGGTGTGGAACGAACCCAACCTGCTCGGCTTCTGGCGCCCGGCGGCCGACCCGGCCGGCTATGCCAACTTGCTCACCGTCAGCGCCGCCGCCTTGCACGCAGTGAATGCCAACAAACCGGTGGTGGCGGCCGGCATGGCGTTCTTCAGCGAAATGCCCAACGGCCAGACCATGCTCTCGGCCCTTGGCGCGCTGGGCGTGGCCAGTTTGAACACAGTGATTTCCTATCACCCTTACACCCAACTGCCCGAAGGCAACGACCCGGCGAACCTGGACTTTATCGCCAAGACCACGGCGCTCAACCAGTCCCTGCGTGCCGCTGGCGTGCACACCCTGTGGAGCACCGAGTGGGGCTGGTCGACCTACCCCGGCCCCAAAGACGCCCAGGACCTGATTACCCTGCAGGGCCAGGCCGATTATGTAGTGCGCCGCGTGGCGCTGATGAGCGCGATGGATTTCGACAAGATCTTCCTGTTCACCTTGAGCGACCTCGACCAGCGCGCCAGCGTGCGCGACCAGTCTTACGGCTTGCTCGACATCGACGCCAACCCCAAGCCGGTCTACACCGCCTTGAAGAACTTCCTCGACGTCAGCGGCCCGCAACTCACACCCGGCGACCCGCCCACCGCCGACCAATTGCCGGACGGCTTGTTCAGCATCGGCTGGACCCGCGCCGACGGCCACAAACTCTGGTATTTCTGGTCGGCCCAGGGCGGCAACGCGCACTTGCCCGGCCTGACCGGCGCGACCCTTTACGACCCGCTGCGCGGCACGCAAACCCCGCTGAGTGGCACCGCCGGCCTGACCGTACCGGTCAAGTCGAACCTGCAAATTCTGTTATGGGATTGAGGCCTGCCATGCGCATTTTATGGATCCTGCCCTACTCACCCTGGCCCGCCACCAGCGGCGGCAAGACCCGCCAGTTCCACCTGCTGCGCAGCCTGGCCGCGCGCGGGCATCGGATCACCCTGCTGCTGCATGACAAGCACCCGGTGTCGCTGACCGACCGCCAGGTGCTGGAAGCCTTCCTCGAACACGTGATCATCCTGCCGCGCCGCCCGCTGCGCAGCCTCAAGACCCTGGTGGCCGGGCTGTTGGCGCCCTACCCGCTGCTGGCGAGTGTGAATGGCCTGTCGGCGGGCTTGCAGGACACTTTTCAGCAACTGCTCAACGAGCATTGGGACGTGGTGCAGATCGAGCACACCTACACCTTCCAACCCTACGAAGATGCGCTGGCACGCAAATCCCAGCCGTTCGTGCTGACCGAACACAACGTGGAGTCGGCGTTGGGCGCCGCCACCTACGACCGCCTGCCGCGCTGGGCGCTGCCGTTCATTCGCTACGATCAATGGCGCTACAGCCGCTGGGAACACCGGGTGATGCGCCAGGCGGCGCAGGTGGTGGCGGTGACCGAGGCGGATGCGCAAGTGCTGGCCAAAATCGCCGGCAAACCGGTGCCGGTGGTGGTCAATGGCGTGGACTGCGATCACTTCGCCGCCGCCCATCCCGACCCGTCGACCCGCCGTGTGTTGTTCCTCGGCAACTATGAGTACGCGCCCAACGTGGACGCCATCGAGTGGGCGCTGGATGAGATCCTGCCCAAAGTCTGGGAGCGCTGCCCGGACGCGCGCATGAGCGTGTGCGGGTTCGGCATGCCCGGCAGCTGGCGCGAGCGTTGGAAAGATCCGCGCATCGAGTGGCAAGGGTTTGTGCCGAACCTGTTGAACCTGCAATCGAGCTGCTCGGTATTCCTGGCGCCCTTGCGCCATGGCGGCGGCTCCAAATTGAAAGTGCTCGAAGCGCTGGCCGCCGGGTTGCCCCTGGCAAGCACCGAGCAAGGGGTGTCGGGCCTGGACCTGGTGGAAGGCCTGGACTACCTCGGCGGGCAAAGTGCCGACAGCCTGGCGGATGCCGTGGTGCGCCTGCTGCAATTTCCCGAGGCCGCCGCGCCCATGGGTGAAGCCGGCCGCGCCTATGTGCGCCGGGCCCATGACTGGAGTGTCGCCGCCAGCCAGCTGGAGCAGGTGTATGGCTTGCTGGCGCCACTCAATCAAAAGGAAACCGTATGCGTGTAGGCCTGGATTACCGCACCGTCGGCACCTCACCGCAATCGGGCATCAGCCGCCAGGTGTATGCGCTCGAGGCCGCCCTGCGCGCCTTGCCGGGCATCGAACTGGAACGTTTTACTGTGGCGCCGCTGGGTGATGAAACGCGCTTGCAGGCCCACTGCCCGGCGTGGGGCTGTGCGAAGACGGCCATGCATCAGCCACAGAATCGCTTGAGGTTCGAGGCCGGTTTCCTGCCCCGGGCCTTGCGTGAACAACAGATCGATCTGTACATCAGCACCTTCAATATGGGCCTGCCACTGCCACCCAAGCCCAAAGGCTTGCGCACCGTGGTATTGCTGCACGACCTGTTCCAGATCACGTTGAACAACTACCACGCCAACCGGTTGAAGGCGTTGATCTACAAAACCAGCGATCGCCTTTCCATCAGCTATGCGGTGAACAGCGCCGACCGGGTGTGGACGCCGTCGCAGTACAGTGCCGATGAAACCACGCGGTTGTTTCCCAAGGCCGCCAGCAAGGTGCGCGTGCTGCCCAATCAGGTCGATGGATTTATCGAACTGGCGGCGGACCTCACCGCGCGCCAGCTGCCGGCGCGCTATTGGCTGTTGGTGGGCACCCGCGAACTGCGCAAGAACGTGCCGTTTCTGGTGGACGCCTGGCAACAGGCGCGCAGCCTCTCCCCCGCCGTACCGGCGCTGGTATTGGTCGGCAGCCTCGACCACCTGCCCGAAGCCCAGCGCAGCCTGCCGGGGATTCACGCCCTGAGCGGCGTGTCGGATGCCGAGCTGCACGCCTTGTACCGCCAGGCCTTACGCCTGTGGCAGCCGTCCTATGCCGAAGGCTTTGGCTTGCCGGTGATCGAAGCGCTGAGCGTCGGCACGCCGGTGGCGGTGGCCAGCGGCACCTCGCTGGATGAAATCACCCCGCCGTCGGCGCCGCGTTTTTCGCCCACCGATGGCCCGGCGCTGGTGCAATGGATGCTGGCCCTGAGCGAGCAGGCGGATGAAGATTCACCCGAGCAACGTCGGCAATGGGCGCAGCGTTACAACCCGCTTGCCTATCGCCAACGCCTGGCCGAACTGATCGAGGAATTGAAATGAGATTCTCCCTGGCAAGCCTCGTCGCCATCCTGTTCGGCCTGCTGTTTGGTGCACTCGCCTTGATGCTGTCACCGGCCAAGGCGTTTCTCGCGGTGATCGGCCTGGCCGCTGCGGTGACCATTTTGCGCTTCCCGTTCTGGGGCTTGCTGCTGTTCGCCGGGATGGCAACCTTTATGCCCTACTCCACGCTCAACCTGGGTATTCGCAGTACGGTCAGCGAAGCGATCCTGGCGCTGACCTGGGGCGCGGTGCTGTGGCACAGCTTTCTGGCCCGCGTGCCGGCCACGCCGAGCCTCACACGCCGCCCCACCGACCAGATGCTGCTGTGGCTGATGCTGTTCAGCGTGTTCCCGTTTATCGTCGGCCAGGTCACCATTCACGCCGACAGCAGTGGCGTGGCGAACTGGCTGCGCTGGTTGCTGAACCTGTCGGGGGTGTTTCTGGCGGCCAAGTTGCTGGTCGACCACAAGCACCGCGAATCGCTGGTGATCGCCCTGTTGCTGGGCACCCTGGCGATGCTGGTGCTGTCGATTGCAGTGTTTGTACGCACGCGCTCGGGCGCCGGCATTGCGCCGGTGCTGGCGCTGTTCAATTACGGCAACTTCGACACCCTCAAATTCGGCCTGGAGGCGATGTCCTCGCGCATGGGTTCGCCGTGGATGCACCCGAATGCCATCGGCGGGATCATGGCCCTGCTGCTGCCCTTGGCCTTCTGCTTCGGCATGACCGAACAGGGCTGGAAGCGTGGGTTGGGCCTGGGCGTGGCGTGCCTGGGGGCCGCCGCCTTGCTGCTGGCCAGTAGCCGTGGGGCGATGGTCAGCCTGGCGTTGGTGCTGATCTGGATGGCCACGCGCCGCGTGCCGTATACCGGCCGTTTGTTGATGATCGGTGCGGCGCTGACCGCGGCGCTGGTGATGGCTTACCCGCCATTGCAGGACCGCCTGGCGACGATTTTCTCCTCGGATAACGCCAGTACCGAAATCCGTTTCGACGAATACCGCATGTTCCCCCAGGCGGTGGCAGCCTACCCGTTCGGCATCGGCTTCAAGGTCGACCCGCCGGTGCCGGGCACGCACTTTCTGGGGATCTCCAACCTGTGGCTGAACTACGTCTACAAGATCGGCATTGTCGGCATGCTGTTGTTTATTGCCGTGACGGTGCGCTGGTGGCGTGAGGCGCGCCCGGAAAAAGGCCCGATCCGCCTGACCAAAGACAACGCGCTGTGGCTGGGCAGCACGGCCGGGATTCTGTCGGCGCTGGTCAGCGGCCTGTTTGACCACTACTTCAGTTTTGCCGTGGTGATGGTATCGCTGTTCTGGCTGATGGTCGGCATCAATGTGCTGGAGGCTCGCCGCCTGTTTCCGGCGCGCCTGCCGCAGGTCAAGACCGTGGTGTACCGCAAGCCACTGCTTGACGGCGTGCGGCCTTAACCATGCTCGGCTCTGCCGTCTGGCTGACGCTTGCGACCTTGCTGGGCCTGTGCCTGGGGTTCGCCCGCGAATGGCTGTTGGTGGCCGCGTGGGGCGCCGGAGAACGCAGTGACGCCTTCCTCATCGCGCTGTTTTTGCCCGAGGCGTTGCGCATGTCGTTGGCCGGTGGCGTCTTGAGCGCCGCCGCGCTGCCGCTGTACCTTGCGCGCAAGGACGGCGAGCGCCTTGACTGGCTGGCAGTGCTGTTCCCGGCCTTGATGTTGATCGCGCTGGTCACCAGCCTGCTGCTGACGTTGCTGGCGCCGTGGCTGGTGCAATTGCTCGGCCCGGGGCTGGCGGCCAGTGCCACGGCGCTGGCCGCCAGCAACCTGCAAATCGTCGCGTGGTGCGTGCCCGGCTTGATGCTGCATGCGCTGTTCAGTATTCCATTGCAGGCCAGCGAGCGGTTTGTGCTGGCGGGGCTGGGCTCGTTGCTGTTCAACCTGCCGCCGGTGACCTACCTGGCGTTGGCGGGCACGGCCACGCAACCGCATTCCCTCGCCTTGGCGTGCCTGGCCGGCAGCCTGTTGATGCCGCTGGCGTTGCTGCCGTCGATCTGGTGCCAGGGCTGGCGGCCGTGGCGCTGGCAACTGGCCCTTGCGCCGCTGCGCGAGCTGGGCCAGCGCATCGGGCCGCTGTTACTGAGCAATGGCGCCAGCCAGGGCCTGGCCTTGATCGAAAGGCTGGTGGCGTCGCTGCTCGGCGAAGGCGCGGTGACCTGGGTCAACCTCGCCCGCAAGCTGATGAACCTGCCGCTGATTGCGCTGATGAGCCTTAACCAGGTGCTGCTGGGCATGATGAGCCGACGCCAGGGCGATGAGCGCCTGGCCCTGCTCAAGCGCGGCCTCGAAACCGCCAGCGTGCTGACCTTGCCGGCCGGCGTTGGCCTGGTGGCGGCGGCGCCGAGCCTGGTGGCCCTGCTGTTGCCCAAACAATCGGCGGACTCACCGTTGCCGCTGCTGCTGGCCTGGTTTGCCGTGCCGCTGGTGTTCGGCGCCTGGAATGCCTTGCTTGCGCGTTATGCCTACGCCGCCGGCGATACGCGCCAGCCGCTGCGTTGCGAGCTGCTTGGCAGCCTGGTCAATGTGCTGCTGCTGGGCGTGCTGCCGTTTGTGTTTGGCCTGGCAGGTATTCCCTTGGCCGCACTGGCAGGTGTGATATGCACCGCGCTGCTGCTGATGCAACGCCAGGTACTACTCAATGCTTTGCCGTGGACGCGGCACTGGCTGCTCAGTGCGCTGGTGATGAGCCTGGCGGCGCTGCTGCTGTTTCCAATTCAAGGCGTGTGGCTGCAACTGGGGCTAAGCACCCTGGCCGGCGCCGTGGTGTTGCTGGGCATGGGGCTGTGGCTCAAGCCATGGCGCAAGGCATGAACGATCGGTCGGGGGCAGTCGGATGAAACATCGTTGGATTCAAATGGATATCGCCAAGGGCATCGGCATCCTGCTGATCGTGTACGGCCACAGCTGGTTCGTGGCCAACTCCCTGGAGTTGCAGTATCCGATCATTGCTTCGTTCATCTTGCCGCTGTTCTTTTTCCTCTCCGGGGTGTTCTTCAAGCCCGAGCAACCCTTTGTGGAGATGGCAGTGCGCAAGGCCGACGGCCTGCTCAAGCCGTTTTTCTTCACCATGCTGGTGTACGTGCTGGTGCGCGATGTACTGCGCGGCCAACCGCTGCTGCCGGATGTCGGCGGCGTGTTGTATGCCTCGGTGGACACCATCCCCTGGCAGGCGCTGTGGTTTCTGCCGCACTTCTGGGTGGCGATTCTGTTCAGTTGGCTGATGCTGCGCCTGATCCAGCGTCTGAAGCTGTCACTGCCGGTGAGTTGCCTGCTGATTGTGGTGCAACTGCTGATCGGCATCCGGGTTTTGCCGTGGTTCTGGCAAATACCGGTGACGGTCGGCGGGCAGACCTGGACGCTGCCTGGCTTACCCTTCGGCCTCGAGATAACCCTGATCAGCAGCACTTACTTCATCTACGGCTACCTGCTGCGCGACTGGCTGCGCAGGCACGAGGGTTCGCTGCTGACGCTGGTGATTTCGGTAGTGTTGTTCGCCGCAGTGTTCCTCTACAGCCACGACACCATGGACCTGGCGCAGCGGCGCTACGACCATTGGCTGTGGACCAGCCTGCTGGCGGTGATCGGTGTGTACGCGAGCTGGTCACTGGCGCGGGTGCTGATGGCATCGGCCGTCATCACGCGGGTGATGACGTACATCGGGCAATCCACTTTGATTCTGTTGATCTTTCATGGAGAGATTCAGCATAAGACCGTTGACCTGATGGAGCGCGTGGGCCTGCATCCATTCGTGTCGGCGTGCATTGGATTGGTGGTGGCGGTGGTGGTGCCGCTGCTGATCGGGGAAGTGATCAAGCGGGTGGCGTTCTTGCGGTTTTTCTACTTTCCGTTTCCGGTGCGTAAGGTGGCAAAACCTTTGGAACAGCGCTGACCCCATGTGGGAGCTGGCTTGCCTGCGATGGCATCAACTCGGTTTACATGACACACCGAGGTGTCTGCATCGCAGGCAAGCCAGCTCCCACATTGGCTCATGTATATTCAATCATCGAGTTGTGAGGCAGCGGGTTTGCTACCGGCCTTTGCAGGCTTGGCAGGTTTACCATTCTTGGCAGGCGCAGCTGCCGCAGCAGGCTCAGGCTCAGCCGGTGCGGCGAGGTCTTTTTCAGCCTGGGGCATCTGGTCAATGGCGCTGAAAAACTCCTTCAAGTCGAGGGTATCCGGCGGCACGGTTTTCTCGAGTTTCTTCTCACCGTCCTTGCCCACCAGAATCACCTTGGTGCCACTGCCAGCGCCCAGCTTGAGGGCACGAATCAGCGCATTGGTCTCCGGCGGCGTGAGCTTCTTGTTGTCCTTGGCGTCCTTGGCGAACTTCTCGCCTTCAGCGCCGATACTGCCGAACTTAACGGTGTAGAACACCATGTTGCGTTCTTCAAAGGACTGCTTGTTGGCAGGCTCGTCCAGCTGTTTCTTGAGGGTCGCCAATGTTTCGTTGCCGGAATCAAGTTCCACCACCACCAGTGGGCGGGACTTGTTCAAGTCCTGCTTGAGTGGGTTGATATCATCCGCGGCCAACAGCGGCCCCGTAAAAGCCATCAAGGTAGCCAGGGTCAGCGACCGGATGAGCATGCGCACCTCCTTTGAATTCCATGCAGGGTTCTTGAGTTTCATGTCTGCGACAGTCAATTTCAAGGATGATTCCTACACCTCGTTAAGAAGCGTAGGTCAGGAAGCCTGCCACGCAAGGGCTCGAATGGGGTTATCAGTCATTGTTTCTTCTGATTGCGGAACCATTACGAGGCGCTCTATTGCGGCCAATGCCGCGCAAACACTGGCGCCACCACCGGGTCGGCATCCACCCGCGCCAGCGTTTGGGCAAAGCCTGGCGCGAGGTTGTTCAACACCTCCCGCGCCGCGTCCCAACGCGACACCGCGGCCGCCATAATGCCCAGGGCGTTCGGCACATTGCCGGGGGCGAACAACTGGTCGGCAAACTGCTCGGCGAACACCACCCAGGCCTGGTGCAGGTAACGGCGCGTGCCGCTGACCAGTTGCGCCTGTGCGGCGTCATCCACATTGCCTAGCCAGCGTTGCGGGTAGTCGATGATACCGACCGCCGAATAGCAATTGGCGGCGATGTATACCAGCCCGCGCAGGATCTGCGCACGGTTGCCGGCAAGCAGCTCGGAGGCGGGAAACTCCAGGCCCAGGTGGATCAGGATCGCGGCGCTTTCGGTCAGCACCTGGCCCTCGGGCGTCACCAACGTGGGGATTTGTTTGAGTGGGTTGATGCGGGCCAGGGCGTCGCTGCCTTCGCTGTCTTCCCAGGAACTGGCGTCGATTCGCCGCCACGGCACCGCGCAACGCTGCAGGGCGATTTCGATCATGCAGGAACCGGATTCGTCGATGCCGTAGAGCGTGTACATGGGCGGTATCTCCTTAGCGCCGCAACTTGGCCTGCAAGCTGGCCTTCACCTGCGGCCATTCCGAATCGATGATGCTGAACCGCACCGAGTTGCGCTTGCGCCCGTCGGCAGCCGCTTCAAGCAAGGCGGTCTTGTGCTCGCGTTGCAGGGGCTGGAGTTCGACCGTGCTGCCGGTCAAATTGATCTGAGTCATGGGAAGCTGCGCCGTCGAGGGTGTCGTCAGAGGCCAAGAGTGCAGGCTCGCCCCACGTGCAGGCAAGCGTTTTAAAACAGGCCCATTTGCCCGCCGACCAGCGTGCCGAAATCATCATTTACGAACGGCAGGATCGCATCGGCCACCGGCTGCAATTGCCGGGTGACGTAGTGGTCATAGTCGATAGGCGCCTGGCGTACTTCCAGCGGCTGCGGGCCGTTGACCGTGATCACATAGCTGATCCAGCCGCCACGCTGGTACTGGCGCGGGCGCCCCTGGCGGTCGTTGTATTCATCCGCCAGGCGTGCGGCGCGCACGTGCGGCGGCACGTTGCGCTCGTAGTCGTCGAGTGGGCGGCGCAGGCGTTTGCGGTAGATCAGCAGGTCGTCGAGTTCGCCGCTCAAGGTACGCCGCACATAGTCGCGCACGTAGTCTTGATACGGTTGGCGATGGAAGATGCGCTGATAGAGTTCCTGCTGGAATTGCCGGGCCAGGGGCGACCAGTCGCTGCGCACGGTTTCCAGGCCTTTGTAGACCATTTCTTCGCTGCCGTCGCCGCGTACCACCAAGCCCGCATAGCGCTTTTTGCTGCCCTCCTCGGCGCCGCGAATGGTCGGCATGAGGAAGCGGCTGAAGTGGGTTTCGTATTGCAGCTCCAGAGCGCTTTGCAGGCCGAATTCGTTGTGCAGATGCGCGCGCCACCACTCGTTGACGTGCTGCACCAGTTCGCGGCCGATGCGGCTGGCGTCATCCGCCGTATGCGCGCTGCCGAGCCAGACGAAGGTGGAATCGGTGTCGCCGTAGATCACGTCATACCCCTTGGCTTCGACCAGCTCGCGGGTCTGGCGCATGATCTGGTGCCCACGCATCGTGATCGAAGACGCCAGCCGTGTATCGAAAAACCGGCAGCCGCTGGAGCCAAGCACGCCGTAAAATGCATTCATGATGATTTTAAGGGCCTGGGACAACGGCGCGTTATGTTCACGCTTGGCCACTTCGCGGCCTTCGGACACCCGCGCGACAATCGATGGCAAGCAATGCCGGGTGCGGGAAAAACGTGCACCGCGAAAGCCCTCTACCGACTCGCTGTCGTCCGGGTGCTTGAGGCCTTCGACCAGGCCCACCGGGTCGATGAGAAAACTGCGGATGATCGACGGGTAAAGGCTTTTGTAGTCCAGCACCAGCACCGATTCATAGAGGCCGGGACGCGAGTCCATCACGAACCCGCCAGGGCTGGCCTGGGGCGGTTTGTCGCCCAGGTTCGGCGCGACAAAGCCCTGACGGTGCATCAGCGGCATATACAGGTGCGTGAACGCCGCCACCGAGCCGCCATTACGGTCGGCCGGCAGCCCGGTGACGCTGGCGCGTTCGAGCAGGAACTTGAGCAGTTCGGTCTTGGCGAAAATCCGCGTGACCAGCTCGCAGTCCTTGAGGTTGTAGCGCGCCAATGCGGGCTTGTCCTCGGCGAACATGCGGTTGATTTCGTCCATGCGCTGGTACGGCGTGGAGATGTCCTTGCCTTCTCCCAGCAGGGTTTGCGCGACGTTTTCCAGGCTGAAGGATTCAAAACTCCAGGTGGCCGAACGCAAGGCCTCGATGCCGTCGATAATCAGCCGCCCGGCTGCGGCGGCGAAGTAGTGATTGCGACTGCCATGTTCGCGCCAGGCCATGGCCTCACCGCCACGGCCAAGCAGCAGCGGTACGTTGAGACGCTGGGCATGTTCGTGGAGCACGCGCAGGTCGAATTGCACCAGGTTCCAGCCGATGATTGCATCGGGGTCGTGGGCGGCCAGCCATTGGTTGAGGCGTTCGAGCAGTTGGGCGCGGGTGTCGCAATAGTCGAGCTTGAAGTCCACTGCATCGGTTTTGTTTGGCGGGCCGAGCATATATACCTGGCGCTCACCGCAGCCTTCCAGGGCAATGGAATACAGATCGCCTTGGGCGGTGGTCTCGATGTCCAGGGACACCAGTTTGAGCGGCGGGCGGTAGTCCGGCGCGGGCTTCATCTGCGCGTCAAGCAAGGTGCCGCTCGCATCCGGCGTGCCGCCGAACCACACGGGCGCGGTGATGAAGCGCTCCATCATGTAACGCTCGGGCGGGCGCACGTCGCCTTCGTAGACGTCGACACCGGCGGCGCGCAGGCGCTTTTCCAGGTCCATCAACTGGCGGTGCTGGCGGGTGTAGAGACCAAGGACGGGACGATGGTGAAAATCGCACAACTGCAACGGGCGCAGTTCGATGTCGCGCTCGCCCTTGAGCAGCCAGTCGAGGGGCTTGCGATGGGCCTCCGGGATAAACATCACCGAGGTTTGCGCAGGTAGGCGCACGCACCGTGGGCCCTGGTCGGTGGCCAGCCAGAAACTGACCTCCGTGCCCGCCGCCGTGTCGCGCCAATGCCGGGTCAGGACAAAACCCTGCTGTAAATCCACCGTACCGCACCTCAGGAATCGCTTTCAGGGCGTGATTCTACCCGGCATCCGGGCAAACGCGATGGGCGATGGCATTTACCTTTGCGTTTGTACTCAGCGCCTGATCCATCGCTCTTGCCCAGGTCGCCGAAGACGCGTCTGCCGCACGCACCTTTGCCGCCGCTGGTCGGCAGCTCACGCCTGCGCGGACAACGATTTCATAAACTGGTTGCGGAATATTAATGACAATTACTATCATTCGCGCCGGAGTCGTATCCGCGCAGTGAGGAAGCGCAACGTTGTTGCCCTTTTCCTCACATTGACGGTTCGCCGTCCGGATCGACCATGCCCACCTGCAACCAAATTTCTGCGCCGTTTCGCCCTACCCTGCTTGCCCTTTGCTGCTCCCTGAGCCTGGCTGCCCATGCGGCAACCCCAGATGCCAACAACCGCCCGGACGGCAATACACTGGAATTGGGGGCCACCACTGTCAGCGCCGACGCACCTGCACCGAATGCATTGCCGCCGGTTTACGCCGGTGGCCAGGTGGCGCGCGGCGGCCAGTTGGGCGTGCTGGGTAACCAGGACATCATGGACGCGCCGTTCAGCATGTCCTCCTACACCGAAAAGTTGATCCGCGAGCAGCATGCGCAAACCGTCGGCGATGTGTTGCTCAATGACTCGTCCGTGCGCCAGGCGTCGGGCTATGCGAACCAGGCTCAAGCCTTTGTGATTCGTGGCCTGCCGCTCAACGGCGACGATATTTCGTTCAACGGTTTGTACGGCATCCTGCCGCGCCAGATCATGTCCACCGATGCCCTGGAACGGGTTGAAGTGTTTAAAGGCCCCAACGCGTTCATCAACGGCGTCACACCCAGCGGCTCCGGCATCGGCGGCGGCGTCAACCTGCAACCCAAGCGCGCTGATGATGTGCCTTTGCGCCGTTTGAGCACCGATATCAGCAGTGATGGCCGGGTGGGTGAACACCTGGACATCGGCCAGCGCTTCGGCGAAGACAACCGTTTTGGCGCGCGGGTGAATATTTCCCAGCGCGAAGGCGACACCGCCATCGACGACGAAAGCCAGCGTTCGAAGCTGTTCTCGGTCGGCCTGGACTATCGCGGCGATGCCCTGCGGGTGTCCGGCGATTTTGTTTATCAGAAGCAGCAAGTCAATGGCGGACGCAACACGGTGTTGCTCGGCAGCGGGCTGACCCATATCCCGAATGCGCCGTCGGCCGACACCAACTACGCGCCGAACTGGGGCACCACCAGCCTGGAAGACACCTTCGGCATGTTGCGCGGCGAGTATGACCTCAACGATAACTGGACCGCCTACATCGCCGGCGGCGCCAAGCACACCAATGAGCTGGGCCGCTATTCGTCGGTGACCTTGAGGGACACACTGGGCAATGCCACGGTCAGCGGCTCGAACATTGCGCATCAGGAAGACAACACCAGCCTGATGGCCGGCCTGAACGGCAAATTCCAGACCGGCGCTGTCAGCCACACATTGAACCTCGGCTTGACCGGCATCTGGACTCAGACCCGCAACGCCTTTGACTTTGCCTCCGGCAGCCAGCCGACCAACATCTACAACCCGGCTGACGTGACGGCCCCGGCCAAAGGCGGTTTCACCTCCGGCAGCGACCTGAACGACCCCGGCATCACCGCCAAGACCTTCGCCCGCAGCGCGGCGGTGTCGGATACCTTCGGCTTTATGGATGACCGCTTGCTGTTCACCGCCGGCCTGCGTCGTCAGGAGCTGGTGGTTCAGGGCTACGCCTACGGCACCGGCACACGCACGGCCAACTACGCCAAGGGCATCACCACGCCGGTGTATGGCCTGGTGTTCAAGCCGTGGGAGCATGTGTCGCTCTACGCCAACCACATCGAAGGCCTGGCGTCAGGGCCGACTGCACCGTCTACCTTCAGCAGCGCCATCGTGACCAACGCCAACCAGACGTTTGCACCCGCGCGCTCGAAACAGACCGAGGCCGGCGTCAAGGTCGACATGGGCACCTACGGCGCAACGTTGGGTGTGTACCGAATCGAACAGCCGACCCAGGGTTTTTCCCAGCTGAATGGGGACGGCACCGCGACCTTTGTCTTCCAGGGCGAGCAAGTCAACAAAGGTGTGGAGCTGAACGTCTTCGGCGAACCCGTCAGCGGCTTGCGCCTGCTGGGCGGCGCGACGATCATCCACACCGAAGTCAACGGCACGGCAAACGGCGCCAACGACGGCAACCGCGCCATTGGCGTGCCGTCGTTCCAACTTAATGCCGGCGTGGATTGGGATGTGCCGGGCCTGCAAGGCGTGAGCGTCAATGGCCGTATGCTGCGTACCGGCGGCCAGTACGCCGATGCGGCGAACAACCTCAGCCTGCCGGCCTGGAATCGCTTCGATGTGGGCGCCCGCTACAACTTCAAGGTGGCCCAGCGTGATGTAAGCCTGGGCGCGACGGTGGAGAACGTGGCGAATACCAAATACTGGGAATCGGCGCTGGGCGGTTACCTGACCCAAGGTGATCCACGTGTGGCCAAGTTCTCGGCGACGGTGGATTTCTAAATACGCAATAACCTGGGAGTCAGCGGATTTGCCCATCGCTGACTCAGCAGTGGACTCAAGGCGTCTGACAGCAATGAGAACGGGCATCTTCACGATGCCCGTTTGGGTCAGGCGCGGCGTGCCTGGTTCAGGTAATTTTCGATGTTGCCCATTTGCTCGTCCCAGCCTCGGGAATTCATCCTGAAGGCCTTTTGGCGACGGGCTCCGGGCACTGCGTCAAAACCGGATTCGACTACCCGCAGCAGGATGCCGGGCGCACGGTCTTCGAGGGTGAATTCCACCAGTGTCGGTGTTTCGTGGTCGTAGTCGACGCC
Source organism: Pseudomonas sp. Leaf15 (assembly GCF_001421425.1). NCBI lineage: Bacteria > Pseudomonadati > Pseudomonadota > Gammaproteobacteria > Pseudomonadales > Pseudomonadaceae > Pseudomonas > Pseudomonas sp. Leaf15. The sequence continues at coordinate 90,354 of NZ_LMKI01000011.1, forward strand.
CTTTTCGACAGCGTAAGGGTGCCATTTGAACGAGAACAAGGTTTGGGGCAGGATGCGCACGATTTCGGCCTTCCACACCACATGTTCGTAGCCTGGGTAGGTGATCGGCGCCTCGATGGTTTTTCCAGCGGTAAAGGTTTTACCCTTGAGGGCGATCCCGAACCACTCGCCAAATTGCTCGGCATTGGTGAGCGCTTCCCAGATTTGTTTGCGTGGTACGTTGAGCAGGACTTTTCGTTCGATGCGATCTAACACGTGCATAAGTCACCTCCTCCATTGACAGTAGGCGACAACAAACAATGCGCAACCTCAGGTTGTAAGCAATGATGATTGTCCCCGTCCTTAATCAGGCAATACGTGTATGACTGACCCGCTGAATGGAAGTTGCTTCTGCAAAGCCGTGCGCTATCAAATTGACAGCTTGGACATGCCCATCAGCCACTGCCATTGCGACAGTTGCCGCAAGGTGCATGCAGCCGCATTCGTGGCCACGGCCGGGGTGATGCGCGAGCACTTTCGCTGGATGCAGGGTGAGGCGCTGCTGTCGTCGTTTGAATCGTCACCGGGCAAGCTCAGGCATTTCTGCTCGCGCTGCGGCTCACACCTGATGGCTGAGCGTGGGCATCAGCCCCATGTGATTGTGCGGGTGGCGACGCTGGATGATGACCCTGGCGTGCGGCCCACCTCGCACATCTGGACGGCCCATGACGTGCCCTGGCTTGCTTACGCAGGCGTAGAGCACTGGGATGAGTGGAAGACTTGACTAGACGTGCGGGTCACCGGGCGCCTTGGCGGGTGTCGCATATTGCGGCTTGAGATGGCCTTCCTGGTCAAGCAGCCAGGCGTCCATGATCTGCCGCACTACCGGGCCTGCCACGCGGCCACCGGCCTCGCCGTTTTCGATCATCACCGAGATCACGATTTTCGGATGTTCGGCCGGCGCAAAGCCGACGAACAAGGCGTTGTCGCGATGGCGCTCCAGGGTCTTGTTGCGGTTATAGCGCTCACCCTGCTTGATCGCCACCACCTGCGCCGTACCACTCTTGCCGGCGATCCTATATTGAGCACCGGCGGCTGCCGCACGGGCGATACCACGCGGGTCGTGCATCACCAGTTGCATGCCGTGGTTGACCTGCTCCCAATCACGCGGATCCTTGAGCACCACGTTAGGCATCGGGTTTTCGTCCACCGGCGGCACGCCGTTGATGGTCTTGGCCAGGTGCGGCCGGTTCCACACACCTTTGTTGGCGATCAATGCAGTGGCTTGGGCCAATTGCAAAGGCGTGACCTGCATATAGCCCTGGCCAATGCCGAGAATCACAGTTTCGCCCGGGAACCAGGGCTGACGGCGCGTCGCACGCTTCCAGGCCTGGGAAGGCATCAGGCCGGCTGATTCTTCGAACATGTCGAGGGAGACTTTCTGACCGAGGCCGAACTCGGCCAGGTAGTCGTGCAGGCGATCGATACCCAGCTTGTGGGCCAGGTCGTAAAAGTAGGTGTCGTTGGAGCGCATGATGGCTGCGTCCATGTCCACCCAGCCATCACCGCTGTGGTTCCAGTTGCGGTATTTGTGGTCAAAGTCGGGCAGTTGGTAGTAACCGGGGTCAAACACTCGGGTTTGCGCGGTCACCACGCCACTGTCGAGGCCGGCGATGGCCACTTCCGGCTTGATGGTCGAGCCGGGCGCATAAAGCCCGCGTAGCACACGGTTGAACAGCGGCCGGTCGATGGAGTCGTGCAGCGCGGCATATTCCTTGAAACTGATGCCGGTGACGAACAGATTCGGGTCAAAACTCGGCTTACTCACCATGGCCAGCACTTCGCCGGTTTGCGGGTCGAGGGCCACTACCGAACCACGGCGATCGCCCAAGGCCTCTTCCGCGGCTTCCTGGAGCTTGACGTCGAGGCTCAGCACGATGTTTTTGCCGGGTATCGGGTCGGTATGCTTGAGCACGCGCAACACCCGGCCCTGAGCGTTGGTCTCGACCTCTTCATAGCCGACATGGCCATGCAGCTCGGACTCGTAGAAACGCTCGATACCGGTCTTGCCGATGGACTGGGTGCCGCGGTACTCCACAGAGTCGAGGGCCTTGGATTCCTTTTCGTTGATTCGACCAACGTAGCCAATCGAGTGGGCAAAATGCGCGCCCAACGGGTAATGCCGCACGAACTGCGGTTCGACGTCGACGCCCGGCAAGCGGAACTCGTTAACGGCCAGCACGGCAATCTGCTCTTCGGTCAATTCGTAGAACAGCGTCACCGGCACAAACGGATGACGCGCTTGCTTCAACGCCTTGTCGAATACCGCGCGGTCTTCGGCGGGTAAGTGCAACAGGCTGACGATAGCGTCCAGCTCGCCCTTGAGGTCAGTGGTGCGCTCACGAGTGATGGTCAGGTTGTAGCTGGGACGGTTGTCGGCCAGCACCACGCCATTGCGGTCATAAATCAGCCCGCGCGTCGGCGTTATCGGCAGTACATGGACCCGGTTGTTCTCGGAAATCGTCGAGTGATAGTCGTACTGCACCACCTGCAGGAAATACATGCGCCCGACCAAGGCGCAAGTAATACCAATCACCAACAATGCGCAGGCGAGCAAGCGCTTGTTGACCAGGCGGTTTTCTTTTTCGTGATCCTTGATCGGTATCGGTTCAGGCATTTCTACAGCATCTCGTTGAAGAAGGTCGACGCCGCATCCTGCGGGTGAAATATCCATCCTTGTGAAAATGTGCTGCACCTTACCAAAAATGCAGAAACACTTTGCATCGATTTCCCCAACGGCATGCTGTTTTGTCAGACAAGCACTGAGTTAGTGCTCGAAAAAGGCCTCAAACCCGGAAGTGCGATCACTCCGATGCCCCTCCAGTGTTGTGCAGGGTGCGTGTGAGGATGGCAACCTGGAGGGTGCCGATTGAGCTGATCAAGGCGCGGAGGCTTTGAAGTAGCCTGGCGCTTTTCGACCGCCCAAAACAAAACCCCTGATTGCGTTAGCAATCAGGGGTTTCGGAATTTAATCTTGACGATGACCTACTCTCACATGGGGAAACCCCACACTACCATCGG